>JAOXSA010000162.1 GCA_025800245.1 Amphritea sp. | reverse complement strand
GACAGGCTTTGATAATGGCATCGCGCTCTCCGCTCAGGCAGCGTTTTCCTGCTTGGCTTCCGGCCGCAGCATTCGGCGCAGCACCTTACCCACATTGGATTTGGGCAGTTCGTCCGTAAACTCAACCTGTTTTGGCACTTTGTAAGGTGTCAGTCGCTCTTTACACCAATGGCGTATCTCGTCGGAACCGATAACAGTACTGGTGACCACGAACACTTTAACCGCCTCACCACTGTGCTGATCCGGCACACCAATGGCGGCACACTCAATCACTTCCGGATGCGAGGACACCACATCTTCGATCTCATTGGGATAGACGTTAAAACCGGAGACATTGATCATGTCCTTGGCACGGTCAACAATACGAAGATAGCCATCATCTTCCCACACCGCCATATCACCTGTGATGAAGAATCCATCATCGGTGAAGCAACTGTCAGTCGCCTGTTCCCGCTGCCAGTACCCCAGCATCACCTGCGGACCTTTGACGCAGAGCTCACCGGTCTCGCCTTCAGCGACGGGCTGACCGTCAGTACCAATCACCCGGACTTCTGTGTCTGCAAGTGGTTTACCGATAGTACCAACACGGACATCCCATGGTAGATTCGCCGTGACGGCAGGAGAGGTCTCGGACAGACCATAGGCTTCCAGAATTTCGCAGCCAGTGGTCTTTTTCCAGGTTTCAGAGGCATCATGAGTCAGCGCCATACCGCCAGACAATGTCAGCTTTAACTGACTGAAATCCACCGAGCCGATATCTTTATGATTACATAGCGCGACAAACAGAGTATTCAGCCCCACAAAAGCGGTGGTGGTGTGCTTTTTCATCTCTTTGACGAAACCATCAAGATCACGTGGGTTAGCAATCAGTACGCTGCAACCACCAGCTTCCAGCACCACCATCGACACGGTAAAGGAGTAGATATGGTACAGCGGCAGAGGGGCCATAATAGTTTCCTGCCAGCCTTTTTCGGCACCGGAGATCAGCTTGATCGCCTGCAGGAAATTAGAAATCAGGTTCGCGTGGGTCAGCATCGCCCCTTTAGAAACCCCGGTGGTACCACCGGTGTATTGCAGTACCGCCAGATTATGGCTCTGAATCTCAACCGGTTTTGGTTTCTGACCGGTTTTACTGTTCAGCGCACTGCGCAGCTCAACCGCCTGCGGCAGATTAAACTTCGGCTCCATCTTTTTGACATACTTCACCACTGAATTGATCAGCCAGCGTTTAACCGGAGGATGCAGGTCGGCTATCTGAGTGGTAAAGACATAACGGATAGAGGTATTGGCGATGATTTTGTCGACATTGTCCGCCACACCTTTATAGACCACCAGCGCTTTAGCGCCAGAGTCATTAAACTGGTGCTCCAGTTCCCGAGGGGTATACAACGGATTGGTATTCACCACCACCAGCCCGGCTTTAAAAGCGCCGAACAACACCACCGGGTACTGATTAAGATTGGGTAACTGAACCGCTATTCTGTCGCCAGGCTGCAGGTCAGTTTCCTGCTGCAGGTACACAGCAAATGCGTCCGACAACCGATCCAGATCAGCAAAGCTCATCGCATTGCCGAAACTGCTGAACGCAGGCTTCTCACTATAGTCGCGGGCTGTGCGTGCCAGCACATCATTGAGATTCTTATAACCGTGCGGATTCAGTTCTTCGGGAATCCAGCCGGGAGGATTTCTTTGATCCATCATCAGATCCTGTCTGGTGTTATTGTTATGCAGGATGACAAAAAACTTGCACTTGCATCTGCCTTCAGCATAAGCCTTAGCGGGCAAATGTCTACGTTATACAGCAATACAGCCCATCCGGGAGGGAAGGATATCGGGCTGTACCGCTGAATCGTTCAACAATCAGCTGATCGGGAACAGCGCTTCCAGGCGGGTCGCCAGCATGATGTCGCCTTCCGCTTTGATACGACCGGACATAAACGCCTGCATACCGTTGGTTTCGCCGGTCAGTACCTCTTCGAAGGTCTGACTGTCCATCATCAGGGTAACCGATGGATCATCATGCTCACCGCTTTCCACACTGCAGCTACCATCGTTCACAGCAGCATAGAAGACAGCTCCGTCATCCAGTTTGTACTGGAATACCGCTTCCAGACCAGACGCTGCGGATGGGTTAAAGCGACCTGCCATGATTTCATACATCGCCTGAATATCGGCCATTGTGTGTTCTCCTGTTGTACTTGTTGTTTCGCGGCTACCAGCTGTGCCGCGCACTTTGCTGTTCAGTTTAAGGGCACCGGCCAGCACACGCTGACCGGCACGGCTTCTGAGTAATGTTTTAGCTACCATAACCAGTCTTAACTACTCAGTTAGAAAAACTGGTTTCAGGCAGATCCATCAGGTTTTCAGCACCGGACTGCACGGTCACCGCCAGAGCACGGGTGCGCGGTAGCAGGCGCTGGAAGTAGAATCGTGCGGTATGCAGTTTGGCTTCATAGAAGGCGCTGTCACCTTCTCCACTGGCCAGTTTCTGCTGCGCAGTCAGCGCCATACGAGCCCACAGATAGGCCAGCACGGCATAACCGGAGTACATCAGGTAATCCACCGAGGCTGCACCCACTTCATCACGGTTCTGCATCGCTTTCATGCCGATCTGCATGGTCAGCTCGCCCCACTCCTTATTCAGTTCAGCCAGCGGTGCGACAAACTCGTTCAGTGCAGCATTATCTGCTTCAGCCTGACAGAACTTATGCACAACTTTGGTGAATGACTTCAGGGATTCGCCCTGCGTCATCAGTACCTTACGGCCCAGCAGGTCGAGCGCCTGAATACCGGTAGTACCTTCGTACAGCATCGAGATGCGGCTATCACGAACGTTCTGTTCCATGCCCCACTCGCTGATAAAGCCATGACCACCGAAGACCTGCAGGCCCAGGTTAGCGGACTCAAATCCGGTCTCGGTCAGGAATGCTTTAGCGATAGGTGTCAGGAATGCCAACCGGGTATCAGCCTCTTTGCGAACATCCTCGTCATCCGACAGTTTGACCTTATCCACCAACTGCGCACAGTAGTAGATCAATGCCCGGCCACCCTCAGCAAAAGCCTTCTGAGTCAGCAGCATCCGGCGCACATCCGGGTGCACAATAATCGGATCCGCTGCTTTTTCAGGGCACGCAGGGCCCGTCAGGGCACGCATCTGCAGACGCTCACGGGCGTAGGTCAGTGAATTCTGATAACCCCATTCAGTGTGCGCCAGCCCCTGCATCGCCGTCCCCAGACGGGCGGTGTTCATAAAGGTAAACATGCAGTTCAGACCTTTATTCTCAGGTCCGATCAGGTAGCCGGTGGCATTATCAAAGTTCATCACGCAGGTCGCGTTACCGTGAATACCCATCTTATGTTCGATAGAACCACAACTAACCGTATTGCGTTCACCCGCAGCGCCATCTGCAGCAGGCATGAATTTAGGGACAATAAACAGAGAGATGCCTTTGGTACCGGCAGGCGCATCCGGCAGACGTGCCAGTACGATATGCACAATATTATCTGCCATATCGTGTTCACCGGCGGAGATAAAGATCTTAGTGCCGCTGATCTGATAGCTGCCATCAGCCTGAGGTTCAGCTTTGGTCCGCAGCATCCCCAGATCGGTACCACAGTGCGGTTCAGTCAGACACATAGTTCCGGTCCACTCACCGCTGACCAACTTGGTCAGATAGGTTTGTTTCTGGTCATCAGTACCGTGCGCTTCGATAGTATTCATCGCACCGTGACTCAGGCCCGGATACATACCCCAGGACCAGTTCGCAGTACCTACCAGTTCACTCATCACCAGACCGACTGATTCAGGCAACCCCTGACCGCCCCACTCTGGTTCATGGGCCAGTGATGGCCAGCCACCTTCGACATACTGCTGATATGCTTCTTTGAAGCCTGTAGGGGTGGTGACCACACCATCATTGAACTGACAGCCTTCACGATCACCCACCTGATTCAGAGGCGCCAGAACGCGCTCAGCAAACTTAGCACCCTCTTCAACAATCGCACTGACCATATCCGGAGTGGCATCTTCACAGCCCGGCAGATTCTGATAGTGCTGTTCGTTATCCAGCACCTCATCCAGTACAAACTGAATGTCACGTAGGGGGGCTTTAAATTCCGGCATAGTGCACCTCGATAGATCCTGTATCGGCTTCCCGCTTACCAATTGAGTACGGGAAATCTCATTGTTATTTGATGCTAACAGGATCTATGAAAGGCCCGACCTTACCAATAACAAAAGCTGCCACATTTATTGACAGAATAAATCACGCCACCCAAAAACGACCAAAAACCCAATAAATTCAACATATTGAAAAAGCATAACTGCATCAAAACGAATAACAAAAAAGCCCGCAAATGCGGGCTTTCAGTCTTTCAAATAGCGAGAATCATTCTGTAACCATGGGGATTACGGCTTCTGCTAATCCGGGCCGTACGACCAGTACATCAGCATCCAGGCGATGCAATATCCGCTCAGCAGTGTTTCCGATCAGCGCCCCCTGCAAACCGCTCCGGGCTTTTGTACCGATCACAACCAGAGCCGCTCTATTTTCGATTGCAGCAACCGGTATCCAGTGTTCCGCCGGGCCTTCCCCGACAGCAAATGAATCGGCTGACAAACCGGATTCGCTCAGCAGCGCTTGCAAAGCCTGCGTCACCCTTTCCTGAATCAACGCTTCTGACTGCATTTCAGGATTAGCCCCCATCATGGCTGAAGGGGCCGCGCTGGCAGCCACAAACTGTCCTTCTGTAGCCCGGACAATCTGCGCCGCTAACGACATCACATCAATATTCAGCTGACGGTGCAGCTGATCTTTTGCCATTGGATTAATAGCAGCCATCGTCGACTGCCCATGCCAGGGCTGATCATGTTTCACCAGCAGCACCGGACAGGGGAGCTCGCGCAGCAACTGGCTATCCCGGGAAGCAGAAAAGCCCTGCCGGGGCGCATCGCAACGCTTAACCAGTAAAGCAAAGTGTTGTGAGTTCCACAGCTGTCTGACCTGCTTGAGCATCTGCCGGGGGTCACAGATGTCAGATACCGCATGAATGCCTCGTGAGTTGAGCTGTTCCTCCAACTGAAGCGCCTTCGTTTGATTGTCTCCCAGCCACAGGATACGCACACCACAATGCAGCTGACGGGCAATCAGTTCACTGCGACGCAGCGCCAGAAAACTGTCGTCCTGCTCATCCAGAATCACCAGTAAAGATCTATCAAACTGCATCATGCATCTCCTTTACCGCTTCAGCATCGCGTTTTTCCTGCTGTTTATGGCCAGCGCATTTCAACAGGCATGCCAGCGCAGGCAGCAACAACAGCGCCCCTAACATGTTCCACAGGAACATAAAGGTCAGCAGAATACCCATATCCGCCTGGAACTTGATCGGCGAGAAAACCCACAGCACCACCCCGATCGCTAGTGTCAGCCCCGTAAATGCCACCGATTTACCGGTGGTTTTAAGGGTGTTGAGATAAGCCTGTGTCAGAGGCATTCCCTGCACCAGATAGGTATTCAGCTTGGAATAGATGTAAATACCGTAATCAACGCCGATCCCGACCCCGAGCGCTATAACCGGCAGGGTCGCCACTTTCACCCCGATTCCCAGATTCGCCATCAGGGCCTGACACAACACCGATGTCAGTGCCAACGGCGTAATAATACAGATCAGGGTTTTCAGTGAACGGAAGGTCAGCAGACAGAGCAAACCGACGACCCCGTATACCCAGGCCAGCATCTGGTACTGCGCAGTGGCGATCACTTCATTGGTCGCGGCCTCAAAACCGGAATTACCTGCAGCCATCTGGAAGCGGATCGCATCGGAATCGTATTCAGCAGCAAAATCAGCAACAGCAGCAGTGACGCCCTGTAGTGTCTCTGCTTTATGGTCATCCAGGAAGATGATAACCGGCAGCAGCGAACAGGATGCATTCATCAGCCCGGCCGGAACGTATGACAACGAAGCATTAATCACCAACTGATTCCGGTTAACACTGCGCCACTTCAGGTTACCTTCGTTGAGACCGGCGGTTACCCGCTTGGAAACATCGGCCAGTGAGATACTGGACTGCACACCGGCAATATTAGTCAGATAATGCTGAAAGCGGTCCACCTGAGACAGAGTTGTGAATGAGGAGCACTGCTCCGCCTCCGTTTCGACCATCACCACGAATATGTCGCTGGACGTTGTATAGTTACCGGTAATAAAAGCGTTATCCAGGTTATAGCGGGAATCGGGTCTCAGTTCCGGCGCTCCGGTGTCCAGATCCCCGATCTGCAGTTTCTGCCCCTGTTGCAGTCCGATAGCCAGCAACACCGATGCTGTCGCAACCGCCACCAGCGCACCTTTTGGCCGGGCAAACCAGGTCAGCAGCTCCCAGTGAGAATGACTTTTCTGCTCGGCACGGCGAGCCCGCTCGGTAGCAGTTTTACCGATACCCACCAGTGACATAATGACCGGTAGCAGAAACAGGTTGGTCAGAATAATCACTGCCACACCCAGGGACGCGGCGACGGCCAGATCCTGGATCACACGGATTTCGATAACCATCAGGGTAACGAAACCAATACCATCAGAGAGCAGCGCGGTCAGGCCCGGAATATACAATGCCCGGAATGCCCGGCGTGCTGCTAACCAGCGGTCTGCGCCATGGGCACTCTCCAGCGCGATTGTGTTGACGATCTGTACGCCATGACTGACTGCGATGGCAAAAACCAGAAACGGCACCAGCATGGAATACGGATCCAGTCCGTAGCCCAATAAACGCAACAGTCCCAACTGCCAGATGACCGCCACTACAGAACAGGCCAGCGGCACCAGCGTACCGGTGATACTGCGCGAATAAAGGAACAACAGCACCAGCGTCACTAGCAAAGCGATGCCGAAGAAGATAGCGACCTGCGCAGCCCCGCTGATCAGATCACCGACCACCTTGGCGAACCCGGTGATATGGATAGAGATCGAATCAGTTTCATACTTGTCACGAATCAGCTGTTCCAACTGCTCAGACAAAGCCTGATAGTTGAGTTTTTCACCGGTATCCGGATGCTTATCAAACAGTGGCACCTGAACAATGGCGGAGCGGAAGTCATTTGCAACCAGAATACCCACCTGCCCGGAACGCAGAACATTGGTACGCACCTGTTCCAGACTTTCGGCACTGCCGTCATACTCTGCCGGGATTACCGGGCCACCGACAAAACCTTCCTCGGTCACCTCGGTCCAACGTACATTCGGCGTCCAGATCGATTTCAACGCTGAGCGGTCAACTCCCGGAATAAAAAACAGCTCATCGGTAATCTGCTGCAGGGTTGCCTGATACTCCGCAGTGAAAATATCGCCGTCACGGGCGGCAACCGCAACCCTGACACTGTTACCCAGCCCGGCCAGATCATCCCGATGATAAAGATAGTTCTCAACGTAAGGATGAGAGGTCGGAATCATTTTCACGAAGCTGGCATCCGGTCGGATCTGAGTCGCCTGCCAGCCAAGCAATATAGTCAGTAAACCAAACAGGAACAGCACCAGTAACCGGCGATGGAACAAAAAGCGCTCAGCAAATTCTTCACTGGCTTTAATGGGCGTCAGTAATAATTGAAACAACTTATTCACGACCAGCCTCCTGTTGCTCAGCACTCAGCTGCGTAATACCTCTTTCACCGACCAACAGCCACTGCTTGCCTATCGCGACCCCGGCACTGAAGCTGCGCCTGACGCCACTATCAACAACCCGGAAGGAATCTTCACTGCCGGTTAGCAGCACACCGCCCTGCCCCAACAAAAGCATTTCCCGTGTCAAAGGCACTGCAGCAGTCAGAGTTTTATCCGTGTCTATCCCAACCTGTTGCCAATCAATACCGTTGGCACTGTTAAACAGGTGTCCGCGCAGTCCCAACAGATAGAGCTGATCCTGCTGGGATACAACAGCAAAAAAGGAACCATCATACGGTGAATCCAGCAATTCCCAACTGATTCCCTGATCGACAGATCGGAAAATCTGGCCCGCTTCACCGGCTATATAAAGGGTACCCTGATGATCACGGGTCATTGAATTGAGGTGAAAGCTGTCTGGATTAGGCAACCGATCACCCCAGTATTGCCAACTCTGACCACCATCGACAGTACGCAGCAACAGACCATATCCGCCCAGCACATAACCGGTCTGCGCATCAGCAAACCAGATATCCAGCAAAGGTATTGCCGGTCCATCCTCGACCGCTATCTGCGCATCCTCAAGCTGGAAAGAAAGAGTATCCAGCTGATCCAGCAGTTCATCGTTATCGGGCTGGGCATCAACCTGAACTTCCATCTGCGCATACAATTGCTCCAGCCTGGCCAGACGCAACTGATTAATATCATCTCCATTCATTACGCTGAGCCAGCTCTCGCCACCATTATCAGTCCGGGCAAGTAATCCATCATGACCGGCCGCCCAGCCTTGCTGCGATGAAGTGAAATCCAGCGCTGTAAGCATAACGCTGAAGGGGACATCGGCTTGTTGCCAGTGCCGCCCCTGATCATCAGAATAGAGAATAACGCCATGATCACCGGCAGTGACAACACGATCTCCGGCAAGAGTAATATCCAGCAACAACGTTTCCGTTGCGCGGGTACTTGGAATAGACATTGCCTGCAAACGATCGGATGCGAACACAGACGTGCTGACCAGCACGGCGACAGCAGCAGTTAAAAGTGGCAATAAAAAACGCCTTAGCGGCGCAGAACTCTGATACATATTATTCCCAGTTATTATCATTATCAGGAATCCGGCTCACGGCATCCACGACAACAGGTATCCGGCAGTATGGCCGACGAGCCAGTTTTAACGCAAATCATTAACAAAAACGCTCACAGCGGCAATAACAAATAGTGGCAGTATCGGTAACACTTTCTGCCATCGCCCGGCATCTCATTGACGGGCAAGAGTTATGTGCAAATATTGATAATGAGACATCCTCTTTTTTCAGATCAATAAAATCACAGAAAAAACCTCTGCGGTATTTGCAATTGCCATAGCGGCGGATGTAGAGTTAGCGCGTGCGACGGAAGTCTTAGCTCCGGGGCCACAAGCCCCTTCAGTTAATACGTGCACTTCCGCAAAAGAACAATAAATGGAGATCATCTCGATGAATCAATTCCGCAAAACGATGCTGGGTCTGGGCTCTGCTATCTGTATTATGGGCATGACGGCGTCAGCTCAGGCTGAAACGCTGAAAATCGGCCTGGCAGGCCCTGCTACCGGTCCTGTAGCTCAGTACGGTGATATGCAGAAGATCGGCGTTATGGCTGCGATCGAAGATATCAATAAGGCTGGCGGTGTAAACGGCATGATGCTGGAAGGCGTTATCTATGATGACGCTTGTGACCCAAAACAGGCTGTAGCAATTGCAAACAAAATCGTTAACGACGGCGTCTCTCACGTTGTAGGTCACCTGTGCTCGTCCTCTACTGAGCCAGCGACTGACATCTACGAAGAAGAAGGCGTACTGATGATCACTGCAGCCTCTACTTCTCCATCCATCACCGAAAAAGGTTACCAGATGGTATTCCGTACTATCGGTCTGGACAGCCTGCAGGGCACCATGGCCGCTCAGTACATCCTGGATACCGCGAAGCCATCCCGCGTTGCTGTCGTTCACGATAAGCAGCAGTACGGTGAAGGTCTGGCGACTTCTGTACGCGACCAGCTGGCTGCAAACGGTCTGGAAGCAGTGATGTTTGAAGGTGTTACTTCCGGTGATAAAGACTTCTCTGCTCTGATCGCTAAGCTGAAGAAAGAAGACGTTGACTTCGTTTACTACGGTGGTTACCACCCGGAACTGGGTCTGATCCTGCGTCAGTCTGCTGAAAAAGGCTTCAATGCTCAGTTCATGGGCCCTGAAGGTATCGTAAACTCTGACCTGGCTAAAATCGCTGGCGACGCTGTTGAAGGCGTACTGGCAACTGCACCTAAGAGCTTCGATCAGAACCCTGTTAACGAAGCCCGTGTAGCAGCAATCAGCGCTAAAGGCGAAGATCCAACCGGTCCATTCGTATTCACTGCTTACGCGGCGGTTGAAGTAATGACTAAAGCAATGGCCGCTACCGGTTCTACCGATACTGAAAAACTGGCTTCTCACATTCGCGCTAACGCTGTCGATACTGCTATCGGTACCGTTAAGTACGATGAGAAAGGCGACCTGACTGAGTCTACCTTCCTGGTGTATAACCTGCACAAGGACGGTTCTAAAACTCCAGCTCAGTAATTTTTCAGTAATAACATAAGGTTAGCGCTATTCGCCTATATAACAGCGAATAGCCTGACCCCGATTCCCTGATGCCGTGATCCGGCCTCGGGGATTCGTTTTATATGGTCCCTGCAAATGTCAGAATTTTCACTTTATCTGTTGCAACAGCTCATTAACGGGCTAACTATCGGGTCCACCTATGCCCTGATCGCCATCGGCTACACAATGGTTTACGGCATCATCGGCATGATCAACTTTGCTCACGGCGAGATCTATATGATCGGCTCCTACGTGACATTTATTGTCATCGCAGGCTTGGTGAGCATGGGTGTGGTGAGTCTCCCGATCATCCTCGTAATTGCCCTGATAGTGGCAATGTTCATCGCCAGTACCTATGGCTGGACAGTTGAACGGGTTGCTTATCGGCCACTTCGTGGTTCCAACCGTCTGATCCCGCTGATTTCGGCGATCGGTATGTCTATCTTCCTGCAGAACTATGTTGTTCTGTCTCAGGGTTCCCGTGATGTTGCACTGCCGCCACAGATTACCGGTGGCTGGGCATTCGGTGATCCAAGCAGTTTCGAAGTTACGCTGTCCTATATGCAGCTGATGATCTTCGCGATGACTTTTATCACCATGACCGTCCTGACCCTGTTTATCTCCCGTTCCCGTATGGGCCGCGCCTGCCGTGCCTGTGCTGAGGATCTGGGTATGACCAACCTGCTGGGTATTAACACCAATAAGATCATTGCACTGACCTTCGTTATCGGTGCAGCGCTGGCGGCAATTGCCGGCCTGCTGTTGGGTCTTTACTACGGTGTTGTGAACCCGTTTGTTGGTTTTATTGCAGGTCTGAAAGCATTCACCGCAGCGGTACTGGGTGGAATCGGTTCGATTCCGGGCGCAGTACTGGGTGGTCTGGTGCTGGGTGTGACCGAAGCGATGACTGCAGCGTTCTTCCCGTCTGAATATAAAGACGTGGTGGCATTCAGTCTTCTGGTAACCATCCTGCTGTTCCGTCCAAGCGGACTGCTGGGCAAGCCGGAGATTGAAAAAGTATGACCACCAATAAGTTCTATAACGCAATCTTCGCGGCGGGCATTACCTTTATCCTGGCCTGCCTGATGATCGGTGTGAAGCTGGATACTGAAGGCACTACCCTGGCAGTTAAAGGCGCAACCACTGAACAGTGGATGTGGATCTTCGGCGGTATCGGCGTAGTATTCCTGTCTCAGCTGTTCAGCAGCCAGATTGATTCTCTGTTTGGTAAAATGCCTAAGCCAAAGCTGGGCGCACTGCTACCAGAAGAGAAAAAGATGGCCACCCTGAAGCCATGGCTGCTGGCAGCCCTGATCACTGTGATGCTGATCTGGCCATTCATGGTTTCCCGCGGCTCTGTCGACCTGGCAACCCTGACGCTGATCTACATCATGCTGGGCCTGGGTCTGAACATCGTAGTCGGCCTTGCCGGCCTGCTGGATCTGGGTTTCGTTGCTTTCTACGCTGTTGGCGCTTACACCTACGCACTGCTGTCTGAGTACTTCGGTATGTCCTTCTGGGCCTGCCTGCCGATCTCAGCGGGTTTGGCGGCATTGTTCGGTTTCCTGCTGGGCTTCCCGGTACTGCGACTGCGCGGTGACTATCTGGCAATCGTAACTCTGGGCTTTGGTGAGATCATCCGTATCCTGCTGAACAACTGGACGGCAGTAACCGGTGGCCCGAACGGCATCTCCGGTATCGCTAAACCAACCCTGTTCGGTCTGGAATTTACCCGCCGGGCGAAAGAGGAAGGCGCTGAAACCTTCCACCAGTACTTCGATCTGAGCTACTCCAGCTCCTACAAGGTAATATTCCTGTACCTGATCGCAGTACTGCTGGTGATCTTTGTGGTGTACCTGATCAACCGCCTGATGCGCATGCCGATCGGCCGTGCCTGGGAAGCACTGCGTGAAGACGAGATCGCCTGCCGTTCTCTGGGTCTGAACCGTACTGCGATCAAACTGTCGGCATTCACCATTGGTGCATCCACAGCAGGTTTCGCCGGTGCGTTCTTCGCGGCACGTCAGGGCTTTATCAGTCCTGAGTCGTTTATCTTCATCGAATCGGCAATCATCCTGGCCATCGTGGTATTGGGCGGTATGGGCTCCCAGGTCGGCGTCATTCTGGCGGCGATTGTGATGACCATCCTGCCAGAATTGGCCCGTGAGTTTTCCGAGTACCGGATGCTGCTGTTCGGCCTGTTGATGGTACTGATGATGCGCTGGCGCCCTGAAGGCCTGGTACCGATGAAACGACCGCACCTGGAGTTGAAACAACAATGAGTCAGTTACTACTCGATGTTAACGGTCTGACCATGCGCTTCGGCGGCCTGGTAGCGGTAAACGGTGTTAACCTGAAGGTTAAAAACCGCCAGATCGTATCCATTATCGGCCCGAACGGTGCCGGTAAAACCACCGTATTTAACTGCCTGTCGGGATTCTATATCCCGACCGAAGGTAGCGTAATGCTGAAAAACGAACAGATCGCTGGTCTGAAAGATTTCCAGATCTCCCGTAAGGGTCTGGTCCGGACCTTCCAGCACGTGCGCCTGTTCCAGAAGATGACAGTGATCGAAAACATGCTGGTTGCTCAGCACCGTCACCTGAACACTAATCTGCTGTCCGGTCTGTTCAAGACGCCGAATTATCGCCGCCTGGAACGGGATGCCATGGACAAAGCCATGCACTGGCTCAAAGAAGTGGATCTACTGGAGTTTGCCAACCGGGAAGCCGGTAACCTGGCATACGGCCAGCAGCGCCGCCTAGAAATTGCCCGCTGTATGGTCACCCAGCCAGAACTGCTGTTGCTGGATGAGCCTGCTGCAGGTCTGAACCCGAACGAGACTAAACAGCTGGATGAGCTGATCATCAAGCTGCGTGATGAGCACGAAATATCAGTGCTGCTGATCGAACACGATATGAGTCTGGTCATGGGTATTTCTGATCACATCTATGTTATCGCCCAGGGTACACCGCTGGCTGATGGCACACCGGATGAAGTGAAGAATAACCCGGACGTGATCAAAGCGTATCTCGGGGAGGAATAAGATGCTGCAGATTAATAACATCAACACCCATTACGGCCAGATTCAGGCATTGCATGATGTTTCCGTCAACATTGAGAAGGGGGAAATTGTCACCCTGATCGGTGCTAACGGTGCGGGCAAAACGACGCTGATGATGACCATCTGCGGTGACCCTCAGGCCAGTTCTGGCAGCATTGTGTTCGATGGCGAGGAGCTGACTGGTTCCAACACCCCGGATATCATGCGTAAAGGTCTGGCGATTGTGCCGGAAGGCCGTCGTGTATTCAGCGCCATGACCGTGGAAGAAAACCTGTTTATGGGTGCTTACTTCCGCGACAAGGATGAAGCTCAGAAGACTGTTGAGCACGTATTGGAGTTGTTCCCACGACTGGAAGAACGCTACAAGCAACGCGCGGGCACCATGTCCGGTGGTGAGCAACAGATGCTGGCAATCGGTCGTGCATTGATGAGCAAACCCCGCCTGCTGCTTCTCGATGAGCCTTCTCTGGGTCTGGCACCGATCATCATCCAGCAAATTTTCGATATTATCGAACGTCTGCGTGATGAAGGTGTAACTATCTTCCTGGTTGAGCAGAACGCTAACCAGGCCCTGCGAATCGCTGACCGTGGTTATGTTCTGGAAAATGGTCGTATCGTTAAAACCGATACCGGCCATAATCTGCTGACCGATGAGTCTGTACGGCAGGCCTATCTGGGCGGCTGATCAACAGCAACCTACCTTTCCAAAAGCCAGCATTTGCTGGCTTTTTTTATGCCCTCTGATCGACCAGTACTTTTAAATAAAACAAATAAAAAGAAAAGAATGCTTATATTTCAATAACTTAAAAAATATTTTATTACACACAATGAGTGTAGTAGAATTCGTCGCATATACACGACATTAAACAGTCTCAAAAAAGACGCCTAATGTTCACACTATGATCAGAAACTCGTAAGGATTTAAGGCTCAGGACAGCAAAATCCTGTAAGAACTATCAGAGGTACATATGATGGAATGCCTGTGTCCACAGTGTCGATCACTACTCGAAAATCAGAG
Source organism: Amphritea sp. (assembly GCA_025800245.1). Lineage (GTDB taxonomy): Bacteria > Pseudomonadota > Gammaproteobacteria > Pseudomonadales > Balneatricaceae > Amphritea. Next base: position 19,356 of record JAOXSA010000162.1, on the reverse strand, counting down.
CATCAGCCTGCACAGCGGTCTGAAAGAGATCAATCACATACACAACCATACACTTTATAAGTGTGATAACTGTGAAGCAGAAATCGCTCTGGTCAGTGTCCCGCATCGCTGGGAACTGGTATCCAAAGCCAGGTCGCAACAGGTAGCCTGACCGTTTCCCAGCTATACCAACTACTGCGAAGCGCGAGCGTTTCTGGCACACTCTCGGTGAATAGAGCCATCACCAGAGTATGCAATGACCCAGTTGGAAACCCTTCTTAAGAGTCAGGATAGCGACAACCTGTTACAGCTGCTATCGAGCCTTTGCCAGGGAGCGATCGCTGTTGATCAGCAATGCCGCGTGGTCTGGCTCAGCGAACAGTACCGTCAGTTGTTGCAACTGGATGGTGCTAAACAGGTTCTCGGCCTGCACGTTGAAGAGATTCTCCCGGCGACACAACTCCCCCGGGTTGTTAATAGCGGTCAACCCGCCTTTCTGGATCTCATGCAGATCAACCACCGCTGGTGTGTGGTCACCCGCTTACCCCTTAAGAACCCCGATGGCAGTGTCTTTGGTGCTATCGGTTTTGTGTTCTACGATGACCTGGATAACCTGCAGCCCGTATTCGATAAATTTGCCCGCCTGAAGAAACAGCTGGTCTCTGAAAAGCTGATCCGCCCCAGTAAGTATGCTCTGGACGACCTGATTGGGGCTTCAGTCCCTCTGAAACAGCTTAAACGACAGGCACAACGGGCAGCTCAGCTGGACACCACCGTACTGCTGCTGGGTGAAACCGGTACAGGTAAGGAATTACTGGCCCACGGCATCCATGATGCCTCCCCTCGTCGCAGCGGCCCCTTTGTGGGAATCAATATGGCTGCCCTGCCCGAAACACTGGTCGAAGCGGAACTGTTCGGTAGCGCTGCCGGAGCCTACACCGGCGCCAGTAAGCGTCGTCTGGGTAAAATACAACTCGCCGATGGCGGCACTCTGTTTCTGGATGAGATTGCAGATATGCCCGCCTCCATCCAGGCCAAACTGTTACGGGTACTGCAGGAACGGGAAGTCGAGCCGCTGGGCTCGAATCAGCTTGAAAAAGTGGATGTCAGAATCATTGCTGCAACATCGAGGGATCTGCGCCAGCAGGTCGAAGACGGACTGTTCCGGGCCGATCTGTACTACCGCCTGAATGTGCTGCCTCTGTCACTGCCACCGCTGCGCGAACGCCCTGATGATATCGAAGCGCTGAGTCATTTTCTGCTTAACCGCATTCAACAAGAAAGCGGTTTACCGGATCTGAAACTCAGCCCGCAGGCACTGGAATGGCTACAGAGCTATCAGTGGCCGGGCAATGTCCGGGAGCTACAGAACCGGCTGGAGCGTGCCTGTGTAATGGCAGAAGGATCAGCTATTGAACCAGCCGATCTGGGCGCTGAAGATATTCTGCCTCGATCAAGCGCGACTTCTGCTGCAAGTCTGCCGGACACGCAGGCTACGCTGAGTGATAAAGACAAGCTGATTCAGGCTCTGGAGTCCTGCCGGCATAACCGAACCGAGGCAGCCCGACAGCTCGGCATCTCCCGGGCTACACTGTACAAGCGGCTCAGACTATACAACCTGTAAACACCCATATATACACTCTGTCTAAGAATAGACAAAACGCACGACTAAACCGGACAGCTAAAAATCTAACTCACTGAAAAATAATGACATAATAATGATGGCCCAAGGCTTGCTCTGTTAAATAGAAAAACACAATAACAATGGAATACACCATGACTAAGCAGATCAGTGCACAGCAGGCAGCAGAACTCATTCAGGATCACGCCACCCTGGTAACCGGCGGATTTATCGGTATCGGCTTCGCTGAAGGCATCGCAAAAGCGATCGAACAACGCTTCACTGATCACCAGCACCCTCGCGGCCTTACTCTGGTCTACGCCGCCGGTCAGGGGGATGCACAGACCCGCGGCCTGAATCACTTCTGTCATGAAGGTATGGTTCGCAAGGTCATTGGCGGCCACTGGGGCCTGGCGCCCGGTTTAGGGCAACTGGCCACCGAGAATAAAATAGAAGCCTACAACCTGCCGCAAGGGGTGATCTGTCACCTGTTCAGGGATATCGCCGCCGGCAGACCCGGCACCCTCACCAGAGTAGGCCTGAACACCTTTGTTGATCCACGCTTTGAAGGCGGCAAGATTAACCAGCGCAGTAAGCACGATCAGGTGGAGCTGCTGAATCTTCATGGCGAAGACTATCTGTTCTATCCGGCGTTTCCGGTAGATGTTGCGTTGCTCAGAGGCACCACCGCCGACGCTCAGGGCAATATTTCCATGGAGCGGGAAGCTCTCCCTCTTGAAGCGCTGGCTATCGCACAGGCCGCCCGCAACAGTGGCGGAAAAGTGATTGTTCAGGTCGAACGCACCACTCACGAGCATCACCTGACGCCGGACCGGATACGTATTCCGGGCATTCTGGTCGATCATATAGTGGTTGCTGAGCCAGATGATCATCCGCAGACCTTTGCCGAGCCATACAATCCAGCCTATTGCGGCGAAGTCGTCGCCAGCCAGACAGAAGAAACAGAACCTCTCTCGGCACGTAAAGTCATCGGCCGCAGAGCACTGCAGGAACTGCGCAAAGGCTCGGTGGTTAATCTGGGTATCGGTATGCCAGAAATGGTCTCCTCTGTTGCGGCAGAAGAGGGCATGCTGGATGACTTCACTCTGACCGTCGAACCGGGCGGCATTGGCGGCCAACCAGCCAGCGGCCTCAGCTTCGGCGCTGTCAGTAATGCTCAGGCCATCATCGATCAGCCTGCTCAGTTCGACTTTTACGATGGCGGCGGTCTGGATCAGGCATTTCTGGGACTGGCCGAAACCTGTCCCGAAGGCCATGTTAATGTCAGCCGTTTCGGCAAAAAGCTAGCGGGGGCCGGCGGTTTTATTAACATTACTCAGAACACCCGGGACCTCTACTTTCTGGGCACCTTCACATCCGGTCCGCAGCAGATTGAGATCAACAACGGACAGCTGCAGATAATCAGAAACGGGCCGGTTAAGAAGTTCCTGCGTCAGGTACAGCAGATCACCTTTAATGGCGAATACGCATTCCGGCAAGGTCAGAATGTTACATTTATTACCGAGCGCGCAGTATTCGTTCTCACCGCAAAAGGACTGAAACTTACCGAAATCGCTCCGGGTGTCGAGCTGCAGAGAGACATTCTTGCGCAGATGGATTTCCGCCCGATTATTGATGATGACCTGACTCCGATGGATCCGAGACTGTTCAATGAGGGCTGCATGAATCTGCAGCATCCGGGCAGCCATCCTCCCGGACATATGCGTAAAGTCTGGCGGCAATTGATGGACAATATTCATGAGACTGATTCAGATCAGTACGCCCCGGCGGTGGGTTAGCTTTTCAGGCCTGCATGAGCAATACTGAAGCCTGATATCCACCTGCAGGTGAAGGACAATGAAAAAGCTGACTCTGGTGCGCCACGCAAAATCCAGTTGGGATGATCCTGAACTCAGTGATTTTGACCGCCCACTCAATAAACGGGGCCAGCGGGACCTGCCGCTAATGGCTGAGCGCCTTGTGGAATACGGCCTGCAGCCCGACCTGCTTCTCAGCAGCAGTGCGCTACGCGCCCTGACTACCGCGGAACAGGTTGCTCAGGCGCTCAACTACCCTCAGGAACGGATCATTGACGAACCTGAGCTCTATCATGTTCGCCTCGAGACCCTGATTAATTTACTTCAGGGTCAGTCCGATCATTATCGCCACCTGATGATCGTAGGCCACAATCCAACGCTGGAGCTCACCGGCCACTATCTCACCGGAGAGCGCATCCTCAAGTTTCCTACCAGCGGCGTTATGCATATCGCGCTGAGTATTACGAGTTGGGAGGAGTTAGCAGAAGCTTGTGGGACGTTGGAATTGCTTGATTATCCTAAGCTGCATCAGGAGTAAAAAGACGTAGCTCGAACGCGGCGAAGCCGCTTGCTAGTGGCTCGACCGTCTCGCAAGCGAGACTTGCTGGAAAAAGCGTTACGACAACAAGCTGCTGGTATTTTAAGTCATTTATCGGGCCTGGAAGGCCCTCACTACAGTTCTGTGTAGCGAGGTGCTTCCAGCGCCGATTATTAAGCTCTACCCAAGCTCAACACTTCATTACAAGCAGCCCTACTATCTCACCCCATCGCGTCACAGCCAGTCTCTGTGGCGCGTGTTAAACTGGCCGCCCTGAATCCATCATTGGGCTGACCTTCCTTGAACCTCTACATAGACACCCTGCTGTTTACCAGCAACATTGTTGCGCCGATCTTCTTTACTGTATTTCTCGGTTACCTGCTGATGCGGCTGCGGGTGATTGATCAGGGCTTTGTCACGGTTGCTTCCCGACTGGTGTTTACCATCACCCTCCCCGCGCTGGTGTTTATGAGTATCTCGCGGATGGATTTTCAGGCGACCTTTAATCCACAACTGCTGGGTTATTTTGTCATAGTCACCCTGATCGCGTTTGCCCTGCTCTGGGCTGTCAGCCGACGCTTTATCCAGCGTCCAGAAGATCTGGGTGTGTTTATACAAGGGGCGTTTCGCGGTAACTACGGCATCGTTGGCCTCCCGGTCAGCTTTAATATGTTTGGTGATAGCGGACTGGCGCAAGCTTCTCTGCTGCTGGCCTGTGTAATCCCCCTCTATAATGTGCTCTCGGTACTGGCGCTGACCCTGCCGATGCAGCGCCAGAGTGGTGCCGGTATCAGCCTGTCACAGCCACTGATTGAGATCGCCCGCAACCCGCTGATCATCGCCGTTCTGCTGGCACTGCCCTTCTCCTATTTCGGCTGGGGCTTGCCACTGGTCGGGAATAAAATCGGCACCTACTTTGCTAACCTGACATTGCCGCTGGCGCTACTGGCAATCGGAGGCTCCCTGAATCTGAAAAGTCTTCGGGACACTTCCGGCGAGTCAGGCTGGGCCACTATAATCAAACTGCTGATTATGCCGTTGATACTGACGCTGGGAGCCTGGATATACGGTTTTCAGGGACAGGATATCGGTATTCTTTTTGTACTGTTTGGCTGCCCGACCGCCGCTGCGAGCTTTATTATGGCGAAAGGGATGGGTGGTAACGCCCAACTGGCCGCCAATATCGTGCTTACCACAACACTGGGATCGGTACTGAGTTTAAGCCTGGGGATCTATCTGCTACGGATCTGGAATATTATTTAGAGCGAGACACCGGAAGAGAGCAATTGCCAATGAAGTTTTTTACCCAGCGTACCCTGAAAAAACTGGCCACCGCGGTGATCGAAAGCGATCTCACAGCGCTGAAAAAGCAGATCGCCCGACTGGACGAGCAGCAGCGCCAAAGCTGCCAGTTCGATTATCAGGGGCGCCCTGTCAGCCTGGTAGAACTGGCAATTCTAGCTGGGCAACCGAAAGCTCTACAGCAGCTTCTTAACGCTGGCTGCAGCTATGCCAGTGAAGATACACCGCTGCTGTATAAGGCGATGCAGCAGGCCTCTGAAGGGCTGACGCTGTGCACCGTACTGCTACAGGCAGGAGTCGAAACCGAATACCCGCAATACTCGCCAAACTCTGCGGTTTCCGCCTGTTTTGAATATTGCCCGCCTGCAAAGCTGATGCTGTTTCTGAGTCGTTTAAATGAATACGGTGCAGATCTTAACCTGCCCGACGATAAAGGCATCAGTCCACTGATGAAAGCGCTGCAACTGGAGCAACAGCCTTTAGTACAGATGCTGGTTAACAGCGGCGCAACGATCCCTGATCAGATCCCTGCAGAATGGTGTAGCGAGGCGATCCTCCAGTGTGCGAAACGCTGTGCGGAGGATCTCAGAATCAGGCAGATCATGCTGGGCTGATACCTGCCTGACTGGTAACTGTAAGCACTTAATATAAGCGCTTAATATAAGTACTTATATCAGTGCTTATATAAAAGCTTACTTTTCAGCCGCAATAACAGACACTTCAACCAGCAGCTCAGGGCGAGCCATACGGGCTTCCACACAAGCACGTGCCGGAGCATGACCTGCTGGTACCCAGTTATCCCAAACTTCGTTCATCGCTGCAAAATCTTTCATGTCACGTACATACACAGTCGCAGACAGGATGTGCTCACGGTCGCTGCCCGCCTGTTCCAGCAATGCATCAACCTTAGCCAGCATGGTTTCGGTCTGCTCTTTAATGCCTGCAGAAGCATCTGCTGCAACCTGACCACACAGATAAATAGTACCGTTATGCTTAACAATACGGCTCATACGCTGGCCGATTTCCTGACGTTCGATGGACATAGCTGGACTCCCAGAGAAAATTACAAAGACACAATTCTATCGTGACAGGATTATCTGACCAGCCGGATACTGTTGTATTTCTGCCAGATGACGACAAAAACAGGTTAATGTGGAGAAATTACAGAAGAATCTGCTAAGGGGTGATCAGGACAATCACCCCCAGGAATAAAAGCTCAGAGACGTGGAATTTCAATGGCAGGACAACGGTCCATCACCACTTTCAGACCCGCCGCTTCAGCACGCTCAGCAGCCGGTTCATTAATCACACCCAGCTGCATCCACACCGCTTTCGCATTAACCTGAATCGCTTCATCCACCACATCACCGGCCTCGGCAGAATTTCGGAAGATATCCACCATATCGATCGGTTCCCTGATCTCAGCCAGCGAGGAAACCACTTCACGGCCATGGATGGTTTCACCCACCTTCAACGGATTAACAGGAATCACGTTATAACCTTTCGACAACAGGTAGTGCATAACCTGATTACTGGCACGATGAGACTTGGGACTGGCCCCGACCATCGCAATCGTCTTACTGCTTTCAAGTACCTGACGAACGGTATCCATTATTGACTGCTCCACACTCTGCGGCCTGCTCGCGCAGGTCTGTTTATTATTTTTCCGGCTGTTGTCCACAGCAGGGACACTCCGGATCCCGGCGCAGCTTCAGACTGCGCCAGTCCATATAACGACCATCCAGCAACAACAATTTACCGACCAGGGGCTCTCCCACTTCAGCCAGTACCTTCAATGCTTCCATCGCCTGCACCGAGCCGATAATGCCGACCAACGGTGCCAGTACCCCGCTCTCTGAACAGGTCAGATTCTCATCACTGCCTTCCCGATACAGACAACGATAGCAGGGCGCATCATCCTGACGGGGATCAAACACTGCGACCTGACCTTCCAGGCGGATTGCTGCTCCAGATACTAGCGGCTTTTTATGTGCAACACAGGCATCATTAATCGCAAAACGGGTACTGAAGTTATCGGTGCAGTCCAGCACCAGGTCAGCTCTTGCAATTTGCTCGGCCAGCTCTTCATCCGTCAGACGACGATTGATGGTGGTGATCCGGGTATCGGGATTTAACCCTGACAGTGCACTCTTTGCCGATTCAACTTTTGGCTTACCCAGTGTCTCAGTGGTATGTACAATCTGTCGCTGCAGATTCGTCAGCTCCACCACATCATCATCGACCAGAATCAGATGACCGATACCGGCGGCGGCCAGATACATCGCCACAGGACTCCCTAAACCGCCCACTCCGACGATCAGAACTGAGGCATTCAACCAGGCTTCCTGTCCGGCAATTTCGACTTCCGGCAGCATAATCTGCCGGCTGTAACGCAATAACTGCTCATCATTCAGCATTGTTATGCTCCTGTATCCGGCGTCTGTGTCCAGATCGCCCATGTTATCCGGTCGTTCCCGCCCAGGTCCTGAGCTGAATCAATTCTGTCGTAACCCAGAGACCGGAGAATAGCCTGAACCGCCTGCGCCTGATCATAGCCGTGCTCAAACAGCAGGACCCCTTCTGACTGCAGGTAGTTACGCGCCTGCGAGGCAATGGTACGTATATCAGCCAATCCCTGGTCATCGGCAGTCAGAGCCGACAACGGCTCAAACCGTACATCGCCCTGCAGCAAATGAGGGTCTTGCGGATCGATATAGGGAGGATTGCTGACGATCATCTCAAACCGTCCATTCACCGGTTCAAACCAGCTCCCAAGAAGCACCTCAGCATTCCGGATATTCAGTCGACAACGATTCCGCTCAGCCAGTTCCGCAGCGTCTGGTACACAATCCACCGCGACCACCTGCCAGGCCGGCCGCTCTTGTGCCAGAGACAGAGCAATGGCCCCGGTCCCGGTCCCCAGATCCAGTACTCTGGCAGGCGTTGCCGGAATAAGTTCCAAAGCCTTTTCAACCAGTGTTTCAGTGTCCGGTCTTGGAATCAAAGTGCTGGGATTCACTTCCAGATCCAGTGTCCAGAAACCACGGGTGCCGGTCAGGTGGGCAACAGGTTCACCCAGCTTGCGCCGTTCAAGCAGCGCGGTGAACCGGGCACATTCTGAGTCGCTCAATTGATAATCAGCACGGGTAAAAAGGAAGGTACGGCTGCGTTGCAGCACATGGCAGAGCAACAGCTCAACATCCAGCTCCGGAGAGTCGCTCAGCCCCTGCAACTGCTCAGCAAGGGTCTGCGCCTGAAGAACATTCATGGGCGTGATCAGCTTTCGTCAGCCAGGGCACCCAGCTGCTCAGCCTGATATTCATTGACCAGAGGATCGACCACCTGACCCAACGCCCCTTCCATCACTTCATTGAGTTTATAGAGCGTCAGATTGATACGATGATCGGTTACCCGACCCTGCGGGTAATTGTAGGTGCGGATCCGTTCTGAACGGTCACCACTACCGACCAGGCTCTTACGGGTGCTGGCCTGTTCAGCCGCATGACGTTCCTGCTCCGCCGCCTGCAGTCGGGATGCCAGCAGCGACATCGCCTTAGCACGGTTTTTATGCTGCGAGCGCTCTTCCTGACACTCCACCACCACACCGGTGGGGATGTGTGTGATACGGATCGCCGAGTCGGTCTTGTTGACGTGCTGGCCACCGGCACCGGAGGCACGGAAGGTATCTACCCGCAGATCCGCTTTGTTGATTTCGATATCACTGACTTCATCCATCTCCGGCATTACCGCTACGGTACAGGCCGAGGTATGGATACGTCCCTGAGATTCGGTTTCCGGTACCCGCTGCACCCGGTGCGCTCCGGATTCAAACTTCAGTCGCGAATACACTTCTTTACCCACAATCCGGGTAATAACCTCTTTATAGCCGCCGTGCTCACCTTCGTTGGCATTGATAATTTCCAGACGCCAGCCCTGGTTCTCCGCGTAACGGGTATACATACGCAGCAGATCACCAGAGAAAATTGCAGCCTCGTCCCCACCAGTACCGGCACGAACCTCAAGGAACACGTTGCGGGCATCATTGGGATCTTTCGGCAGCAGCAGAATCTGCAGTTCCTGCTCCAGTGATTCAATCGTTTGCTTCGCTTCAGCCAGCTCCTCTTTCGCCATCTCGCGCATATCAGGATCGGAGTCTTCCATCATCAGTTGCGCTTCTTCCAGATCAGACTGCGCCTGCTGATAGGACTGGAAACACTTTACTACCGGCTCAATCTCGGAGTACTCCATCGAATAGGCACGGAACTTATCCTGATCAGAAATAACCCCGGCATCGCCCAGCAGGGCGGCCAGTTCTTCATAGCGATCCGCCAGATTATCCAGCTTCAGTAAAATCGATTCTTTCATCGGGAAAATCAGTCTTCTTTCTTAGTATCGGACAGCTGATACAGCTCACGGGCCATGTCCAGAAAATCATCGCGCCCTTCGGCGCTGGCCTGCCGCAGCTGTACGGTCGGTGTATGAATCAGCTTATTCGTCAGGCCGTGTGCCAGACTGTTGATTACCGCCTCGGCCGACTTACCACTCTGTAGCTGACGCAGCGCCTTTTCCAGCTCATTCTGCTTCAGAGATTCAGCCTGCTGACGCACAGCCATTACGGTCCCGACAGCGCCCAGCGCACGCACCTGTCGCATAAAATCAACCGCGCCAGCTTCTACAATCGTTTCCGCTTCACGGGCCGCGGTTTCGCGACTGCGTACGTTCTCTTCGATAACCTCTTTCAGGTCATCCACGGTATACAGATAAACATCATCCAGCTCAGCCACTTCCGGCTCGATATCCCGGGGTACCGCGATATCCACCATAAAAATAGGCCGGTGTTTACGCTTCTTCAGCGCTGATTCAACCGCACCTTTACCCAGAATTGGCAACTGACTGGCGGTTGAGGCAATCACTATATCGGCATCTTCCAGCGCTTCCGGAATATCGCCCAGCAGCACCGCTTTAGCGCTGAATTCTGCTGCCAGCGCCTCAGCACGCACCAGCGTACGGTTGGCGACGGTCATCTCTTTAACGCCACTTTCAAACAGATGGCGGGCGACCAGCTCAATGGTCTCTCCTGCACCGATCAGCAGTGCTTTACTGCTGCTCAGATCAGAGAAGATATGTTGCGCAAGGCTGACCGATGCATAAGCCACTGATACCGGGTTTTCACCGATCGCAGTATCTGTACGGACCTTTTTAGCAACGGCAAAGGTTTGCTGAAACAGACGTGCCAATTCGGCACCCACCACACCACTGTCCTGAGCCACGGCATAACAGGATTTCAACTGCCCCAGAATCTGTGGCTCACCCAATACCAGTGAGTCCAGACCGCTGGCCACACGCATCATGTGCTGAGCAGCTTCCTGATCCCAGTGAGCATAACTGCATTGCTGCAATTCGTCAGGGTCCAGATCATGGTATCCGCCCAGCCATTCAAGCAACGCCCGGGTGCCTTCCAACTCGGTAGAACAGTAAAGTTCGGTACGGTTACAGGTGGACAGAATCGCCACCTCTTTCAGATGGGCCAGATCACAGGCCTGCGCCAGCGCCTCCGACATCTGTTCCGGGGCAAAGGCAACCTTTTCCCGAACCGATACCGAAGCTGTTTTGTGATTAATGCCTAACGCCAGCAAAGCCATAGAGGAATACAACACCCAGATCTGAACAAGCGCGTAATAATACACTGTATTCTCAGAAAGGTTAAAAATCCGTGGAGGGTTCAGATCAATTTTTTCTGTTTTTGGGAACAATACTGTCGTTCACTTGCCACAGAGTATGACAAGCGCCCTTCTGTTCATCTATAGTGGGGCCATTCAATCGAGCGATAAGCACACGGATTCAATGAAAACATCACTACCCGCTATCACCCTGTTTTCTCTGTTACTCAGTGGCTGCGCGATGCAGCCGGCTAATAACAACAGTGCGCCGTTGTACGCCACCCCGGATCAGTTTTCAGATGTGGAATACCAGCCGGGAGAACTGAACAAGGAAACCCTGTTTGAGCTGATCGTTGCCGAAATGGCCGGGCAGCGTAAAGAGTTTGATCTGTCGCTGGAAAAGTACATCAGCCAGGCAGAAAAAACCGCCGATCCCGCCATTGCCAAACGCGCCACCTATATCGCACAGTATCTGCAACGCAAAGAGGAAACCCTGAAAGCCAGCCAGATCTGGCAGCAGGCAGAACCAGACAACGCCGAGCCCTATCAGATAGCCGCCAGCATTCTGCTGCGAGAAGGTGATTTCTCAGCCGCTCTGCCGCTGCTGCGCAAAGCTCTGCAGCACACCGATACACAAGCGCTATTGGTTATCAGCGCACAGGCCAGTCAGTTCAGTGATGAGGAACTCAGCGCTTATATTGAACTACTGCAGGAACACAGCCAGCAAGCCAACTCCAGTCAGCTTCACACCACTCTGGGCGTCCTTTATAAGCAACAGGGTGATGCTGAAAGCGCGCTGACTGAATTCAATAAGGCGATTCAGCTGAACAGCGATAATGAAGAAGCGGTTTACCAGAAAGCGGAACTGCTGCGCAGTCAGCAGCAGTACAAGCAGGCGATCCGCCTGATTAAACCCTATCTCAGGCAGGATACACCTAACCAGCAGCTGTACACCCTCTATGTACAGTTATTGTTCCAGTCCGGCGAGAAAGAGCAGGCCACAGAACAGGCTCGTCAGCTTGCTGCACTGTTCCCTGATGAGCCGCAACTGAATTTTTATATCGCTCTGTTGCTGCTGGAAAACGGTGAGACAGATCAGAGCCGGACAATTATGCAGGATCTGCTGGATCGTTACCCGAATAACACCACGCCGCATTACTATCTGGGCCTGATCGAGCAACGCGCAAAAAATACTGAAACGGCAATCGGTCACTTCAGCAAAGTACGGGATAACAACAATATTCTGCAGGCATACAGCCGTATCTCTGCACTGCTGGACAATCCTGCTCAACGTGATCGCCTGCAACGTATCATGCAGAATGCCCGCAACTCCCTGCCTGAAATAGGTATTCAGCTATACGTAATCGAAGCAGAATGGTTACACCTGAACGACTTCAGTGATGCAGCCCTGAACCTGATGGATGAAGCCCTGCAGCAGTACGATAATGATATTAATCTGCTCTACACCCGGGCGATGATGCTCGACCCTCAGGATATTAAACTGATCGAGCAGGACCTGCGTCAGGTACTGGCAGTTGAACCTGATAACAGTCTGGCCCTCAACGCACTGGGTTACACCCTGACCATTTATACCGACCGTTTTGATGAAGCTTATGAGCTGATCGCAAAAGCCCATGAACTTAATCCTGATGAACCGGCCATTCTCGACAGCATGGGCTGGATTCTCTTTAAGCAGGGTAAAACCGGCGAAGCCATTCCGTTCCTGAAACGCGCCTATGATGCATTCCCGGATCCTGAAGTGTCTTCACACCTGATTCAGGCCTATCACGCCAACGGTGAAGAGCAGAAAGCCCGCGAGCTGCTGGATCAGGAACTGACCAAGCATCCGGACAACGAATATCTGAAAGAGGCGCAATCGACTCTTTCTGAGCCTGCAGAGTAATTCACAGTGAGTCGCTCCCTATCCTGCTCCATACTGGTTGTCCTGACACTGCTTCTGAGTGGTTGCGCCGGATTCAGCACGCCACCGGAGCCGATCGCAGCGCCGGATTCCTGGTCCAGCCATGAGCAACAGTTACTGGCGACCAATCAATGGCGTCTGACCGGTAAAATCGGCATCCGCAACAGCCGCGAAAACCATAGCGCCAGCCTGTACTGGCAGCAACTTCAGGAGCACTATGAAATCGAGCTCAGCGGTCCCTTCGGCCAGGGCGGTGCCCGCATAGAAGGTAATGGTGGCGGCGTGATGATCGATGTCGCCGGAGAAGAGCCTGTACATGCCCGATCGCCCGAATTACTGATGCAGAGAACACTGGGCTGGCAGTTCCCGATCCGGGAGCTGCTTTACTGGGTCAAAGGCATTCCTGCCCCCGGCCTGCCCTATACCCCTGAATTTGCCGATAACCGACTCCAGAACCTCAACCAGAAAGGCTGGCAGATCAGATACTTACGCTACACTCACGCAGACGGCGTCGATCTCCCGGGCAAGCTGATTATCAGCCGGGGAGATCTGCGCATAACCATTGTCGCTAAAGAGTGGCAGATCACCGCACAAAATGGTCGTTTTTCAGCCACCAACTGATTGACTTTGACTACCTGTTCCGGGAAAATGTGCGCCTCTTTGCGAGCCTGGTGCTCTGAAGTGACTGGATATTGGGGTATCGCCAAGCGGTAAGGCAACGGGTTTTGATCTCGTCATGCGGAGGTTCGAATCCTCCTACCCCAGCCATCCTTAGTGGATAGCTTTGTATCACGACACTTCCAAAAACCACATACAGGTTACCCACCAGGCAAAACGGCGGCCCATTCCGATAAGGATGAATTAAAGTGCAAGCCCCGCAAGACTCAACAACCGAATCTCAATTAAACGACAGTACATCCGGGAAGGTAGACACCGTGCCTAAAATGATGGTCTTTACTGGCAATGCTAACCGTCAGCTTGCTGAGAAAGTTGTAGAACGCCTAGACATTCCAATGGGCGAAGCAACCGTAACCAAATTCAGCGATGGCGAAGTCAGCGTTGAGATTCATGAAAACGCCCGTGGTAAGGACGTTTTCATTCTGCAGTCCACCTGCGCACCCACTAATGACAACCTGATGGAACTGATCGTGATGGCTGACGCTCTGCGTCGTGCATCCGCAACCCGCATCACTGCGGTAATTCCATATTACGGCTATGCCCGTCAGGACCGTCGCCCACGTTCTGCCCGTGTCGCAATCAGCGCTAAAGTCGTGGCGGATATGCTGGCGGGTGTCGGTATCGACCGCGTACTGACCGTTGACCTGCACGCTGACCAGATCCAGGGCTTCTTCGATATCCCGGTGGATAACGTATACGGCTCTCCGGTACTGCTGGACGAGATCGCTCGCCAGAACTACGAAAACCCGATCGTGGTATCTCCTGATGTAGGCGGTGTGGTACGTGCACGTGCTGTGGCAAAACAACTGGATTGCGACCTGGCGATCATCGACAAGCGTCGTGAAAAAGCCAATGAGTCCCAGGTTATGAACCTGATCGGTGATGTTACCGGTCGTACCTGTATTCTGGTTGATGACATGTGTGACACTGCTGGCACTCTGTGCAAAGCCGCAGCAGCACTGAAAGAGAACGGCGCAGTAAAAGTTGTTGCTTACGCAACCCACGCAGTACTGTCAGGCCCGGCTATTAAGAACATTTCCGGTTCCGATCTGGATGAACTGGTTGTAACAGACACTATTCCGCTGACTGAAGCAGCGGCAAACTGTGATCGCATCCGTCAGCTGACGCTGGCACCGATGCTGGCAGAAGCGGTTCGCCGCGTCTGCAACGAAGAATCTATCAGCGCGATGTTCCGTTAAGCCCGGCTTAACGATCCGCTGACAGGAAAACCGCCCGCAAGGGTTAACTGAAATAACTGCAAATACCTGGTCGCAAGGTGTTTGCAGTTTTGTTTTTACTAAAGGTATTAAAATGACCGATTTTGTATTGAATGCACAGCCTCGCACAGACGAAGGGAAAGGTGCGAGCCGCCGCCTGCGTCACGCTGGTCAGGTTCCTGCTGTTGTTTACGGTGGTGACAAGCGTAAGAAGCCTGTATCTATCTCTCTGGAAAACCGTGTACTGGTTAAGCAGATCGAAGATCAGACTTTCTTCTCTTCTATCCTGACTCTGGAACTGGACGGCAAATCTGAAAACGTTATCGTTAAAGATGTTCAGCGTCACCCAGCGAAAAACACTGTTCAGCACATCGATTTCCAGCGCGTAACTAAGTCTACGCCGATCGAAATCATCGTACCTGTGAACTTCACCAACTTCGCTAAGTCTCCAGCAGGCAAAGCGTCTGGTAAGTACACTGTGTCTCAGACAACTGTTAAGGTTCGCTGCCTGGCTGACAAACTGCCAGAGTCTCTGGAAGTTGATCTGTCTAACGTTGAGATGGGTCAGGTTATCCACCTGTCCGATATCACTATGCCAGCCGGTGTTGAGATCGCTCAACTGCGTCGTGGCGCTGACCGTGACCAGGGCATCGCTCAGACTTACGCACCACGTGGCGCTAAAGCTGCTAAGTAAGTAATTACTGACGACAGGCACTGGCATGCAAGACCCGATTGAACTGATTGTTGGCCTGGGTAACCCGGGCCAGAAATATGATCAAACCCGTCACAATGCCGGTGCCGACTTTGTCGGGCAGCTCGCTGCCCGGCATCTCTCCCCACTCAAACCTGAAAGTAAATTTCACGGTTTGTACGGTAAGATCAGCCTGAACGGCAAACCTGTTCACTTGCTGATCCCGACTACCTTTATGAATCTCAGTGGTCAGGCTGTTGCCGCGCTGGCTAACTTCTACAAGATTCCTGCTGAATCGATTCTGGTCGCTCACGATGAGCTGGACCTCCCTCCCGGTGTTGCCCGCTTTAAACAGGGCGGCGGACACGGCGGTCATAATGGCCTGCGGGATATCATCAGCAAAATGGGCAATAACAAGAATTTTTACCGTCTGCGCTTAGGTATCGGTCACCCGGGCAGCGCCGGCGAGGTTAGCAACTTTGTGCTGAAAAAAGCCCCTGCTTCAGAGTTCAATCTGACCGAAGCAGCCATTGACGAAGCGATGCGCGTACTGGAACAGGCCGCATCCGGCGAATGGCATAAAGCGATGACCACCCTTCACACCTTCAAAGCCGAATAACTGAACACGACAGGATACAGCCATGGGTTTTAAATGCGGTATCGTGGGCCTGCCTAACGTTGGCAAATCCACTCTTTTCAATGCACTGACCAAAGCCGGTATCGGCGCGGAAAACTTCCCATTCTGTACGATTGAGCCTAATGCAGGTGTCGTGCCCATGCCGGATCCACGCCTGGATGCCCTGGCAGCAATCGTTAACCCTGAGCGGGTACTGGCGACCACTATGGAATTTGTCGATATCGCCGGTCTGGTTGCTGGCGCTTCCAAAGGCGAAGGCCTGGGTAACAAGTTCCTGGCAAACATCCGTGAAACTGATGCCATCGCTCACGTGGTTCGCTGCTTTGAAGATGAAAACGTTATTCACGTGGCCAACAAGATCGATCCGATGGACGATATCGAGATCATCAATACTGAGCTGGCACTGGCAGACCTGGAGTCTGTTGAGAAGCAGCTTCAGAAAGTGGTTCGCGTAGCGAAAAGCGGCGACAAAGATGCCCTCAAAGCCAAAGCGCTGCTGGAAAAAATGCAGGCACACCTGGAAGAAGCCAAACCGATTCGCTCGCTGGAGCTGAGCGATGACGAGCGCGCTGAGATCCGTCAGTTCCACCTGCTGACTACCAAGCCAACCATGTATATCGCCAACGTTTCCGAAGATGGCTTCGAAAACAACCCTCATCTGGACAAGGTGAGAGCGCTGGCAGAGGAAGAAGGTGCTCAGATCGTTGCTATCTGCAACATGATGGAAGCCGAAATCTCTGAACTGGAAGATGAAGAGAAGATGGAATTCCTGCAGGAGATGGGCATGGAAGAGCCAGGTCTGGACCGCGTTATCCGCGCCGGTTATGAGCTGCTGGGCCTGCACACTTACTTCACCGCTGGCGTTAAAGAAGTTCGCGCCTGGACTGTAAAACAGGGCGCAACTGCACCGGAAGGCGCTGGTGTTATCCACACCGACTTCCAGAAAGGCTTTATCCGCGCTGAAGTTGTCGGCTACGACGACTTTATAGAATTTAATGGCGAACAGGGCGCGAAAGACGCTGGTAAGTGGCGTCTGGAAGGTAAGGAGTACATCCTGAAAGATGGCGATGTAGTGCACTTCCGCTTTAACGTTTAAAGCCTGACTCTGTACAAAAAACAGCCGTTCAGAAGCGATTCTGAGCGGCTTTTTTTTTCGCCTTAAACAAACCTGAAAATTGACCTTTTTTTTACCTCTAAGCGGTTGACAGGATTACCAAAAAAGAGAATAATTCGCGACCTCGATAAGTGCTAAGGCAATATAGCTCAGCTGGTTAGAGCATCGCATTCATAATGCGAGGGTCGCAGGTTCGAGTCCCGCTATTGCCACCATGCCTTTATCGACTCTGCTGGGGTATCGCCAAGCGGTAAGGCAACGGGTTTTGATCTCGTCATGCGGAGGTTCGAATCCTCCTACCCCAGCCATCTTCTTTCTCTTAATGAAAAAGAAGCGGTTGGAAACAATCAGATTTATATAACGGTTCTTAAACCCACTGTTATATAAAAGGCAATATAGCTCAGCTGGTTAGAGCATCGCATTCATAATGCGAGGGTCGCAGGTTCGAGTCCCGCTATTGCCACCATTTTGCTGGGGTATCGCCAAGCGGTAAGGCAACGGGTTTTGATCTCGTCATGCGGAGGTTCGAATCCTCCTACCCCAGCCATCTTTCAGTTACATCTCAAGCTCCCAGAATCAACGAAACTCTCAGTGACTACGAGAACCTCGAGGTTCGACAAATTGCGTGCAATTTGAGACGAGCAGCTCTGCTGTGAAGCCCGTAGGGGCCTTATCGCCAACAGCGATAAGGATCCATCCTCCTACCCCAGCCATCTTTCAGTTACATCTCAAACTTCAGAATATCTCCGGTATCATCAGCACACGCAAAAGCCTGCGGGTTCGATAGATTGCATCCTGCTTTTCAAAGCTGTTCCTATTGTCTGAAAACAACAAAATGGTCATTTTGCGTACAATTTCACACGCCATCACCTGAATCTGACTGACAGGCAGATACAAAGTCGATAGACTGCCCTGTTACCAGATGTATTTTCACAGAAGAAGAATACTTATGAGCGGAAACGTAGCCACAGGTGCTCAGTCAGCCCTGCTAAAAAGGATTATTTCAGAAAAACGGCAACGCCTGCGCAAGAATGTGCATATTCTGTTTCTTGGCCTGACAGCAGCCGAGGCTGATCCCATCATTACACTACTGCGGGGTGCCCGCCTGGCGCCACGGGGACAGCAGGTACAGTCGGCGGAAGAGTTCCAGAGCGCCCTCAGCGAGCGTTCATGGGATCTTATTCTGAGCCCACAGGTGGAAGGCACGTTTACCGCTAAAGAAGCGATACAGATCCTTCAGCGTCAGGGAAAAGATATCCCGATTATTCAGCTGGTACCGCGCAGTAACAGCCTGTCACTGCTACAGGGGCTGAAAGCTAAAATGGCCACGGTTATCTCTCTGGAAGAACAGGAACTGCTATTGATTCAGATTCGCCGCCAGCTTGAACATCTGGAAAATCGCCGCCGCATGAGAACCACCGAGGCACAACTGGCCGAAGTTGAAAAACAGTGCCAGCAGTTGGCAGCGCTGTCTCAGTTTCCGATTGTCTATCTGGACCTGGAACTGACTCCGCTCTACAGCAACCCTTCTTTCAGTAAAACTTTCGGCGTTGAAGATTCGCAGCTACTGGATGGTCAGACGCTGGATAAGTTTGTCACTATGAAAGACCGTGAACAGTTACTGAGCCAGCTCAGAGCCGTTCAGGAACAACCTCAGGATGAAGTGACACTGGAACTCAACGGTCGCCGTATCGACGGTTCGAACTTCACTGCTACCTTTACCATCCAGCATACCCGGTATATGAACCAGGATGCTCTGCAGGTGATCATTCAGCCAGACGTCAAAGTTAATTCTCACAGCTTCGCCAATCTGGATCCGATCACCCGGCTGTATGACAAGAGCTATATGCTCAACGCGCTTGAAAAGGCAGTGCATAAAGCCCTGCCAGGTGGTGCGGATTGCAGCCTGCTGTATATCAAGTTTGATAACTACGACACCCTGTTATCCGATCTGGGCAGCAAAGGCGGTGACATCGTGCTGGCGGATATCGCCGAGCTGCTGAGTAAGAAGGTCAACAAAGCGCATATCTTTGCCCGCCTGGAAGAAAATGTATTTGCTATTCTGTTCCACGATCCCAGCCCGGAAAAAGCAGCCAAGCTGGCAGAGCTGCTGCGCCGGGCTATCGCTCAACAGAAGATCGATGTAACCGGCATTACCGTACAAACCACCTGCAGTGTGGG
>JAOXSA010000155.1 GCA_025800245.1 Amphritea sp. | reverse complement strand
GTGGCTCTACCAGATAAAGCTGGCTCAGCCCCATATTTTTCATCGCCCGTGCGGCAGCGCCGATATTACCAGGATGAAAAGTATTGATAAGAACGATACGGATATTGTCGAGCATATTTGTCATTACTTCTGTTGGCCGCGCTATTGTAGTTGTCAGCGTCGGTTGAATAGTTGTTTCAGATCAGTGTTTCAGATCAGCGTTCCAGCTTTTCGCAGAACTGCTTCAGATCCCAGATAAAGCGCTCACGGTGCCACAGTTGTGGTGAGTGATCGGAATTCTCGTAGGTGTGCAGTTCAGCAACCGGAATAGTATCACGGACGTATTCGGCAACCTGTTGCGAATAGAACTGACTTTCATCACCGTAGATAAGCAAAGCAGGTACGCTGATGGTTGGCAGTACATCCCGGTAATCCGCAGCAGTCAGGCTTTCCCAGCACTGTACCAGTGGCTCGCCGTTAAGCGATTGAAGGTATTCGCGCATCTGTTGGAAACCGCGGGAGTTACGCTGATAATTGTCATAGGACTTGCGATTATAGCCGTTGGCGACCAACTGCAGCAGACCTTCGGCGAAGTCCTCGCGCAGCCTGGCTATCAGGCGATTATTAGCAGCCTGATTAAAGTGGCCGTAGATTCCGTTATGCCATTGCTCATCGGTGACCAGTTTTGGTGACTGATCGACGATGCAGATCCCCGCCAGTCGATCGCAGCCAAAATCACGGATATATTGCCACAAAGTCAGCGCCCCCATTGAATGGCCTACCAGAGTTACCTGATCGAGTTTCAGTTCGTTGATCAGCTGATTAAGGTCAGCGGCCATGTCGGCCACATGAGTGCTGCTATTCTGCGGTTGGTTATGACCACCGTGGCCTCGGGCATCCCAGCAGATCACGTCATGGTGATCAGCCAGTTCTGAGGCGAAAGGCAGCCATTCCCGGGCGCTGGCACTCCAACCGTGCAGGAAGATAACCGGACTGCCTGTGCCCAGTCTCAGATAGTGGATGTCTACGCCGTCGGCTGAGGTGATCTTTTCCATAATATCAGATGCTTAGATGCGCTTTGAGTGAAATTAGTTTATGCAAAAAAAAGCAGAGCCTGAGCTCTGCTTTCATGTGGCTTATGGGCGATCAGATCGCTTTGGCCTGATCGACTGCATTACCGATATAGCTGTGAGGTGTCAGTTGCTTCAGCTCTTCTTTAGCTGCTTCTGGCATCTCCAGCGTATCAACGAACGCCATGATTGTTGCTTTAGTCATGTCCTGACCACGGGTCAGCGCTTTCAGTTTCTCGTACGGCTCTTCAATG
The DNA here is from genome assembly GCA_025800245.1 of Amphritea sp. Taxonomy (GTDB): domain Bacteria; phylum Pseudomonadota; class Gammaproteobacteria; order Pseudomonadales; family Balneatricaceae; genus Amphritea. The sequence continues at coordinate 936 of JAOXSA010000155.1, read as the reverse complement.
CCGTAGCGGCGCATCACAGTCTGGATTGGCTCTGCCAGAACTTCCCAGCTGTTTTCCAGATCTTCATCCAGACGAGCAGGGTTGAGTTCCAGTTTGCTGATGCCTTTCAGGCTGGACTGGTAAGCGATCAGGCTGTAGCCGAAGCCCACGCCCATGTTACGCAGTACAGTAGAGTCAGTCAGGTCACGCTGCCAGCGGGATACCGGCAGTTTAGCGGCCAGGTGCTGCATGATCGCATTGGCGATACCCAGGTTGCCTTCGGAGTTTTCGAAGTCGATCGGATTAACCTTGTGCGGCATAGTGGAAGAGCCAACTTCGCCAGCAATGGTTTTCTGCTTAAAGTAACCCAGAGAGATGTAGCCCCATACATCACGGTCGAAATCGATAATGATGGTATTGAAACGGCATACAGCATCAAACAGCTCAGCGATGTAATCGTGTGGCTCGATCTGAGTAGTGTATGGGTTAAAGGTCAGGCCCAGGCTTTCGATAAAGTCGCTGGCGTTCTGTGCCCAGTCGATATCTGCGTAAGCAGACAGGTGGGCATTGTAGTTGCCTACTGCGCCATTGATTTTTCCCAGCAGTTCAACGCTCTGAATCTGTTTGATCTGACGTTGCAGACGGTATGCAACGTTTGCCATCTCTTTACCCATAGTAGAAGGAGATGCCGGCTGACCGTGCGTACGAGAGAGGAGAGGGGCTTCGCGATATTCAACCGCTAGCGCTTGAACCGCTGCAACCACCTCTTTAACCTGAGGAAGCATAATGGTGTCGCGCGCTTCAGCAAGCATTAGGGCGTGCGAAAGGTTATTAATATCTTCAGAGGTACAAGCAAAATGGATAAACTCGTTTACCGCGTGTAGCTCTTCAACCTCGGCAACCTTCTCTTTTAGGAAGTATTCAACCGCCTTAACATCGTGGTTGGTTACACTTTCA
>JAOXSA010000135.1 GCA_025800245.1 Amphritea sp. | reverse complement strand
ATGAAGTCTGCAATGAAGGAGCAATATGTAAATCTATTTAGCTTACAGCTATCCTGGTTGTATGTTTCAACCCAAGAAGCATGTTTAGCATTAGTAAAACTTAATTCTTCCAATTCTTAATCCTTTTTATTGTGTAGTTGGTAAATTATTCCGTTATCCATCTACCATATACTTTTCTAATCATTCCCCAGTCTTTATGACCCGTCTGTTGAGCTACCCATAGGGGATTCTTTCCAGCAGACAGCATCGTTGACGCGAATGTGTGGCGTGTCTGGTATGGGTTGCGGTATTTGATTCCCGCTTTAGCCAGGGCGGAGGTCCATACACGTTTACGGATGATATGATCGCCACCCCATGGTTTACCAGTGGTTGGATCAAGAAAGGCTAATTCTTTACATACATATGTATCTTGCTGCAGAAAAGGTGGGGGGAGTACTGCGGCCTTTGGCCTTGCCCTTCGGATCATCGCGAAGGGCGCGATGATGTGTCGCGCAAAGAACGCGCTCGGTTTGAACCCGAATTCTTTTCGTAGTCAGGCAGATTGCTGCAGAAAAGGTGGGGGGGAGTACTGCGCCCTTTGGCCTTGCCCTTCGGGTCATCGCGAAAGGCGCGATGATGTGTCGCGCAAAGAGCGCGCTCGGTTCGAACCCCTTGTGGGGTTCTCCTCTCCCCGAAACCTGATTCAGGGAATAAAAAAAGGGCCACCCGTTAGGTAGCCCTTTTTTTATTCAGAATCTGGTGGAGGTGGGGGGAGTCGAACCCCCGTCCGTCAATCCTCTGCCATCAGCTCTACATGTTTAGACACTTCTATTAGGTTAACCCAGCACGGCCCGAAGGTCAGGGCGTTTAGGGCGAGCCTCTTTAGTTTTAACCGTTCAGCTTGAGACAAAGCATCCGGGCGATTCTATCTCAAATGACACTGCAAAATCTTAAGTTATAGACACCTTAAGCGCAGCGCTAGCGGGCTTATGCCGCTAGAGCGTAGTTATCGTCGTTTGCAACTATAACAATGTAGTAATGGATTTACGTGATTTACTACACTCACGACATGCACCGAAGGGTTCGTAATCGGCGTCGAAACCAAAGCACCCCCAGATGTTTGCATAAAAGCCAGCAGGCTCTGATGCGGCCCGGCATTATAGCCGGTTTACAGCAAGAAGATAGTATAAACCTTTAAGATCAGACAGTAACGCTTGAAAAGCGGGTTAGCCCTTAGACATGACCCGTTGCTTCTGGCGGTTCCAGTCGCGTTCTTTTTCCGTATCCCGTTTATCGTGCTGCTTTTTACCCTTGGCCAGGGCGATTTCACATTTCACTTTGTTGTTGTCTTTCCAGTACAGGGACAGGGCAACGCAGGTGAAACCTTTGGCCTGAGTGGCCAGCAGAATGCGCGCGATCTCTTTTTTATGCAGCAGCAGACGGCGCTGACGCGTTGGTTCAGGGATCACGTGGGTGGATGCGGTTTTCAGTGGGGTAAAGTGTGCACCGATCAGCCAGGCTTCGCCGTTATGCAGAATCACGTAGGAATCCACAAGCTGGGCGCGGCCTTCGCGCAGACATTTTACTTCCCATCCTTTCAGTTCAATACCGGCCTCTAATTTGCTATCGATATGGTAATCGTGCCGGGCCTTCTTGTTCTGGCAGATGGTGTTGCCACTGGGTTTTGCTTTCTTCTTTGCCATGGGGCGCGATTATATAGAGCGGGACCGGTCATGGAAAGCGCGGCGGCAGAAGTTTGTCTGGTAAGACCTGTTCTGATTAACCCGGCACCTAAATACCAGTCATTCAGGACAAACTCAAAATCGCATATCAAGGCAGGGCTTGCAGGTAATAGTGGTTCTATTAGCAAAAGCTGTAACGCAGAGATGCGGTTTTGAGTTTGCCCCTAACAATATGTTTTTAAAAAGAAAGGTCGCCCTTTGCTTGCCCTCGGACGGCGTTATCAGTGTTGGAAGTAGAATGACTACTCCGGCACACTGATGTCTTACCGAGAACAAGCATAGAGCGACTGAATAACCGGTATTCAGGTGCCGGGTTAATAAGGTAATTGTCCTGCGACATTGAATTGTTGTCTAAAATCTGGACAATCCCCGCTGTTTTTTGTCCGATCAACTAAAGTCTAATCTGACTACAAAAGAATCTTAAAGAGAGTTAAATGAAAGATCGTCAAAATATCCACGGTTCATGGGCGAATCGCTGGATCTTCATTCTGGCTGCGACGGGCTCTGCTGTTGGCCTGGGTAACATCTGGAAGTTCCCTTATATCGCAGGTGAAAATGGCGGCGGTGCCTTTGTTCTGGTTTACCTGCTGTTTATTCTGGCTGTTGGTGTGCCGATTATGATGGCCGAGGTACTGGTGGGTCGTCGTGGTCGTCAGAGCCCGATCAATTCCATGCGCGAAGTGGCTATCGAGGCCAATCATTCTCCGAAGTGGGCCCTGGTGGGCTGGATGGGCGCACTGGCAGGCTTCCTGATCTTCTCCTTCTACTCTGTGGTTGCCGGTTGGGTACTGGCGTACATCGCAGGTATGGGGAACGGTGATTTCATCGGTATGGACGGCGATGCTGCCGGTAAAGCGTTCAATGATCTGCTGGCCGACCCTCAGGCGCTGCTGATCTGGCACTCAGTGTTTGTGGTGCTGGTAATGACTGTTGTTATGGGTGGTGTTAATAAAGGTCTGGAGCGTGCGACCCGTATCATGATGCCAGCACTGTTTGTGCTGCTGCTGGTACTGCTGGGTTACTCCATGACTACCGGTGCGTTCGGTCAGGGTTTTGATTTCCTGTTCCACTTTGATCCGTCTGAACTGTCCTGGGATGCGGTACTGGTGGCGCTGGGTCACTCCTTCTTTACCCTGTCGCTGGGTATGGGTGCGATCATGGCATACGGTTCCTATATGCCTAAGAAAGCTTCTATCGGTAGCACGGTGCTGACTATCGCAGCACTGGATACTGTTGTAGCGCTGATCGCGGGTCTGGCGATCTTCCCGATTGTATTCGCTAACGGTATGGATCCGGGCGCGGGTCCTGGTCTGATGTTCATCTCCCTGCCTGTGGCCTTTGGTCAGATGCCGGGTGGCCATATCTTTGGCTTCCTGTTCTTCGTACTGGTGGGTCTGGCGGCGTGGAGTTCTGCAATCTCCCTGATGGAGCCTGCGGTTGCCTGGATGGTTGAGCGTTTCGGTCTGGGCCGTATGCCGGTATGTATCGGTCTGGGCATTGTGGTCTGGTTGCTGGGTATTGCAGCACTGAGCTCGTTCAACTTCGGCAGCGAAGTTGCTCTGTTCGGTATGAACATCTTCGACTTCCTGGATTTCATTACGGCTAATGTAATGTTGCCGCTGGGTGGTCTGTTCGTGGCCTGCTTCGCTGGCTGGATTCTGAACAAACGCATCACTAAAGATGAGCTGGCGATCACCAATCCGACGCTTTATCTGGCCTGGTCCGTTGCGATCCGTTATATTGCACCGATTGCTGTTGCAGCAATCTTTGTTCTGAATCTGATCGAGAAGTTAGGCTGATAGATGACACAGGTAGACCGGAGTGCACTGGTGCTCCATACCGCTGAGCAGATGTTTGATCTGGTCAATGATGTAGCGAGTTACCCACAATTCTTACCGTGGTGTTCCGGTTCTACCGTGATTGAGTCAACCGATGAGGTAATGCAGGCGAGTCTGCATGTGGCCAAGGCTGGTCTGAAGTACAGCTTTACCACCCGCAATGATCTGGAGCGCCCGCAGACGATCCGCATGGCGCTGGTGGAAGGGCCGTTCTCTTCACTGTCCGGTATCTGGACGTTTAAGCCGCTGAGCGAAGAAGCCTGTAAAGTGAGCCTCAGCCTGGAGTTCGATTTTTCCGGTAAGCTGGCCAGTATGGCGATGAGTAAAGTGTTTAATCAGATGGCGGCAACGATGGTGGATGCTTTCGTCAGTCGTGCAGACCAGGTTTACGGTTAAGGAGATAAGCAATGATTCAGGTTGAAGTGGCGTTTGCACTGCCCCATGAGCAGAAGATTGTCTCCCTGCAGGTTGCGGAAGATTGTTCTATCTACGATGCGGTGATTCAGTCGCGCATTGCAGAGCTGTATCCTCAGATCGATGTTGATAACGATCCGATGGGCATTTTTGGCAAGGCGGTCCGTGATCCTAAGAGCACGACGATTCGCGCCGGTGAGCGGGTGGAGATCTACCGTCCGCTGATTGCAGATCCTAAAGAAGCGCGTGCTAAACGGGCTGCTAAGGCAAAAGCTGCAAAAGAGGCGGCGGAAAAGTAACAGTGGTTCAGCTATAAAAAAACCGGGCAATGCCCGGTTTTTTTGTGTCAGTGCTATATTACTGTTGGGTACCGGGGCGGAAATCGCCTGCCAGGCCCGTCAGTCGACCCGCGTCATCAAATTGCAGGGTGATACGCTCCTGAGTGATTTCACCAGTTTCACCGGACTTGAAGCGGTACAGATAGTCCCAGCGGTTCTTGTTAAAGCTATCAGTTACCAGGGGTGTACCCATAACATAGCGGACCTGGCTCTGGGTCATGCCCGGACGTAACTGGTCAACCATTTCCTGAGTTACCAGGTTACCCTGTGGGATATCAATCTTATAAACCCCAGGGAATTCGGCGCATCCGGACAGCAATAATGCGACAATAGCGCTAATCAGAACTTTTTGCATTGGTAAATGACTTCCACTTTCGCGTATAAAATCAGATAATTGAGGTCACAAGTCTACATTCGTTACGACAAACATCATAGAGAAAGATTATGGCACTTGAAAATCAGGAACTAAGAAAGGCAGGTCTGAAGGTTACTTTGCCGCGGGTAAAGATTTATCAGATTCTGGAAAAAGCCGGCGAAGCAGACCATTTCAGTGCTGAAGACATCTACAAGATTCTGCTGGATCAGAATGAAGATGTAGGTCTGGCCACTGTGTACCGTGTACTGACTCAGTTTGAGGCAGCCGGTCTGGTATCTCGTCATCACTTCGAAGGCGGTCACTCCGTTTTTGAGCTGACTAAAGATGAGCACCACGATCACATCGTATGTGTGAAGAGTGGCATTGTTAAAGAGTTTAACGATCCTCGCCTGAACGCACTGCTGAATGAAATTGCTGAGGATATGGGCTTTACCGTGACTGACCGTACTATCTACCTGTACGGTGTACATAAGGATGCTGAAGATAAGTAAGTCTTCCTGCCTATCGCTCAGGTGATGACTAAAAGACCAGCATTATGCTGGTCTTTTAGTATGTGCAATATCCATGCATTTTGTAGTGATGCTGCGGTGTTACGCTACTCCCAGCATCTCCCGGGCGTGATCCAGTGAGGTATCGGTGACATCGATACCACCCAGCATGCGCGCAACTTCTCCGACCCGCTGATCAATATTCAGACGGTCGATGCGGGTCTGAGTCCGACCTTTACTGGCCTGCTTGCTGACAAACAGATGCTGGTGACCCTGAGAAGCAACCTGCGGCTGGTGCGTGACACAGAGAATCTGGCTGTGCTCGCCTAACTGACGCAGCATGCGTCCGACCACTTCAGCAATGGCACCACCAATACCGACATCCACTTCGTCGAAGATCAGTGTGGGTGTGGATGACGATTGAGCGGTAATCACCTGTATCGCCAGACTGATCCGTGACAGTTCACCACCCGACGCAATCTTATTCAGCGGCCGGTGTGGCTGACCCTCGTTGGTGCTGATCATAAACTCGACCTCTTCGAGGCCGTGGGCACTGAACTGATTGTTTTCGTAGGTCCGGGTTTCAACCGCTAATGTGGCAGCGGTCATTCCCAGACTGTGCAGTTGTTTGTTGACCTCTTTGCTGAGCTTGACTGCAGAACGGTTACGCTCATCGCTCAGCTTACGCGCGCTTTCAAGGAATGCCTGTAATGCGGTTTCTGTTTCTGCCTGCAGTTCATCCAGTGCCTGGTCGGACAGCGACAGACTGTCCAGTTCGGCCTGAGTTTCGGCCATAAAACCGGGCAGTTCTTCCGGCGTGATTCGGTGTTTACGGGCAAGATCGAAGATAGAGCTGAGTCGTTCCTCTACAACCGACTGACGGCCCGGGTTGAGTTCTACCCGATCCAGATAGTGGCTCATCTCCTGAGCGGCTTCCTCTATCTGAATATGCGCGCTGTTCAGCATCTCGGAGGTCTGACGAATTGAGGGCGACTGACCTTTCATATTCGCCAGCAGTTGCTGACACTGGTTAAGCAACGCCAGGCAGTTGCCCTCTTCGCTGTCGCTGGTCAGTTGCAGTAGTTGCTGACCGGACTGAAGAATTTCACCGGCATTGGCCAGTGTCTGTTGTTCTTCAACCAGTGCTTCGAACTCCCCTTCGTTGAGGGCAAGCTGTTCCAGCTCTTCAATCTGATAGCGCAGCAGTTGTACCCGGGCATTCTGCTCGGCGCTCTGTTCTGACAGCTTGCGGTAGCGGCTGTCCAGGTTATGCCAGTTGCGGTACAGCTGACGGGTCTGTTTAGCCAGATCGCCTTTGCCTGAGTAGGCATCCAGCAGATAGCGGTGATGGTCTTTTTTCAACAGCCGTTGGTGCTCATGCTGACCGTGAATCTCAATCAGGTATTCGCCCAGTTCACGGACTTTGGTGATCGGGCAGGGGCTGCCATTGATGTAGCTGCGGGAGCGTCCTTCGCAGGTAATAACCCGCCGCAGAATACACTCCTGATCATCCAGATCCTGCAGCTTCAGCCATTTGCGGGCTGCAGGGATATTACTGATATCGAAACTGGCGATAATCTCGGCCCGTTCGGCGCCCTGACGAACGGAGCCCATATCCGCCCGATCACCGAGGGTCAGTCCCAGGGCATCGAGCATGATCGATTTACCGGCGCCGGTTTCGCCGCTGACGACAGTCATTCCATCGTCCAGCTCAAGATCCAGCTGTTCTACGATTGCATAGTTACGAATATTGAGTTGAGTCAGCATAACAAAACATCTGTGTTTTTATACAGTAGTATCTGTATAAGCCAATACCGCCGCGGGCGCAATCTTTTTTTCCTCAATCTGGGAACTTATACATCAGACTCAGCTGCTTAAAAAAACTTCAGAAAGTCCACTTGAATCCTGCTGGCTTAGCCCCATATAGATGCACAACAGAAAATCACACGTTTGACATGTTTGGAGAAAGTAATGGCAGGCGAAGAAAAAGCCCAGGTTGAAAACGAACAGCCGGACACTGCAGTCGAGGAAGGTGTTGCTCAGGAGCAGACCGCAGACGCTGCTGCAGATGAAAGCGTTGACGTGGATGCGCTGCAATTGGAACTGGCAAAGGCTCAGGATCAGATTACTGCGCTGAAAGATCAGGAGCTGCGTACGCAGGCAGAGATGCAGAATGTACGCCGTCGTGCTGAGCAGGATGTCGAGAAAGCGCACAAGTTCGCAGTGGAGAAATTCGCCAATGAACTGCTGCCAGTTATCGATAGCCTGGAACGCGCTGTTGATGCAGCCTCCGGCGACGATGAGGCGGTTAAGGCACTGCGTGAAGGTGTCGAAATGACCCTGAATATGTTTGTCACAGGTCTGGGTAAGTTCAATGTTGAACAGCATAACCCGGCCGGTGAGCCATTTGATCCGGCGCTGCATCAGGCGATGACCATGGTGCCGAATCCTGACCTGCCAGCGAACACCGTGATGGATGTTATGCAGAAAGGTTACAGCCTGAACGGTCGTCTGATCCGTCCGGCGATGGTTGTGGTTTCTAAAGGCGCTTAATAGAGCTTTTCTCAACAGTCCGGCCCTTGAAACTGAGAAAACCGGACTTATATAGCTAGCAAAGCAAGCGTAAAGAATTTATGTCCGTCCAAACGGACGCAAATAACTGGAGTTATTGAAATGGGTAAAATCATTGGTATCGACCTGGGCACCACCAACTCTTGTGTGGCAGTGCTGGATGGTGATCAGTCTAAAGTTATCGAAAACGCCGAGGGTGATCGCACCACCCCTTCCATCATCGCTTATGCCGATGATGGCGAGATTCTGGTAGGTCAGCCGGCTAAGCGCCAGGCAGTGACTAACCCGGACAACACCCTGTTCGCGATCAAGCGTCTGATCGGTCGTCGCTTTAAAGACGATGTGGTTCAGAAAGATATCACCATGGTGCCGTACAAAATTATCGAAGCTGATAATGGCGACGCCTGGGTTCAGGTAAACGATAGCAAGATGGCTGCACCACAGGTATCTGCAGAAGTTCTGAAGAAGATGAAGAAGACTGCAGAAGATTACCTGGGTGAGTCCGTGACTGAAGCGGTTATCACTGTACCTGCATACTTCAATGACTCTCAGCGTCAGGCAACTAAAGATGCCGGTAAGATCGCGGGTCTGGAAGTTAAGCGTATCATCAACGAGCCTACTGCAGCAGCGCTGGCGTACGGTATGGACAAGTCCAAGGGCGATAAGACCATTGCGGTATTCGACCTGGGTGGTGGTACCTTCGATATCTCTATCATCGAGATCGCTGAAGTAGATGGCGAGCACCAGTTTGAAGTACTGGCGACTAACGGTGACACCTTCCTGGGTGGTGAAGACTTCGACCTGCGTCTGATCGAATATCTGGCAGACGAGTTCAAGAAAGAGTCTGGTATCGATCTGCACAACGATCCTCTGGCGCTGCAGCGTCTGAAAGAGGGTGCTGAGAAAGCGAAGGTTGAGCTGTCTTCTGCACAGTCTACCGACGTTAACCTGCCATACATCACTGCAGATGCGACCGGTCCTAAGCACCTGAACGTTAAGATCAGTCGTGCCAAGCTGGAGTCTCTGGTAGAAGAGCTGGTTGAGCGTTCCCTGGAACCTTGCCGCATCGCGCTGAAAGATGCTGATCTGTCTGCATCTGAAATCGATGAAGTTATCCTGGTAGGCGGTCAGACCCGTATGCCAATGGTTCAGCAGAAGGTTTCTGAATTCTTCGGCAAAGAGCCACGTAAAGACGTAAACCCAGATGAAGCGGTTGCGATGGGTGCATCTATCCAGGGTGCGGTACTGGCCGGTGACGTGAAAGACGTACTGCTGCTGGACGTAACTCCGCTGAGCCTGGGTATCGAGACTATGGGTGGCGTAGCGACTCCGGTTATCGAAAAGAACACTACTATCCCGACTAAGAAGTCTCAGGTGTTCTCTACAGCAGATGACAACCAGACTGCAGTAACCATTCACGTTGTACAGGGTGAGCGTAAGCAGGCGTCCGGTAACAAGTCTCTGGGTCGTTTCGATCTGGCGGACATCCCACCGGCACCACGCGGTATCCCACAGATCGAAGTAACTTTCGATATCGATGCCAACGGTATCCTGAACGTGTCTGCAAAAGACAAAGCCACTGGCAAAGAACAGTCCATCATCATCAAGGCCTCTTCCGGTCTGAGCGATGACGAAGTAGAACAGATGATTCGCGATGCTGAAGCTAACGCTGAAGCGGATAAGAAGTTTGAAGAGCTGAGCCAGGCGCGTAACCAGGGTGATGCAATGGTTCACTCTGCGAAGAAGACTCTGGAAGAAGCTGGCGACAAAGCGACTGAAGAAGAGAAGACTGCGATCAACGCTGCAGTAGAAGAGCTGGAAGAAGTGCTGAAGGGCGACGACAAAGACGCTATCGAAGCTAAAACTGCAGCGCTGACTGAAGCGATCTCCGGTCTGGCTCAGAAGATGTACGCTGAAGCTGCACAGCAGGCTGAAGGTGCAGAGGGTGCTGAACAGGCGCAGGCTGAGCCAGCAGACGACGCTGTTGATGCCGAGTTTGAAGAAGTTAAAGACGACAAAAAATAAGTCGGATCTGACTGATTCAATGTTGTAAAAGACAGCGCGGGCCGGTCCCGCGTTGTCGCGTTTTAAAAACCAGCTGATTTCAGCGCTAAACCGTTAACCGAATTGCGAAGCAGACTATGTCGAAGAGAGATTTTTACGATGTGTTAGGGGTGTCCAAGGACGCTTCTGATCGGGATATTAAAAAGGCGTTTCGTCGTATGGCGATGAAGTACCACCCGGACCGTAATCCCGACGATAAAGAGGCTGAAGAGAACTTCAAAGAGGTTAACGAAGCCTACGAAATCCTCTCCGACGCGCAGAAGAAAGCGGCGTATGACCAGTATGGTCATGCCGGTGTTGATCCGAATGGCATGGGTGGTGGCGGCTACGGCGGCGGTGCCGGTGGCTTTGGTGATATCTTCGGTGATGTGTTTGGCGATATTTTTGGCCAGCAGGGCGGCGGTCGTCGCAGCCACGTGCAGCGCGGTGCCGATCTGCGTTATACCATGGAGCTGAGCCTGGAAGAGGCTGTTCATGGTTGCGAGAAAACCATCACTGTTCCGACGCTGGTGCCTTGTGATACCTGTGATGGTAGCGGTGCTAAGCCGGGCACCAGTGCCAAGACCTGTGGTACCTGTGGCGGTATGGGTCAGGTACGTATGCAGCAGGGCTTCTTCTCTGTGCAGCAGACCTGTCCGACCTGTCATGGCGAAGGTCAGGTAGTTTCTGATCCTTGTACCAGCTGTCATGGTCAGGGGCGTAAGCAGGAAACCAAGAAGCTGTCGGTTAAGATCCCGGCGGGTGTTGATACCGGCGACCGTATTCGTTTGTCTGGTGAAGGTGAGGCGGGTACCCACGGTGGTCCATCCGGTGATCTGTTCGTGCAGGTCAGTGTGCGTGATCACGCGATCTTTGAACGTGACGGTAAGCACCTGTACTGCGAAGTGCCGATCAGCTTTATCGACGCAGCGCTGGGCGGCGAGCTGGAAGTTCCGACCCTTGAATCCCGTGTTAAACTGAAAATACCTGCAGAAACTCAGACCGGAAAACTGTTCCGTCTGCGTGGTAAGGGTATTAAACCGGTGCGCGGTGGTGCTATCGGTGATCTCCTAGTACGGGTAATTGTCGAAACACCTGTGAACCTGAACAGCCGTCAGAAAGAGCTGTTGAAGGAGTTCCAGTCGGCCATGGATGAGAGCCAGAAGCATCATGCACCGAAGAAGCATGGCTTCTTTGATAGCGTGAAAAAATTCTTTGAGGATATGACCTGAGGGTGATGTCTGAAGGGGCTGCATTGCAGCCCCTGTGATTTTCAGGAGTCTATTATGAGTGATTTTCCCACTCAACCCGACGCCTTGTGGCAGCTGATTCAGGAAGAAGCTGCGACTGAAATGGAGCGTGAGCCGTTTCTGGCCAGCTTCTTCCATAGCACCATTATTCAGCATCAGAGCCTGTGCGAAGCGGTCAGCTATCTGCTGGCTAACAAACTGTCTGATGAAGTAATGGCTGCGATTACCCTGCGTGAACTGATTGAGGAAGCGCTGAGTGGTGATCCGGCAATTCTGCAGTGCATCTGTCATGATATTACCGCCGTTCGCCTGCGTGACCCGGCGATTGAGCGTTTTACGACGGTACTGCTTTATCTGAAAGGCTTCCATGCCCTACAGGGCTATCGTATCGCTCACTGGATGTGGAAACAGGGCCGTCAGTCCATGGCGCTGTACCTGCAGAGCCGTATCAGTGCCGTATTTCAGGTGGATATCCACCCGGCAGCGCGAATCGGTTGCGGTGTGATGTTCGACCACGCCACCGGTATTGTTGTCGGTGAGACCTGCGTGATCGAAGATGATGTTTCGATTCTGCAATCAGTAACCCTGGGTGGTACTGGTAAAGAGTCCGGTGATCGTCATCCGAAGATCCGCAGTGGTGTTATGATTGCTGCCGGTGCCAAGATTTTCGGTAATATCGAGATCGGTAAAGGCGCTAAGGTCGGCGGTGGTTCTGTGGTACTGGAAGATGTGCCGGCACATACCACTGTTGTAGGTGTGCCCGCTAAGATTGTCGGTCGTCCGGAATGCGAAAAACCGGCGCTGGATATGGATCAGACTGTCAGCCAGGAATAACAGTCCGGAACAGTCGGCCAGAAATAATTGATTGGGGCGCTGCCGCAAGCGGCGGTCCGGATACAGGATAGAAGAACATATGATCAGAGTTGCAGTAACCGGCGCTGCCGGACGGATGGGTAAAACCAATATTGAAGCGCTTCAGGCTGCGGAAGGTGTTCAGCTGGGCGCGGCTATTGTCGAAGCAGATAGCAGCCTGATCGGTGCTGATGCGGGTGAAGTGGCCGGTGTCGGCAAACTGGGTATCAGTATTGCTGGTTCGCTGAGCGAAGTATTGAATGACTTTGATGTACTGATCGACTTCACTGCGCCGCAGGCGACGCTGGCGAATCTGGCGGTGTGTGCTGAAGCAGGCAAAGGTATGGTGATTGGT
>JAOXSA010000123.1 GCA_025800245.1 Amphritea sp. | reverse complement strand
GCTACCTGAAATGACTTAACCAGATATTCGCCAGACTCCTCTGCTGTTCCGCTGGCAACTCGAGTATCTCTTCTGCTTCCTGCTGTCCTTCCAGATAGAAAGCCCCTGCCAGCATTTCGGCTTCGACCAGGAACACATAGGGCCCCAGTTCGGCGTTATGGATAAAGTTGATGGCATTACCCTCATTGGCCAGATAGAAGTACTGCCCCAGCTGCTCGTATCGGCTGATATATTGGGTAACCGGGCTGATCCCGAACATCGAGGCGGTTTTGGACAGGTCCAGCTCATCATCCGAAGAGGTCACAGAAAAGATAAAGGCGCCGTTCTTGATCCGGTTAAAGTCCCGGTGGCAGAGAGACTGATTGCCAGTCGCACAGAAGATCATATCGCTCTGTCTCAACGCCTCATCCTTATCGATAAGATCAAAGCCCATCGCTTTTGCCTCGATGGCCCGGATCGGATCGATCTCCACCACCTTGGTGTTGATGTTTTTCATGTGCAGCGATTCCGCGATCGCCCGGCCAATCTTTCCGTAGCCAAATACCGCTGCGTTGCCACCATTCATAATCAGATGACATTCTCGCATTAGCGCTTCGGCTGAGTAGACAATCGATTGCCCTGTCAGGTAATCCTCCGGGGCTTTCAGAGGGCTTCTTGCGGTTGATATCACCGGAACACTGAGCTGATCTAAGCTTTGGTATCGCTGATGTCCGTTTTCGGTCATCTCCACCACGCCGACCAGCTCATTATCGAGATGGTCGGGCAACTGATTCAGTGCCGGTGCGAAATAGCCACCGATATCTAACAGCACGATCCTCTTCTGCTGACAAACGGAGTTAATCAGATCGGCCAGGTACTCCGGATCAGTCAGCCGACATCGGTCAGCGATCTCAGTCCGGACCTCCTGACTGAAATGCTCAACCGCCTCCGGGTTAGCGCTGCGAGGTTTAGGTAGAAGCAGTATCAGCTTCTCCATCTGTTGCAGATAGCGGATAAAGACCTGCTCTTCATCCAGTAGATGAGCGATCACGACAAACTTAAGATCGGGGGAATTCAAAGACTGAATATCTTCAAAGAAATGA
>JAOXSA010000118.1 GCA_025800245.1 Amphritea sp. | reverse complement strand
TGCATCATTTACCCGTATCACAGGCTTTGAGTTTGATGAGGTGCAAGGGCGCAGTCCGGGAATGCTCAGTTCAGGACATCACGATTCGGCGTTCTATCGGGAGATGTGGCAGGAGCTACAGGACAAAGGTGAGTGGCACGGTGAGATCTGGAATCGCCGTAAAAATGGCACTCTCTATCCCCAGGCGCTGTCGATTACCTGTTACCGGGATGAGGCCGGTGAGGTGAAGAACTATATCGGCACCTTTACCGATATCAGTCAGCGCAAAGCGATTGAGCAGGAGCTTGAGCATATGGCTCAGAGTGATTCGCTGACCGACCTGCCAAACCGGCGGGTACTGATGGAACGAATTGATCATGAGCTGGCTGTTGTACGACGGCACAGTTCCAGACAGCTTGCCGTGATCTATCTGGACCTTGATCACTTCAAGGAAATTAATGACACCTACGGTCACGGCATCGGTGATCAGGTATTGATTACTGTGGCGCGGCGACTCAATGACACTGTGCGCGAAGTGGATCTGGTGAGCAGGCTGGGTGGGGATGAGTTTGTGGTGTTTGTCGCCCATCATGATACCGATGAACTTGAGATCGCGGTGGCGCATCTGGCAGAGCGGATTATTGATTCGGTCGCTGAGCCATTTATGGTCGCTGGCGAAGAGCTCTGTCTGACCACCAGTCTGGGGATTGCAGTGGCGCCGTCGGATAGTCGTGACAAGGATCAGTTACTTGAGTTTGCAGATCTGGCACTCTATCAGGCGAAACAACAGGGCCGGAACCGCTATCAGTTTTTTGCCCTCTGGATGGCCGAAAAACAGGCTGAGCGTCGACTTGCCGATGGTTCGCCCATCCTCCCTGCCACCCATGACCTGGATTGATTGGAAATATCTGAATGCCTGTAATATGGAAATCACAACTGTCGACCGGTAACGACCTGATCGACCGGGACCATAAGTATCTTATCTCGTTGTTCAACTCTATCGAGTTGTCCCTGCTCAAACCGGACAGTCTGCAATACCTGCCGATCTTTTTCCGGGAGCTGCTGGAGTATACCCGTGAGCATTTTGAGCGGGAGGAACG
>JAOXSA010000113.1 GCA_025800245.1 Amphritea sp. | reverse complement strand
CCGATGCCGCTTTTACCGATTCAACCACACCGATATCATCACCGCTGGCAAACTCAGCGCCGGCTTCCGGCAGTTCGATAAATACCACATCACCCAGCAGATCCTGGGCATGATCGGTAACGCCGATAGTGACAACGCCATCACCCTCGTCACGGATCCATTCATGGCTGGCAACATACTTCAGATCACTTGGGATATCGCTCATTTTTTCTTTCCTACAATGAGTGTTTTATGAAAATACTTTCTCGCCATTACGTACAAATGACGGTTTAACCACACGCACTTCAACCGGTTTACCACGCATATCCACATGGCAGGTTTCAGCGGTTGTTACAGGCACTCGCGCCATTGCAATCGAGTGTCCCAGTGTCGGTGAAAAAGAGCCACTGGTAATTTCACCCACTTCTTCACCATCCACAATAACTTTCTGATGACTGCGCAGCACTCCGCGGCCTTCCAGCACCAGTCCGACCAGCTTATCAGCCACACCTTCAGCGCGCTGTTTTTCCAGCGCTTCGCGCCCAATGAAGTTACGTTCCTGCGGTTCCCAGGCAACGGTCCAGCCCATATTTGCTGCCAACGGAGAAATGCTTTCGTCCATATCGGCACCGTACAGGTTCATACCGGCTTCCAGACGCAGGGTATCCCGCGCCCCCAGACCGCAAGGACCGACACCGGCATCTGCCAGAGCCTGCCAGAAATCAGCAACCTCATCTTCCGGCACCATGACCTCCAGACCATCCTCACCAGTATAGCCAGTTCTGGCAAAAAACCAGCCTTCGGATTCCAGCCCCTGAAACGGGCTCAGAGACTCAATCAGTCTGCCGCGGGATTCACTGACAACTGCAGTCACTTTGGCACATGCCTCTGGCCCCTGAATGGCAACCATGGACAGTTCCGGACGCTCGGTCAGCGCCACATCATCGAAATGTGCAGTGTGATCAGACATCCAGCGCAGATCTTTCTCGCGCGTCGCGCAGTTCACCACGACACGGAACCACTCACCCGGCACATCGGCATCAGTCATCAGGTAAACGATCAGATCATCCACTACGCCACCGGTCTCATTGAGCATGCCGGTGTACATAGCCTTGCCTTTCTCTCGCAGACGGATGACATCATTGGCGAGCAGGTAACGCAGATATTCCTGTGCATCAGAGCCGGTAATATCCACCACCGTCATATGGGAGACATCAAACATCCCTGCATCGCGACGCACCTGGTGGTGTTCTTCAACCTGAGAACCGTAATTGATCGGCATATCCCAGCCGCCAAAATCAACCAGTTTCGCACCCATCTGCTGGTGCAGTTCGTACAATGCCGTCTTATTTCCCATCTGTTCTCGCTCTTATATCCGTCATCACATCTGTTGCGGCACCGCCGGGCAACAGAAAAGGGCTGTCAATGTATAGACAATCTCAGGGCAGCGCAATCTTTGATCAACCGCTCCAGACAATAGTTATAGAGCCGCGACCGACAACGCTTATCACCTGCGTCAGTAAAATGGCTCAGGATCGGATCGGCCGTCGCGCCAGACGCGGCAACTCGCCGCTCAATCCCATTGCCTGCATAACAATATGATTCTTTACCGGTGACAAATTATTCATCAGACTCATCCCGGCATTGCGCAGCAATCTTGCCAACGGCTGCCCGGTACCGAATAAGCGTCGGAAGCCTTCCATCGTGGCAGCCATCTGCAGGTTCTCACTCTGCCGCGACCGCTGGAACCGCTTCAGCACATACTCGGAGTGCCATGGTTCAGCATCGCGTACACTGTCCAGAATCACTTCAGCCAGCGCTGCGGCATCCATCAGCCCAAGATTAACACCCTGCCCCGCCAGTGGATGGATCGTATGAGCCGCATCACCTATCGCCGCAAAACCGGGCTTCACATACTGACGCGCGTGCCGCTGCCGCAGAGGGAAGACAAATCGTCGATCCGTCCAGCTGATACGACCCAGACGCTGTTCAATCGCCAGCCCCAACGCCTCACAGAATTCGACTTCATCCAGCGCCATCAGTTCACCGGCATGGTCCGGCGAGGTCGACCAGACGATCGAGCAGTAGTGATCACCATCGTCACTGTCCAGTGGCAGCAGCGCCAGTGGACCATCATCGGTAAAGCGCTGCCAGCAGGTAGACTGATGCGGTTGTTCGGTCTTAACCGTGGTCACGATGGCATGGTGACCATAATCCCACTCCCACATACCAATTCCCGCCAGGCGCCGGGTATCAGACAGAGCTCCGTCAGCCGCTACCACCAGTGAAGCACTCAGCTTCCAGCCATTTGCCAGCTGAATAGTCCGCAGTTGCTGATCATCCGGTTCACTCAGATCAACCACCTCCGCGGCGGCGATCAGCTCAACATTGTCCAGCTGAGCCAGCGCTTCACACAGAGCAGTAACAGTCACGCGATTTTCCACGATATGGCCAAGGCAGGATTCATGTAGCTCACTGCTCTGAAACTGGATATTACCGGTCCCTTCACCATCCCAGACATCCATTCCGGTGTAAGGGGTAACTCGTTTATCCTGCATCCGCGACCAGACCCCTGCTACATTCAGCGCCTGCTGCGAAGCAATTGTCAGCGCGCTGACCCGGGGATCAAAGCCCTGCTGTCGCGCACTGCCTTCCCAGTCAGAAATCCCCTTCAGATCGACATCCCGGCTTTCAAGTACCTTAATCTTCAATCCGGAAGGTGCCACCAGGGCCGCCAGCGTAAGGCCGACCATGCCAGCACCGACGATCACCAGATCAGCATGCATTGCACTGCCTGAGTTGCTCATATTGATTCTCTTCAATCTCTGTTAAGAGGCCCCGGCCTTAATTCAGATTCGGAGTGGGCATATCCAGCCCCATTGCGCTGCGGGCAAACACGGTTTTCGCCAGCGGACAGCTATCCAGTAACTGCAATCCGGCGCTACGCCCCAGACCCAGCAGCCAGTGATCATTGGAGAACAGCTTCATGGTTTTATCACTGAACCCAATGGTTTTATGCTGATCGCCGCGCATCTGTTCGGCAAAACGGGCCAGATGAGACAGATCACCCAGGTTCTGTCCCGCTTCGCGCGCGTTGATAAGCTCTGCAGCTAATGCCACCACACCGCGCAGCGCAAGGTTATAGCCTTGTCCGGCGATCGGGTGGAGCGCATGCGCCGCATTACCGAGTACTACCAGCCCTTTGCGTACCTGCTCATCAGCCAGCGTCAGCTTCAGAGGATAGCTGTGTCGCCCACCCACACGGATAAAATTACCGGCACGGTGTCCAAAGCGCTCATGGATGCACGCCATGAAATCGCTATCACTCAGCGCCAGCACCTCATCAATCTTGTCATCCGGTACTGTCCAGACCAGCCCCATCCGATGCTGTCCCGCCTCATCTTCTAACGGCAGTAACGCCATCGGACCGGTATCGGTAAAGCGTTCATAG
The DNA here is from genome assembly GCA_025800245.1 of Amphritea sp. Taxonomy (GTDB): domain Bacteria; phylum Pseudomonadota; class Gammaproteobacteria; order Pseudomonadales; family Balneatricaceae; genus Amphritea. Next base: position 8,955 of record JAOXSA010000113.1, on the reverse strand, counting down.
GCAACATTGTTATGCGGACGATCAGGGCTGATATTAGTCACAATGGCATGCTGTTGATAACTTTGCTGCTGATAGCCAATGCCCATACGCTCCCGCAATTCCGAACGCCCACCGTCAGCCATCACCACCAGCTGAGTCTGCAGTTCATGGGATTCCTCACCCAGTTGCAACAGAACCTGCATGCTGTCGTTGTGATAGTTGATATCGGTGACTTCAGCGGGAGTGAGCAGATCAATCATGCCGGCATCCGACTGCTGTATGCGGTTCAGTAACACCTGACCCAGCCAGTGGTTTTCCACCACATAACCCAGCGCCGGGACCCGCTCATCGGAGGCGTTCAGACGGGTAACCCCAAAGCGGCCTTTGTCTGACACGTGAATATCTGAGATCGGACAGAGGTGCTGATTAAGTTGTTCCCAGATCCCTATCTGTTCATAAATCAGTCGGCTTCCGTACGCCAGCGCCGTCGCCCGGGAATCATAACTGGGTGAATAATTCAGCGTTTCCGCACTCGCCACAGGGAAGCGTTCAACTACCGCGATGCTCAGTCCCAACCGTTCAGCAGCAGGAATCAGAGCCACGGCCAGACTGGCGCCGACCATGCCGCCGCCGATAATGACAATATCGTAATCAGATCTCATCAGTCAGTTCTTTAACTCTGTTCTTTAAATCACCTGAGACGCCATCAGCGCTTCAATCTCTGCGACCTCTTTCGGCACGCCGTCGGTCAGATTCTCACAGCCATCAACCGTCACCAGCACATCATCTTCAATGCGCACACCGATGCCACGCCAACGCGCTTCAACCTGTTCATTCTGCGGTGAAATATAGATGCCCGGCTCAACCGTCATCACCATGCCCGGTTCCAGTGGACGCCAGTCACCATCGACCTTGTAGTTACCCACATCATGCACATCCATCCCCAACCAGTGACCGATGCGGTGCATATAAAAAGCTTTGTAAGCACCACTTTCAATCAGTTCTGCCGGTTCACCTTTCAGCAGCCCCAGTTCTACCAGCCCTTCGGTCAGCAATTCCACCGACAGTTCATGGATGCGGTCCCAGAGCACACCCGGCTTCACCGCATCAATACAGGCTTTCTGCACTTTCAGAACCAGCTCGTACACAGCTTTCTGCTCGTCAGAGAAGCGCCCGGATACCGGGAACGTACGGGTAATATCACCGGCATAGTAATCCAGCTCACAACCGGCATCGATCAGCACCAGGTCTCCTGCATTCAGCAGATCCTGATTTTCGGTATAGTGCAGCACACAGGCGTTCTCACCACCGCCAACGATGGACGAATACGCTGGCAGGCGGCAGCCATTCATAGCAAAGTGATGGCTAATTTCGGCCTCCAGCTGATACTCAGCCATACCGGGCTTGCAAATCTGCATTGCACGCACATGTGCTTCAGCTGAGATACGGCCAGCTGCACGCATCAGATCCTGCTCTTCATCGTCTTTAAACAGCCGTAATTCATGCAGTAACGGATCCAGCATTACCAGCTCACCCGGCGCAACCGCACCATTGCGGGCTTTGGCTCTGAGACCTCTGAGCCAGTCCTGAACCTGCCGATCAAAATCGTCACTGCTACCGATGGAGTAATAGAGCCGGATCCGGCCATCCAGCAGATTCTGAATCTCTTCGTCCATGACATCATTGGCGAAAGCCTGCTGAATGCCGTATTGGTTTTCAGCCCCACGCGGACCTGCCCGATAACCATTCCAGATCTCCATTTCAGGATCACGATCACGGCAGAACAGCACCACCTCTCCGTCACTGCGACCGGGTATAAGCACCAGCATCGCATCCGGCTCATTGAAACCGGTCAGGTAGTAAAAATCACTGTTCTGACGGAACGGGTATTCGACATCACGGTTACGGGTCAGCTCTTTTGCTGAAGGCACAATGGCAACGCTACCAGGTTCCATCTGCGCCATCAGAGCCTGACGACGTTGGGCAAAGTTTTGCTGGCTGATCTTCATGAACGGCATCCTATATCCAGATATGGCTTAGTGCAGAGTGGTACCCGGCGCCGCTGGCTGTTCTTCCTGTTGCAGCGGGTTAAATTCACTGAATACCATCATTGCAGCCATACGTACGTACTCCTGCAATTCGATCAGATCGGATTCGTTATCATCATCCTCTTCCGGATCCAGTTCGATCTGTGCGATCTGCTCCATATCGCCCAGGGCTTCTTTCAACTCCTGGCTGAGGGACTCATTAGTATGACCTCCCTGTAACCCGAAACCGGTCAGATAACCCTGACACCAGCGGCCCAGCGCTTCCGCACGCTCCGCCAGAGTCAGATCATCATCCGGCAACATCAACTGGAAACCAAAATCGGCTCTCTCCAGCTGCGCAACAACACCGTCATACAGATCGGTCAACGCCAGTTTAGAGCTTTCATGGCGATACTCGCTGATATCCGTCAACTCTCCCGCCAGCTTGAGCCACGCTTCATGGCTGAAACGGGCACCGGCCGACAGATATCCACACAGCAAGCCATGCAGTTCAGCGGCATTTTCGGCCATGCTGTCCTCGGCAATCAGCATATCGGACATTTCGTAGTATTCAGGGATAAAATCTTCGGGTGACTGCTCGTCAGACATAAAACCGGCTTCTCTGTTCAGCGCCCTTACGCAGGGTACGCCTGAGGTTGTGCAAAGAGCTATATCGTAGCACTTCCCTGTCACAGGCACCAAGAATGAAGCGCTCGATTGCCGGGCGTTTTCGACTTATCATAGCGGTTCCATACAACGAGCAGAGCGCTATGCCTGAGCAACATTTCAACCACCTGGAACAACACCTGCAACAGCTGATCCAGCAGTATCAGAAATTGCAGCGGGAAAACCGCGATCTGCGCAAGCAGATCACCTCTCTGCAGGAAGAACGCAGTCAGTTGCGCTCAGTGGCTGCGTCTACTGAGCAAAAGGTCGAAGCGATGATTACCCGCCTGAAAACACTGGAGCAGCAGGCATGAGCCAGACACCACGCACCATTACCGTGAATCTGATGGGTAAAGACTACATGGTCGCCTGTCCTGAAGAAGCCGAACAGGATCTGCTCAGGGCAGCCAGTCATCTGGATAAGAAAATGCAGGAGATTCGTGCCGGTGGACGGATTATAGGCAGCGAAAAAGTGGCCGTGATGGCAGCCCTGAATATCGCTTACGAGATGCACACTCTGCAGGCAGATGCGGCCGAGAACACCCGCAACAAGCTATCAGATCTGACCAACCTGATCAGGCAGACGCTGGAACAGGAAATTAGCACCTGACAGATGAATTAATTTCACTCTGTCTTTTTTCCGCTTTTATTTCAGCCAATTAAAAGTATTTTTCGCTATACCATTAGCACATAAAAGTTTTAATTCAAGAGCTGACATTCGGCTTTGCAGCGGTATAATGGCGGACAGCTCCCTGGGGTTATTGGTAGATTGGTTAAGTCCCTTGAGCCGATAACCACACCTTTGGAAGTTTCTAGGTTTGTTGATGTGCACGTCCGCATGACGGAAAGCCTAATACTTATCAGAAGCTGCCACCTTGAACCTTCGGGTTCAGGGCCACAACCAACGCCGCAGCCTTGGGGAGTCATTTTCTTCTTTCTCTGTACCCTACCGCTATGAATTCAGCTCCCGATTTTAAGAAACAGTTACGCAGAAAAATGCGCAACCAGCGTCGCGCTCTGACCCGTTCACAGCAACAACGACATGCCGAAGGCCTGCTGGGTACAGTCAAACAGCTGCCGCAATTCCGTCGCAGCAAGAATATTGCGCTGTACCTGCCTAACGATGGTGAGATCAATCCGGAACCGATTATCCGCCACCTGTGGAAATTAGGTAAGCGCTGCTTCCTGCCAGTGCTGCACCCGATCCGCCATAACCGCCTGTGGTTCGTGGAGTACACCCCTGAAACATCTATGCGCCGGAACATCTATCGCATTCTGGAACCATCGCTGGTGAAGGTACCCCGTCGCCCGGCATGGGCACTGGATCTGGTATTACTCCCCCTGGTGGCGTTCGATGAAGAAGGCGGCAGACTGGGTATGGGCGGTGGCTATTATGACCGCACCTTTGCCTTTAAACAGAAATGGAAACAGGGTCGCGGTACCCGCCTGATCGGACTTGCGCATGATCTGCAGAAGGTCCCGCACCTGAATACGGAAAGCTGGGATATTCCACTGGAAGGGATAGCAACAGAGAAACAGTTCTACAGCGCCCGTTAACGATAACGGGTGTCACAGACAGGTCAGCCAGGACAGCTAACCCGATAACAGAGTAGCGGTTAAATCAGCCGTTCAGCACCTGGCCAACCAGAGCGATAAATTCGATATCGCTATGGCTTACACCCGTGATCACGGTTCCCAATACAAACGCAGATATCACTACGACGACCAGATCGGGGCCCTTCTTCATAATCTATTTCGCTCGCCTACTTTACTCAATTCGGGTAATCAGAACTTGACTGCCCTGAAACAGCGCACAGTTTTCCATAAATCAGATTTATTTCAAGTTCTATCTCGCCTTATGACTCTAAATATCGGCATTTTCTCCGAAAATTTAGAAAAAAACTGACCAAGATCGCGAATGATAAGAACCCATTCGATACTTTTTCACCAAACAGCTTCGAAAATCAGCAAAACTGCCGGCATTATCAGCATCGCCGCCAGCGTCTGCGCCGTAATGATCATCGCCATCAACTCCGCATCACCTCGCAGCTGACGGGCAAGAATATAGGCAGAGGGCGCTGTTGGCATCGCACTGAATAGCATCAGCACGGCAGCAACCAACCCGCTATCGACAAAAAAGAGCACATACAGCGCCATCATCAATGGGAAAAACAGCAGCTTGATAACACTGCTGTAGAGAACCAGACCGGTTCCATCACGCAGAACCTGTAACCGCACTCCGGCCCCGACCAGAATTAAAGCCAGGGGTAGCGCCATTGCCGTCAGCATCGCCGCCGATGACTCCAGTAATTGCGGAAACCCAAGTCCTGTGACATTGAGTCCGATGCCCACCACACAACCAATAATCAGAGGATTACGGACAAGGCTGCGCACAACACTGCCTGACTGCCGCTCTGCGCTGACATGTATAGAGAACATCATCACACACAGAACATTCAGCAGCGGGATCATCAGCCCCACCATCACAGCGGCGATCGCCAACCCCTGGTCACCATACAACGCAGAGCAACAAGCCAGCCCGACATAGGTGTTAAAGCGCATGCCACCCTGATAGACCGAAGTAAAGGCAGGCCCCGACACCGGCAGCAGTTTCTGAACGCCCTGAAGCAGCAATGTACCGCAACCGAGCATAGCCAACACCCCGATGACAACGTCCGACCAGGGCACCGTACCGATCTCCGCGTGACTCAGCTTATAGATCAGTAACAGCGGAAACAGCAGATAGTAGCTCAGCTTTTCAGCTGGCAACCAGAACCCCTCATCAACAAACTCACTGCGGCGTAAAATAAAGCCCGTCACTATGAGTAAAAATACCGGCCATAAGGCCGTGAGAATATTTTCCATATGTGGTTATAATCCAGTTAAGGGCTTTGCAAAAAATAATAGCCGCATGCCCTGCGCCTGATCTGCACAGGCGGTATAAGCCGGACTCAACGGGGACAGTGAGTCCGGCACGGCACATCATACAGGAGCAGATAAGAATGACATCTCTCGTACTCACAGTGATCGCTCCGGACCAACCGGGTCTGGTAGAGCAACTGTCCCAAACCATTGCTGCCCATGAGGGCAACTGGCTGGAAAGCAGCATGTCCCGCCTGGCGGGGAAATTTGCCGGCATCCTGATTGTATCGGTACCTGATGCCCAGACCGAAGCACTGACTAACGCCCTCGCCGGGCTTGAAAGCCAGGGACTGAAGGTCATCGCTGAACGCAGTTCCGAACCCGATTCAGATGTTGGCTGTAACAGTATTTCATTGTCTCTGGTCGGTTCTGATCATCCGGGCATTGTCCGTGACATCTCACATGTACTCAGCGGTTACAAAATTAATGTCGAACGTCTGGGCACTGAATTGATCAGCGGCTCGATGTCCGCCGAAAAATTATTCAAAGCAGACGCGGATCTGATGGTACCGGCAAATGTCGATCTGGACGATCTGCAGCAATCTCTCGAGGAGATTGCCAGCGATCTGATGGTAGATATCACTCTGAACTGAATGTCATGCCAATAAAAAAGCCGCGCAATTGCGCGGCTTTTTTTATGTCCTGCTGCTAGTTCATTGAGAAGCGAGAGAGCAGTGACTGCTGCTGTTGTGCAACATCCAGCAATTCATGACTACTGGATGAAGCCTGTTCCGCCCCCTGGGACGTTTCAGCCGCAGCCGTATTAATGGTTACCAGAGTCTGGCTTACTTCGGCCACCGCAGAAGCCTGCTCAGATGCAGCATTCTCAATCTGTGCGTTCAGATCACGGATATGCGATACCGCGGCATTCATTGCCTGCAGAACATCCTGCGAACGATGCGCACTATCAACACAAGTCTGGGTCTGCTGATAACTCTGAGTCATCACCTCAGATACCCGGACGATCGACTCCTGCATACTGTTTACCATCGCCTGAATATCCTGCACCGATTCTCGGGTACGGGCCGCCAGCGCACGCACTTCATCGGCAACCACGGCAAAGCCACGGCCCTGCTCACCCGCTCTTGCAGCCTCAATCGCAGCATTCAGCGCCAACAGGTTGGTTTTATCGGCGATGCCCTGGATACTGGTCAGGATATTACCGATCTGGGAACCGAAAGCAGACATCTCGTTACTGACGCCAACTGCCTGATCAATACCCTTCGCCTGGGCTTCGATGCTGGAAATAGTATCCATGATCTGGGTATTCACATCATTACTCAGGCCTTCAAATTCATGCACAGCCTGCAGTGTTGTCTTACTGTGATCCGCCACTTCAGAAACACTGTGCTCCATCTCAACCGCAGCAGAAGAGGTCTGCTCCAGCTGCATCGACTGCATATTCATCGACTGAGTGGTCTGCTCACTAATGGCCGCATTCTTCTGGGCAACATTCGACAGTTTTTCCGAACCGTCAGCGATCTGCTGCAGGATCTCTTTCAATCCAACCACAACCGAGTTCAGATAACCGCTCAGATCACCGAACTCATCTTTACGCTGCTCAGCAAACTCGATGGCAAGGTCACCACCCCGGAGTGCTTTAAGCCCTTTATGAATCTCTGCCAGCGGCACACGAATGGTCTGCACCAACACCCACGCAATACCGATAGCACAGGCAACAGCCACCAACGACAGGCCAGCAACCCACAGCAGGCTCAGTCGCGCCTGCTCTGCGGCCGTCGCCTCAGCTGCGGCTAATTCGTTGTTATTCAGCTGAATAAATTCATCCACTGCTTCACGGGTCTGAACGATAAGCAGATTGATCTTTTCAAGGTTTTTATCCAGCGCTGCACGGGCGGCAGATTGCTGACGGTAGAAATCCACCAGTCCACGAGGCTCATAGAGGTGCCCCTGAATTGAGAACATAGTATCCCGGGCACGCCCCAGATTTCCGCCAAGCTTCACAACATTATTGAAAGCCTCTTCCATATTACCTTTTGAGTGCTTCAGAGAGGTTTCCAAACCACCCATCTCGCCGCTACGGCGATAATTAGTCAGATTAAAGCGATGCAGGACCACCGTGCGACGGAACTTCTTCGCTGCTTTAATCGCAGTGCGGTTATCACTGGTTGCCACCATCTCATTCACAGCAGCATTCAGGGAATCAATCAGACTCTGAAACTGGATTTCACCTTCCAGAATCCGTCGTCCGAGTACCAGCGTCTGCTTCTGCTCTTTCAGCACAGTTTCTGCCAGGGCGAAGTACTCATTACCCAGTTGATCGATGCGCTGCAGAGGCTCGGCAAACTCAGGATGCTCAGCCACTTTCTCTGATAGCAGCAACTGCTCTTCCTGGAACCGCTTAACACGCTCCTGAAAAGCCTTTCGCTGCTTGTTCAGTTCACGAACCTGATTCTGCGACAGAGCAGCAAACAGATCCCGGTTGGCCTCCTGCAGATTCACCATCTGATGCAGACTACCGGTTAATGATGGAATAACGTCTTCAGTAACGTTATCAAACTGATTCACGATCGTCCGACTGGCGTATAAGCCACCGGCGCCGACCACGACGATAAAGACCACCATCAGCGCAAAGCCGATAATGAACTTGTGCGTGACATTCACTCTCATGGAACCTCCAAAACAATCTTCCAGCACTGCCCATTCAGTGTTGGTAGATCGGCATCCCTATGAAGTCAGCAGCGAACCAGGTGTGGTTATGTGTGTTAAACAACCTGTCCTGTAGATCGGTTCGCGTCATTCTGCACAGGGTACTGTTTTGTAATTTTTTTTGTTGTCACGCTAATGTAACGGCTCACACTCGACTTTTGTTTAATTTCATTAACCATGTTGGGTAGTAAAAATCCACCTTCTAAAGAAGGTGGCTTTGATGAAGCCCCCTCGAAGGGGGCTGACTTCTATAGCAGGTTCAGTTGGCTTCGTTCCATCTCTTTTTCAACCTTTTCCTGATGTCTTACATAACGCCTGATTATTTCCTCATTGATTCCAACCGAATCAACAAAATACCCCCTCTGCCAAAAGTGATTTCCCCACAACTTGTTCTTTCTCAAATAGGGATATTTACTGAATAGCTTCAGAGCTATCTTGCCCTTGAGTGCACCAATCAGCTTAGATATTGCCAACTTAGGCGGTATCTTTACCACCAGATGCACATGATCTATTTGGACATTCAGTTCTAAAACTGTACAGCCTAGCTGCGCACAATATACATGGATACTTCGGTAAACATCCCTACCCACCTTATTCTTCAGTATCCGAAATCGATATTTCGGCGTCCAGACTATGTGATATTGACAGCGCCAGTAGACATGCGATGCTTGCTCATACTTACTCATGTTAG
>JAOXSA010000107.1 GCA_025800245.1 Amphritea sp. | reverse complement strand
CTGAAGTTCTCTTCGATGTCGCCAAACACTGGTTCTACCTTCACGAGAAAAACCAGACGAGTACTTCACCCTCGAGGCCTGCCAAGAGCGAATCTAGGAGCAGAGGTTCATTGAGTCGATCGTCTCAATCAGCGTCATCTTCAAGCCATTCTCCTCCGCTAAGCCCCTTTGTGTCTCAGATGCCGCAGTTCACCATGCCTCCCAGTTACTCATCCATACCTCCCCCACTGTACACCACGCCCGAACAATACGTACAGCAACAGATGCACCAACAAGTCCATCAAATGATGGGGCATTACCCCGCTTATTTATCTGGCAATAACTCAGGATATCGGTCTGGTTATTCGTACCCGTTCTCGAGATCTTTGACAGGAACTCAATTCTCGCTATCGGGAGCGTACGCTGGCCTCACCCCTCCCCCTTACCAAGCCACGAGCGTGAGTGCGAGTCCTAGCCAGCATCTTAGCCGCTTGACAACGGCGCAGCAAGGAACGCAAGTCTCGTTTTATCTGAACAGTGCATACAGAGTTGGCATGCTGGCGCTGGAGTTTTTATCGAGGCGTACCTCAGACGATCGCCCGAACGTGAAGTTTTCTCGTAATCCCAGCTGCAGCGAAGACATCAGATGGCTGTGCACTCTGTCAGCGAAACTCGGCACCTCGCATCTTCAGCGATTCTGCGTGGCCGCGTTAAACGCTGTGGTCAGCCCGTTCGTTCTTCATGACCTTGCGTTGG
>JAOXSA010000086.1 GCA_025800245.1 Amphritea sp. | reverse complement strand
CACAGGTTATGTAGATATGGAAGTATACGACTCAGATACTGATGACGATGGGTTGGATGATGCTTGGGAAATTACTCATTTTGGTGATTTAGTTTCTCAAAATGGTTCTGCAGATGCAGATGGTGATGGTTTGACCAATGCCGAAGAATTGGCTGCTGGAACGAACCCGTCTCTAGTTGATTCCGATGGAGATGGTCTTACTGATCTGGAAGAAATTGATGCGGGTACTGATCCGACGACCTACTCAAACTTCCCACCAGTGGTTGCGGACATTACAATAGGTGTAGCTGAAAACGCCGCTCTCGGAACTACTGTTACTACGGTTAATGCGAATGATCCGAATGTGACGGATACCCTTAGTTATACGATTATCTCCGGTAATACTGGTGGTGCTTTTGCTATCGATAACAATGGTGAGCTCTCTGTGGCAGCTGCGCTCGATCATGAAACGATTGGCAGTTACACACTTACTGTGGAAGTCACAGACAGTGGTTCTCCAGCAATGAGTGAGACCGCAAGCGTCATAATCGATGTTAATCCAACGGTTCTGATGGGGCTAGTGGATGCAGTGACTGTGGCAGCAGCGGAACCTGCGGAGCCAGGGGCAACAACTGGGACTTATGTGATTCGTGAACGTGAGTCTGATGATGACCCAACAAAACACATTTCTGCCTTCTTTAAGCATGACCTTTCATCAGTGATTAGCTTTAATCCGGCAGCTGGAGATACCGCTACTGTATCTTTGCTTCTGCAAGGGCGTCTAAATACCACTCAGGACGGTGTGCTTTCAGTCGCTCAGGTGACTGGTGATGTCTGGGATTCTACAGTAAGCCTTCCACAGCATAACTGGGCAACAGTTAGTGGTGCGCCGGTAGGACCTGGCTCACAGCTACGCCAAGGTACTTTGGTTGCTAATGTGAGAACAGCAACGCTGAATACCTATTACACGCTTGATATCACCGATATTGTTGATGCATGGGTGAATGGGGAAGAACCGAATCATGGTCTTTGTTTCTATCTAAGCAATAACTTCCAGGGAGCTGGATTTGATGAGGTGACGCTTGCATTGAATGTGCCTGCTGATTCTTTGGCTTCGGCGCCAGTTGCCAATGACGCTACGTTTGCTATTACTGAAAATAGTTTAGTAGGAACGGTAGTCGGTTCGGTTACTGCAACCGATGCAAATCCAGATGACATCCTGAGCTACGCAATCACTGCTGGCAATGCCGGAGGCGAGTTTGCGATCGACAGTGCAACGGGTGAGATCACCACGACAGCTACCATCGACTTCGAAACTGCTAGTCAGTACGTTCTTACAGTAGAAGTCTCGGACGGAAATCTGACTGATACGGCGACTGTTACAGTTAATGTGACAGACGTAAATGAGGCTCCAGTTGCTGCAGACGATTCAACAGTAGTTGATGAAGAAGGTTCAGTAGCTGTCACAGTTCTTGCTAATGACGCAGATGTGGATTCTTCAATTTCAGTAGCATCTGTAACTCAAGGAACAAATGGTACAGTTTCTACCAACGGAACTACTGTAACTTATGTGCCTGCTGCTGACTTCAGCGGTGTGGATAGCTTCACATACACAATCACTGATGGTGAACTAACTGATACTGCGACAGTTTCTGTTACTGTAAATGCAGTAAATGACGCTCCGGTTGCGGCTAACGATTCAGCAGTAGTTAATGAAGATGGTTCAGTTGCAGTCACAGTTCTTACTAACGACTCTGATATTGACTCTTCAATCTCAGTAGCATCTGTAACTCAGGGTACAAATGGTACAGCTTCTACTAACGGAACTACAGTAACTTATATGCCTACTGCTGACTTTAGCGGTGTTGATTCATTCACATATACAATCACTGATGGTGAACTAACTGATACAGCGACAGTTTCTGTAACTGTAAGTGCAGTAAATGACGCACCAATTGCTACTGATGATTCAACAGTAGTTGATGAAGACGGTTCAGTTGTAGT
>JAOXSA010000080.1 GCA_025800245.1 Amphritea sp. | reverse complement strand
CAGCCATTGTGGCGGTACGGGATGAGGCGGACGCTATTGCCCAGGCAAATGTAACCCGCTTTGGTCTGGGCGCCAGTGTCTGGACTGAAGACCTTGAGAAAGGCGAAGGGATTCTGCGTCAGCTTGAGGTGGGTAATGCGTTCCTGAATGCTCAGGTAGCCAGTGATATCCGCATGCCGTTCGGTGGTGTGAAAGCTTCGGGTCTGGGGCGTGAGCTGGGTATCAGCGGTATCCGTGAGTTCTGTAACACCAAATCAATCTGGGTTGCCTGATGGTGGACGGATCAACGGTGTTTCTGAATCTCGATGAGGATGAGATCCTCGAAGAGGAGATTGAAGAACAGAACGACGAACTGTCGGACAGTGAAGAAGAGTAGTGTTTAAAAAGGAGATCGTCAGGATCTCCTTTTTTGTACTGTTGCGAAACTGCGACTACTGTTAAAGGTATACATTCAAGTAGTGGTGGGGAGGCTGATTTCACTTGGAAGGTGATCTTATGCGTCTTCGAAAAGCTATTCCTTTAATTCTGCTGGCTCTACTGTTTTCACCCTCTGCCTTCTGGGCTCAGTCCCAGTCATCTGTGGCTGTTTCAGCCGGTTCATTT
>JAOXSA010000074.1 GCA_025800245.1 Amphritea sp. | reverse complement strand
ATATAGGGGTGGAGCGATTGCTCGGACTGCTTCAGGTGCGGGCATAATGATTAATTGATCACTTGAAAAGCAAAGAGCCCCGCTAACGCAGGGCTCTTGATAATCAAAACCGCTCAGTTAACGCTGTTTTTACACAGCCTCGCAGGGCGGTTTTTTTGTATCTGCACACTAAGCAGTGTAAAGAAATGTAAAGCCGGATCAGTTCAGGATCGATTCAGTCCGGTTGCTCAATAATCAACCACAGACTCCAGAGATGTGGATGAGAAGGAGAGTAACCATGAACAAGATTTTAACTGCCAGTCTGATGGTACTGGGAATGGCCGTGGGAACCGCCGAGGCGGGACCGCGCTACGGCAATAATGACCATCGGGACTATGCCAAAGTGACTCATGTGGAGCCGATTGTTATTCAGTCGGAACGCCGTGTTCCGCGCCGTGAGTGCTGGGATGAAGAGGTACGCTATCAGGAGCCTTCCCGTCACCGTAAGTCATACACCGGCCCGATTCTGGGCAGCATTATCGGTGGTGCGATCGGTAATGAGCTGGGGGCTGGTACCGACAATAAAAAGGTTGGTGCTGTCGTAGGTGCTGTACTGGGGGCCTCAATCGGGCATGACGTAACCAGGAAAAGTGCCTATGGTGAGGACAGAGTACATTATCGCACCGAGACACGCTGTAATGTCACTCATGATATCGAGTATTATGAACGGGTTACCGGTTACAACGTAACTTACCGCTATAACGGCCGTACCTATCATACCCGTATGGATCATGATCCGGGTCGCCGTATCCGGGTTCGGGTGAATGTCGTGCCGGTCTCCTGACAGTTGTATGAATAGGGTGATACGCCATGCTGAATGGGCTGAAAAAAATTGCTTTGTCATTGTTGGTGCTCCTGGCAGTACCAGCGATGGCGACCACCGCTGATCCGTTTTTACAGACGGCTCCGGTACCTGTTGAGGTACAGCTTGCCGGTGGTGGATTAACACTGCAGCAGGCGGCTGCAAAAGCCCGGCAACAACAGGGCGGTAAAGTGGTGAAAGCAGAAACCCGATCGAGCAATGGTAAGTCAGTTCACCATATTCGTATCGTTAAGGATGGCCGGGTGAAGACCCTGATTTTTGACGCTGCAACAGGTAAAAAACTGCAGTAAAACCGTGTCCCGGGGGATGCGTTAGGTTGTAAAGGAGTAATTGAATATGAAGCTGTTGGTCATCGAAGATGATAGCGATCTGAGACGTCAGCTGGTCACCAGTCTGCAGGATAACGGCTATGCCGTCGAGGAAGCGGAAGACGGTGAAGAAGGGCTCTATCTGGGCAGTGAGTTTCCCTATGATCTGGCCATTGTCGATCTGGGACTGCCGAAAATGTCCGGTGTCGAGGTTATCCGCCAGTGGCGCAGTCGGGAGGTGAATTTCCCGATTATTATCCTGACCGCCCGGGGGGACTGGCAGGATAAGGTGGAAGGTCTGGAAGCCGGTGCCGATGACTATCTGGTCAAGCCGTTCCATATGGAAGAACTGATGGCACGCCTGAATGCTCTGCTGCGTCGGGCTGCCGGTCATGCTAAGCCGGTGCTGGAGTTCGGTCCGTTGAAACTGGACAGCAGTGGCCGCAATGTTTATCTCAATAATGAACCGGTCAAACTGACCAGCTATGAATACCGCACGCTGGAATATCTGATGCTGAATGCCGGCAAAGTGATTTCTAAAAGTGAGCTGACTGAGCACCTGTATCATCAGGATTATGACCGGGACAGTAATGTGCTGGAGGTATTTATCCGCCGCCTGCGTCAGAAACTTGATCCTGATCAGAGCCTGAACCCGATCGGAACAGTCCGTGGCTTGGGTTACCGCTTTGATCTGCCTGCCGGGGCTTCTGTCAGCGAATGATGCCCCGCGCCCTCCGGGCCCGTCTGCTGCTGGCCTCTCTGTTGTTATTGCCGGTGTTCTTCGGACTCACCGGTTTTGCCCTGCAGCAGGCTTTTCATCACAGTCTTGAAGTCGCCGAAGAGGAGCGCCTGAAGCTTCAGGTTTATCTTATTCTTGGTGCTGCAGAGCTGAGTGGTGATGAGATCACCATTCCGGATACTCTGCAGGAACCCCGTTACAGCCAGCTGGAGTCAGGTCTTTATGGTTTTCTGCATGCCGATAATGGTCGGAGAATCTGGCGTTCCGATTCCAGCACGCTGATACCCGACGGAACCCTGGCTCAGCTGGCAACAGCGCGGCTGGATACCGGTGAAAGCAACTTCTTTGAACTGCCGGGACAGAACCTGTTCGTCTATCAGTTCGCCCTGTTGTGGGAGATAGAAGGCAAAGAAAACCATTATCTTTTCACCGTGCTGGAATCCAATGAGTCGGTAAAAGCGGAGCAGAAAGCCTTTAATACTCAGTTATGGGGCTGGCTGAGTGCAGCGATAGTCCTGTTTCTGATAGTGGAGGCCGCTCTGATTGGCTGGGGTCTGCAGCCATTAACCCGGTTGGCAGCTGATCTGAAACGTATCGAACAGGGCGAAAGCGATACCCTGACCGGCACCTATCCTACCGAGGTGCAGGCGGTGACCGATAACCTCAACCTGCTTATCCACAATGAACGTCAGCAACGGGAACGTTATCGCAATACCTTAGGAGATCTGGCCCATAGCCTGAAAACGCCTCTGGCTGTGATGCGTGGCGCTGAGCAGGAGAAACTGGATTTTCCTGAATATCAGGCGCTGGTGACGGAACAGGCCAGCCGTATGGATCAGATTGTGCAGTATCAGTTGGCCCGTGCAGTAAAAAGCCAGGGCCGGACACTGGCTCAGAAAGTACCGGTGGCTCCGCTGATTGAACGGATGGTGACTGCATTACAGAAGGTCTACCGTGATAAACAGATCGTCACGGATCTGCAGTTGGCTGGAGATTTCCAGTTGCCTGCCGACGAACGGGATCTGATGGAACTGCTGGGTAATGTGCTGGAGAATGCTTTCAAATATGGCTATTCCGAAGTTGCCGTCAGACTGCTCCAGCAGGGATCGCTGTTGCATATCAATATTGCCGACGATGGTCCGGGGGTGTCGCCGAATAGGCGCCAGACTATCCTCAAACGTGGTGAACGGGCAGACACATCCGCGCCGGGACAGGGTATAGGCCTGTCCGTAGCAGTGGATATTCTCAGTAGCTACGACGGTGAACTGCAGATCAGTGAAGCGGATCTGGGCGGTGCCGAATTCAGTATCCGGCTACCGCTGAGTTAGAAAAGTCGTTGCATGGTCGGGCCTGGAAGGCCCTCGCTACAAAGACATATTCCCTGTAGCGAGCTGCTTCCAGCAGCGATTAGCTTTATTTGAGAGCTTTACTTAAGAGCCTTGGCAAACGCTTTAGAGTTACGCTGGAAGTTGTAGAGCTCCTGCTTGCCGTTGGGCAACTGGCTTACTTCTACCTCGCGGAAGCCCCGTTCGATAAACCAGTGTGCGGTACGGGTAGTCAGGACAAACAGCTGCTCAAGCTGTTGTTCCAGCGCCGATTGCTGTACCGCTTCTAACAGTTTCTCACCCCGGTCCCCGCCACGATATTCAGAAGATATAGCAACGCAGGCCAGTTCACCGGCTTTGTCTTCCGGGAACGGATAGAGTGCTGCACAGCCGATAATCGCGCCATCCAGATCCACTACCGTAAAACGACCAATTTCTGCTTCCAGCAGCTCTCGGGAGCGACGTACCAGAATGCCGGCATCTTCCATCGGTTGAATCAGTTCCAGAATACCACCGACATCCTCAATGGTAGCTGGACGTACCTGTTCGTACGACTGTTCGATCACCATAGTGCCGATACCGTTACGGCTGAATAGCTCAGATAACAGTGCGCCATCATGCCGATAGCTGATCAGGTGACTGCGGGGTACACCGTTACGGGACGCTTTTACAGCAGCCTGAAGCTGACGGGCAACCTCGCTCGGTAGCTGATCCGGATCGCTGTTGCGGGACAGATACTGATTCACCAGCCGTTCGGCAGTATCGGCCAGCAGCTCGGAACGGGTCTGATCATTGCTGTCGACCACGCCGCTCTGTTCGCCAAACATAATCAGTTTGTCGGCTTTAAGGCTGATCGCTACCTGTGTGGCGACATCTTCCACACCCAGATTAAAGATCTCGCCGGTAGGCGAGTAGCCCAGATGGGACAGCAGCACGATATTGGCATTCTGTAACTGCTGACGGATCGCTTCACTGTCGACTCGCCGTACTTCGCCGGTATGGCACAGATCGACACCATCATAGACGCCGACCGGTCTGGCGGTGACAAAATTACCGCTGCAGACACGGATTTTGGCGCCGTGCATCGGTGAATTCGCCAGCCCCATCGACAGCCGGGCTTCGATCTCGGTGCGCAGACTGGCGGCGGCTTCAATGACACACTGCAGGGTCTGCGCGTCTGTCACCCGCAGATGGTGATGCATATGAGTTTCGATCTGCTGCTGTTGCAGTCGTGCTTCAATCTGTGGACGGGAACCGTGGATCAGCACCAGCTTAACGCCCAGGCTGTTGAGCAGGGCGATATCGTGAATAATATTGGCGAAATTGGTATCGGCGAGCGCCTCGCCTCCCAGCATCAGGACGAAGGTTTTCCCCCGATGTGCGTTGATATAGGGAGAACTGTGGCGGAACCAGTTTACGTATTGGGTAGCGTCGTCATTCACGATTAAAATCAGTGCGTTAGATAGATGTGTTAGTAATCAGTATACAGATACCGCTACTGTAGGCCTTCTCGGTAAAAAAGCCAAGCATGCAGCGGTGACCGGTCAGGCGGCCACCGGCGCTATCAGAGGCAATATTTGCCGATCAGCTGTTCCAGAACTGCCACGGTCGGTTTGATCTGGTCCAGCGCCAGATACTCGTCCGGCTGGTGGGCCTGATCGATGGAACCCGGACCCATGACAATGGTATCCATCCCCAGCTGTTGCAGGAATGGCGCTTCTGTACCAAAGGCAACCGCTTCAGCCTCATAACCGGTCAGTTTCTCAGCAGTGCTGACCAGTTCCGAGTGCTTGTCATTCTGGAATGGCGGAATGCCCGGGAACAGGGCCTCAGTCGCAATCTCTACACCGAACTGTTCGTTCAGAGGTTGCAGGCGTCTGGCGATGCTTTCCCGTAACAGGTCGGCAGACATGCCCGGTAACGGACGCAGGTCATATTCCACCTCACAGGCACCACAGATACGGTTGGGGTTATCGCCGCCGTGAATGCAACCCAGATTCAGCGTAGGAACTGATACGCGGAAATCACTGTTCTGGTAGTCACGCTGCAGCTCTTTACGGAACTGGATCAGCTCGCCCAGTACCGAGTGCATTGCGTCCAGAGCGCTGGCGCCCAGGCTGGGATCAGAGGAGTGACCAGCACTGCCTTTGACCCGTACCTGTTCCATCATCATGCCTTTATGCATATAGATAGGGCGCAGGCTGGTAGGCTCGCCGATCACCGCGTATCGGGCTTTCGGACGACCAGCTTCAGCCAGTGCCCGGGCACCGTTCATGGAGCTTTCTTCGTCGGCTGTGGCCAGAATAATCAGCGGTTGTTGCAGTGTCTGGTCGGCGAATTTGCGCGCTGCTTCGATGGCGATAGGAAAGAAGCCTTTCATATCGCAGGTGCCAAGGCCGTAAAAGCGGTTATCTTTTTCGGTCAGCTTGAATGGATCACTGTTCCACAGTTCAGCATTGTACGGCACAGTGTCGGTATGGCCGGACAACACCAGCCCGCCGGGGCCGCTGCCCAGTGTCGCGATCAGATTGGCCTTTTCCGGATGGCCGGGTACCGGCATCACCTCGGTTGCAAAGCCCAGACCGGATAGCCAGGTTTCCAGCTTTTCAATCACATTCAGATTACTCTGATCCCAGTGCGCAGCGGTACAGCTGACGGAAGGGCAGGCGATCAGTTCGGTCAGCATGGTGACCATATCAGGCGGTGATTGCAGCATAAAAAGTCCGTATTGATAGTCCGTTCTGTTGTTATTGTTCTGGCTCAGCTGTTTATTGTGCAGGGTTTCCGGCAAATAAAAAAGGCGGAGAGCCTGAAGCTGTCCGCCTTTTATGACTATTGTCTGAACATTGGGGGCTTAGCCGCCGAACATGCTCTTGAAGATAAAGAAGAACATGATGGACAGCGCGGCACCCGCTGGCAGGGTTACCACCCAGGAGACAAAGATGGTACCGACAACCCGCAGGTTCAGCGCGGACAGGCCGCGGGCAATGCCTACACCCAGTACTGCACCAACCAGTGTATGAGTGGTGGAGATCGGCAGGCCGGTACCTGATGCAAATACAACCGTTGTCGCAGCAGCCAGCGTTGCAGCAAAGCCACGGCTTGGGGTCAGTTCGGTAATGTTGTTACCGACAGTCGCGATAACCTTGTGACCGTACATCACCAGGCCGGCAACGATACCGCCGCCACCCAGCAGCAGAATCCATACTGGCATAGCGGTTTTCTGTGCAACTTCACCGGCAGATGCCACGACACCAACAACTGCAGCCAGAGGACCTACAGCGTTCGCAACATCGTTCGAGCCGTGCGCAAAAGCCATCGCACAGGCGGTGAACATCATCAGTACACCGAATACTTTTTCAACGCTGGCGAAGTGGTATTCACGATCGTCTTCAGCGCGGGCATGGATCTTACGCAGCATTGTCATACCCAGCAGCATGGTCAGGAACGCCACGCCGATTGAGATCACAGAGCTGGAAGCAAAGCTCAGATCCAGACCGATATGCTTCAGACCTTTCGTGAAGGTCACCATTGAGATCATGAAGCCCACCAGGAAGATGTACATCGGTACGTATTTTTTGGCGTTCTTAAACGGGTCTTCAGTGTCCAGTATCAGCTTTTGCACACTGCGGAACAGGACAAAGGCGATAAGCCCCGCCGTAACCGGTGAAACCACCCAGCTGGCAACGATCTTCATTACCTTGCCCCAGTTAACCGCATCCACCGAGATACCCACGGCAGCAAAGCCAACAATCGCGCCGACAATGGAGTGGGTAGTGGAAACCGGCCAGCCCATCGCTGTTGCAATCAGCAGCCAGATACCGGCAGCCAACAGCGCCGAGAGCATCCCGTACACCAGTAATTCCGGTGTCCCCGAGAGCAGGGCGGGGTCAATAATGCCTTTACGGATGGTGGAGGTAACTGCGCCCCCCGCCAGGTAGGCACCTGCAAATTCAAAGATGATGGCGATCATGATCGCCTGTTTCAGTGTCAGGGCTTTGGAACCTACTGATGTACCCATGGCGTTGGCAACATCGTTGGCGCCCACACCCCAGGCCATAAAGAATCCGAAAACACATGCCATGATGACCAGAATGTCACCATATTCTGCAATGATGCTCATGTTATTTACCTAACTAACTTCTTAATAAGGGATTTAAACGGTTTAACCGGCTGTTACTGAGCCAGTAGCAACTGCAGACGGCTACCCACCTGCTGCGCTTTATCAGCAATTTCTCCGATCCAGCTGATGACCTGATACAGGAACATGGCATCAATCGGGTGCATCTCTTTTTCGACTTTGAACAGTTCGGCACGAACCTGACGCTCAATCTCGTCGGCGTCATGCTCCATATCGTCGATTTCGTGAATCATCTCTTCGACCACGTCAACTTCGTGGCCACGGAAACCGGCAGTGACCAGCTCATCCAGCTCGTTCAGGGCAACCAGTGCCTGGCCGGAGGCTTTCAGGGAGGAACGGATGTATTCCGCCATGATCGGCTGAATTTCTGCAGGAATGGTCATCTGACGGCCCAGCATCAGACCTGCAATATCTTTAGCGCGGTTAGCAATTTTGTCCTGCATGCGTAGCAGGTTCAGCAGATCACTGCGAGGTACTGGCAGAAACAGACTTTTCGGCAGGTTCTGGCGAACCTCTTTTTTCATTGTGTCCGCTTCACCTTCCAGAACCGCAATGCGATGTTGGGCTTCAGCTGCTTTGTCCCAGTCTTCTACCATGACAGCATCAAAGAATGGAATCAGTTCCACTGCGCAGGCCTGAGCTTTGGCAATATGCTCCTGCATCGGCTTGAAAGGAGAGCGCGCAAACATCTGCAAAATAGGGTTGCTGGTTACCATAAAAAATACCGTGTGAATGCAAATTTGGCGCGAGTATACGTGTGACTGTCATCTGTTTGTAGTCAAACAGACACATTAGTGAAACAAAATTGACATATATCGTTTGGGTTAGGTTTTTCTGAGATGTGACAGGTGGCTTAGAATGCTGATATATAAGCGGTTTATTGCTTTGTTACAGTATTGTTAAAGTTTTGTTACAGGTGTGTCTGGATTATAGCTATCGTCTCTTCTGAGCCCTTTTGATAAGCTTGAAATTAACCGTTTAAGACAAGAGTAGATGGACTTATGCTCAGCTCACTGATTGATCAGCTGCCCGCCCCGATACAACCTGTTGTCACCCAGAATCTCGATAAGATAGAGAAATCACTCGCTGACCTGAAGGACCTGCCAGAGCGCTTTCATGCGGATCTGATCCGGGTGCTGGCAGGCAGTGACTACACCGCCGAGCAGCTTTCCCGGAACCCACGGCTGCTTGAAGAGCTGATGACCCCGAATGATCTCTACCGAGAGTATCCGGAAGGTGAGTATGCCGAGCAGTTATCCGGTCGCCTGAAGATTGCTGACAGCGAAGAGCTGCTGCATATGATGCTGCGTAAATTCCGTCAGCGGGAGATGGTGCGGATTATCTGGCGCGATCTGACACGGATGGCGGATATGCGACAAACCACCCGGGATCTGTCGGCACTGGCGGATGCCTGTATCGATCAGGCGCTTAACTGGCTGCATCAGGATTGCAGCAGTAAGTGGGGTGAGCCGAAGAGTACTGATGGTGAGGTACAGCGTCTGGTTGTACTGGGTATGGGCAAGCTTGGAGCAAACGAGCTTAACCTTTCTTCAGATATCGATCTTATCTTTGCGTATCCGGAAAAAGGCGAGACCGAAGGTGGCCGTCGGGTGATGGCCAACCAGGACTTTTTCAGCCGTTTAGGCCAGAAATTGATTCAGGCGCTGGATAACATCACCGCCGATGGTTTTGTGTTCCGTACCGATATGCGGCTGCGACCCTATGGTGCCAGCGGGCCTCTGGTATGCAGCTTTGCTGCGATGGAAGAGTACTATCAGGATCAGGGCCGTGACTGGGAACGTTACGCGATGATCAAGGCCCGGGTCGTGGGCGGCGATCAGCAGGCGGGTGCCGAGCTGCAGCAGATGCTGCGACCGTTTGTGTACCGTAAATATATCGACTTCAGTGCTTTTGAGTCTCTGCGCTCCATGAAGGAGATGATCAATCGTGAAGTCCGTCGTAAAGGGTTGCACGGGAATGTGAAACTTGGTTCCGGTGGTATCCGTGAGGTTGAGTTTATCGCCCAGGCATTCCAGTTGATCCGCGGTGGTCGTGATCCGCGTCTGCAGCAACGTGAACTGTTGAATATCCTGCCATTGCTACCTGAAACCGTGGGCATGCCGGAGCAGGCAGTGTCTGAACTGACCGAAGCTTATACCTTCCTACGGAATGCCGAGCATGCCATCCAGGCCGTAGCTGATCGTCAGACTCAGGAGCTGCCGACGGAGCCGAACGGGCAGGCCCGACTGGCTTACACTATGGGCTTCGAGGACTGGGAACAGTTTATGGCGGAGCTGGATCGTAAGCGTGAGCGGGTAATTGAGCACTTTGCCAATGTGATCGCCCCGGCGGAAGAAGAGACCAGCGACGATGAAGATCTGAATTCCGACTGGCTGCTGCTGTGGAATAGCGAGTTCTCCGATGAGGAGGGTGAGCAGTTCTTCAAAGAGCACGGCGTCGATGATCCGCAGCGGGCCTGGAAAGCCTTTATGAGTCTCAAGGGTAGCCGCACAGTGCAGGTGATGCAGGCAGTGGGTCTGGAGCGGCTACTGGTGGTGCTGCCGAAACTGATGACCGAGATTGCTGCAGTACCGAATGCGGCGGAAACCCTCGAGCGGGTGTTACTACTGATACAGGCGGTGATGCGTCGTTCTGCATATCTGGTGCTGCTGGGCGAGAATCCGGGAGCGCTGAAACAACTGGTGCGTCTGTGCTCTGCCAGTGCCTGGTTTGCCGAAACCATCGCCAAGCAGCCAGTATTGCTGGATGAGCTGATTGATCAGCGTACTCTGTTTGCACCACCTTCCAAAGCGGAATTGCAGGCGGATCTGCGTCAGCAGTTGCTGCGCATTCCAGAGGAAGATGAAGAAGCGCTGATGGAAACTCTGCGCTACTTCAAGAGCGCTCATACGCTACGGGTAGCGGCATCGGATATCACCGGTGCACTGCCACTGATGAAAGTGAGTGATTACTTAACCTGGCTGGCCGAATCAATTCTGGAAGCGGTACTGGAGATCGCCTGGCGTCTCATGGTTGAGAAGCATGGTGTACCGAATAAAACCAAAGGTGTGCCGTGTGATCCCGACTTTATCATTGTGGGTTACGGCAAGATGGGCGGTATTGAGTTGTCCTATGGTTCAGATCTGGATCTGGTATTTGTTCATGACGCTGATGCCAACCTGTTTACCGAAGGTAAGAAACCGATCGCTAACTCGGTGTTCTTCACCCGGTTGGGACAGCGTATTATCCACATCCTCAATACCTTTACGCCGGGTGGCCAGCTGTACGAGGTGGATATGCGTCTGCGGCCGTCCGGTAACTCAGGTTTATTGGTCAGCTCGTTGAAAGCGTTTGAAGAGTATCAGCAGACTGAAGCCTGGACCTGGGAACATCAGGCCCTGGTGCGTGCCCGGGTGATTACGGGTTCTGAAGGTCTGAAGCAGAAATTTGAACAGGTGCGTGCAGCGATTATAGGTCAGCAGAGAGAATTGCCTGAACTGGCTGAAGAAGTGATCAAAATGCGGCAGAAAATGCGCGATCATCTGGGAACGTCACAGAAAGAGTCGGACGAGAAGTTCAACCTGAAACAGGATCGTGGCGGTATCGTCGATATCGAATTTATTGTGCAGTTCAGCGCGCTGGCTTACAGCATACAGCACCCTGAACTCTACGAGTTTACCGATAATATCCGCATTCTGGATGCGATGGAGTCTACCGGTGTGATCCCGGCGGAAGATGCCGAGCTGCTGCGTGAAGCCTATAAGAATTACCGGGCAGTGGGTCACCGTCAGGTACTGCAGGATCAGTCCACCACCATCAGTGATCACGATCTGGAAGGTTGTCGGGCAGAGGTCTCCCGTATCTGGGATGCGCAGGTGAAAGCCCAGACCAACTGAGCTTTAGCGGGCAGGCAATAAAAAACGCGTCGTATAGACGCGTTTTTTGTTTGTGCTGTTGAGTGCCGACTCAGATCTTAGTCAGCCAGCCGTGGGTATCTTCCGCTTTGCCCCACTGAATCGCGTTCAGGGTCTGACGCAGTTTCAGGGTGGTCTCACCGACACCGCCGTTACCGACTTTGAATTCCTGACCGTTGTGGATCAGTGTACCAACCGGTGTCAGTACCGCAGCGGTACCGGACAGTGCTGCCTCGCAACCCGGTTTGGCAGCGCGTTCCAGCAGTTCTTCCACAGTCAGTTGACGCTCAGATACTTTCATACCCAGATCACGGGCGATAGTCAGAATAGAATCCCGGGTAACACCGTGCAGGAAGCTTTCATCCAGTGCTTTGGTGATCACTTCATCGCCATCGATCAGCAGGAAGTTAGCAGCGCCGGTTTCCTGTACATCGCCACCCGGGCAGAACAGTACCTGATCCGCATTCAGATCAGCTTTGGCCTGCATAATCGGGCGCAGGGCGCTGGCATAGTTGCCACCACTCTTGATCATACCCATGTGTGCTGCACAGCGGGCACCGTTCTCTTCCAGCAGCAGACGCAGTGTGGTGTCGCCACCGGAGAAGTAATCGCCTACCGGAGATAACAGAACGTACTGGCAGGACGTCATCGACGGTGCTGCCGCTTTACCGATAGCCGGCTCAGTACCGAAGTGAGTCGGACGGATGTACATAGAACCCGGAGGCTCAGGCACTTCATCTTTAAAGCGACGCACGATATCGATGATCATCTGTTCGCTGGCCGCTTTATCGATGGCTGGCAATGCCAGCAGTTCGCTGCTCTGAGCGAAACGTTCGATGTTACGATCCATACGGAAGATGTTGATCGAACCATCAGCGTGACGGAATGCTTTCAGACCCTCGAAGCAGGTGCTGGAATAGTGCAGTACGTGCGCTCCCGGATGCAGCTGCAAGCTGTCACTGCTGACGACTTCGGCATCGCTCCAGCGATTACCATCAAACCAGGAGATTGCCATTTCAGGCATGAACACAGTTCCAAATGCTGCCATTGATTACCTCGAAAGCGTAAAAAGTTGATTATTCTGTTACACGCAGCGTATTTCAGCGATTTTTGACAAGACCAAGATTGTAATCACCAATGCCTGAAAAGGGAATCGGCCAGAGGCCTAAAATGGGGGAAATCCCCCGATAAAAGCCCATACGTTTGGTGTATACTGGCGCTGATTTATATATCCATGCAGAAATCCAGTGAATAAGCGGGAATAGCCTTGCGCGTACTGATCGTTAAAACCTCTTCAATGGGTGATGTCATCCACACATTGCCGGCGCTGACAGATGCCTCTCGTGCGATCCCGGGAATCACGTTCGACTGGGTGGTGGAAGAGGGCTTTGCTGAGATCCCGTCCTGGCATTTCGCGGTGGATCGGGTGATCCCGGTGGCAATCCGGCGCTGGCGCAAGAATCTCTGGAAAACCTTCCGTAGCGGTGAGTGGAAAGCTTACCGGAAACAACTGGCGGAACGAGAGTACGATCTGATTATTGATGCTCAGGGATTGCTGAAAAGCGCCGTGCTGGTCACCCGATACGCCAAAGGTGTGCGTTGTGGCTACGATGGGCAATCGGCCCGCGAACCAATGGCGGCGAAGTTTTATCAGCGTCGCTTTACTGTCGGGAAACAACAGCACGCGGTGGAACGTACTCGTCAGTTGTTTGCTCAGGCGCTGGGCTACGAGCTGGAAGGTCGGGGGGATTTCTCGATTCGTCAGCACTTTGTCAATGAACAGGCTCCGGCATCCGATTATCTGGTATTTCTGCATAGCACCACCCGGTTTGATAAACACTGGCCTGAAGTTTACTGGCGTGAACTGATCGGCAAAGCGACTGCTGCTGGATGGAAGATACGTCTTCCCTGGGGTAATCCTGCTGAAAGAGAGCGGGCCGAACGGTTGGCAGAAGGTTTTGCTGGTGTTGAGGTACTGCCAAAACTGAATCTGGCGGAGGTGACTGGCGTACTGGCAGGTGCAGCTGCCTGTGTTTCAGTAGATACCGGTCTGTCTCATATGGCTGCCGCGCTGGATCGTCCCAATGTGATTCTGTTCGGTTCGACCGATCCTGGTCTGGTTGGTGGCTATGGTAAAGATCAGGTGTGTATTGAAGCGAAGCAGCAACCCGCTACAGAGGCGAATGTTGAGCCCTCAGTGTTCCGTGATCTGACGCCTGCGATCGTCTGGCAGCAACTGCAGGAGACGCTCTGATGCAAGCACCAGAGAACACATCTGTTTATTTTGTTTCAACGCTATTGCATCTGTTTGTGGCGACCTCGCTTGCTCAGAGCAAGCCTGATGAACGCAGTGTCCTGGTCTATATCGATCAGCCTGAAGGCGTTGAACCGCTTGCCTATCAGTTAACCCGGCGTTGGTCCCGATCACCCTTTGCAGAACATATTCTGTTCTTTGGACGCTTCCGCGGTGGCCTGAACAAACTGAAGAAAAGAAAAGCGTTATTCCGGAAAATTGACGCGCTGATCAGACAGGAAAGGCCCGGTAACATCTACGTTGGTAATGATCGGCGGATTGAGTTTCAGTATGCGATGCATGTGGCAGAAACTCTGCAGCTGACCCCGGTTGGCCATTACATGGATGAAGGTACGTTTACCTATGTCGGGCGTCAGGCCTCCAGTCAGTTTGGCGATGTGGTGGTTGATAACCTGCTGAAGAAACTCAGCTACGGTCTTTGGTGGAAGAATCCGACCACGGTCGGGGCTTCTGACTGGATCAGTGAAATCCATGTGGCTTTTCCGGAGCAGATTGATTCGCGCTTAACGAGTAAAGCGGTGTCACAGTTAACGCCGGAGAGCTTTCAGTGTCCGGCGCTGATCGAATTGTCAGAGATGATGCTGGCGGACGTTGATGTCAGTTCTGATGATATTGCTGAATTGGATGTGCTCCTGACACTGCCTCATGAGTCTCTGTTTCAGAAAGACTCGACATACGCTGACAAGATACTTTCTATTGTGAATGGGCTGGAAGGCAGGGTGGCAGTTAAATACCATCCCCGTAACAGTGCTGAAGATGCTCTGGGATTAACTCAGCATGGCGTTAAATTGCTGCCATCGAAAGTCAGCTTTGAAGCGGTATTACCGCACTTGAAAGGCAGTGCTAAAGTCATTGGCGATGTTTCCTCGACATTATTGCTGACGCGCTGGTTAAGGCCTGAAGTAGAGGTTATTTCCTACCGTAACGGCAATGAAAATGAGGCCTTCGAGCAATTGTTTCAGAATCTGGAGATAGACGTTCGCTGACTGTAGTGATGCTTTAGGATATTCAATGAAATTAGCCATGAATTATTTGATCAAGAATGAGGCGGATATCATTCTTGATAACATCAAAGTGCATTCGCAGCTCGGTGCTGACTGTTTCGTCATTATCGATAACGGTTCTACGGATGGTACCCGGGAATTGCTTGAGTCGGTTCGTGATCAGTATGAAATGATCATCATCGATCGTCCGGTGCTGGATTATCAGCAAAGTAACTGGAAGACCGAGATGGTCAGAACTGCAGCGAAGAAGCTGGGCGCTCACTGGAGCATCGCTAACGATGCTGATGAGTTCTGGATTCCAGAAGACGGTAATCTGAAATCTGAGATGACGTCCGGCGGGTCAATCCTTGAGTGCCCCCGTTACAATATCCTGTTTGATCGTGAGGCGTTTGATGCTGAAGCGCCTTACTATACCCAGACGAACCGCGTGCAGTACCCTATCCGTTATGCCAAAGGTATACAGCGTTCTGAACCCAATCTGTCGATAATGATGGGGACTATCCACGGTAAGGTTGCAGTGCGCTCAGCGGGGCTACTGCGAGTGAAGGGTGGTAATCACCGGGCCTGGCACGCGTGGAGCTGGCTGAATGCTAAACAATCCAGCAATATCAGCGTCTATCACTACCCGATTCGTTCGAAGCAGGGCTTTCTCGAAAATATCGAAAACCGAAAAGCGTTGCTGGCGGCAGGTGTATCAAAAATGGGAGACCATTACCGCCGCTGGGTCTCAATGCTGGATGAGGGTACCATTGAGGCTGAGATTGATCGCCTGACAGTCACAGATAATGCCCGTGATACGTTGTTCGGATTGGGTATTCTGGTAGATGACAACAAAGCGTCTGAGGTAATCGTCAAAGCTTTAGAAGGCGGTAAGTGATGATAATCATTGGCTATTACACAACCGATAAGGTTTATCAGGAAGCATACGAACTGCTAGCCGCTTCGCTCGATCGGGTCGGACATAAGTATGACTTTCTCGCAATTCCTCCGGCTGACTGGAAATCGGTCACTGATCTTAAACCCAAAATTGTGCGTGATGCTTTGGAAAAATATCAAGAGCCGGTCTTGTATATCGATGTAGATGCATTTGTTCATAAAAATCTGAATCAATTTTTTGATAGTCACAATATAGATGTTGCTGTTAACTATTTAGTCAAAAAAGATGGTAGTGAAGAGCTGCTTTCAGGAACCATATTTTTTGATTTTAATGAGCGAGTTTTGAACCTCGTTGATCTTTGGTTGGATGTCAGTGAAAGGAATCCAGATTTTAACGATCAAAAGGCTTTGCAGTGTGCGATAGCAGACGCTGAGGCTAAAATTAATGTAAAAAGGCTTTCTGAAGGTTTTACTTATATTTTTGATAGAGAGTATGGTGAAAATGTTAAGCCGATTATTGAGCATTTGCAGGCCAGTAGGGAGTTTTATTGCGCTAAAAGAGTCAATAGTTTTAAAAATAGAATTAAAAAAGCTATTGGTTTAAGTGTTAATAAGAGTGAGATGCTTAGTAGAAGGCATCTTCGGATTGATGAGTTGAAGGCGATTGTTTCAAAGTGAAATATAAATTTATTAGCTCTGATTTTGTTTTTTTTGTAATAATTATCTCTATTTCGATATATCTTATGTTTAATGAGGTTTCGAAGATTATGCTTGTGTTGTCTGGTTTGATATCTTTTTGTTTTGTTTTTTTTAATCTGAGGTTTTATTTAAAGGGATTGAGAGGGCTTGATATTGCTTTTTGTCTCTCTCTATTAGTTTTTCCTTTATGTTATGGGGTTGAGTATATTATTCATGGTGCAAAGCACGATTATGAGTTTTTTGTTGAGTTTTTAAGAATCTCTTTTCTTGGTGTGGCAGTATTTGTTTTCTTGGTTTCAAGAAATAGATTTGATTTTTTGTTGTTTAAACTGATGGTATCTGCATTTTGTATCCTTGGAGGGGTTGCTGGTTTTTATGAGTGGATGCAATATGATATTAATGTAAGAGTTTCTGTGGGTACTCCGCTGATTAATATGTATGGTGCGCTTATGGGGTGTGGTGCAGGGCTTTCTTTTTACTATATTCTGTGTGCAGAAAATAGGAAGGAGGCTGTGCTATTTATAATATCTTTCTTGGTAGGCTTTTTGGGTGTTTTACTATCAGGTTCAAAGATTGCTATGATGTCTTTAGCTTTTGTTATTCTTTTGAGTCTTGTTTTTTTTGGAAGTAAAAACAGGAAGTATATTTGTTTTTTGCTTGTTCCTGCATTTGTTGTTTTCTTTCTTTTTGCTCCGGTTAATGCTTTTTTGTCTATGGCTGAGATAGCGATAAAAAAAGTGGAGATGGTGTATAAGGGTGATGAGCTTTCGAGTGCTGAAATTGGTTCTAATGTTGATGGGTCTGTCGGAATTAGGATACAGATGTATAAGGCAGCTATTAGCAAAATTGCGCAAAATCCTGTTGTAGGCTCCGGGACATTTCGTTTTAAAGATCATTTTCCGGAAAGAATTGAGTCAGGACAGCTGCGAGAGGACTCGAGCAGGTTTGCGCATGTGCATAATGAATTTCTACAAGCTTGGATGTCAAGAGGTCTGTTAGGGCTTTTATCTTTGGTTTTAATATTTATTATTCCGTTTTTTCTCGCTAAAAGAAAAGGGTCGGAAGTGTTTTTTTCAACTTTAATTGTGATTCTGGTGTTTTTTTGGGTTTCAATGTTCGAGGCGCCATTTAATACTAATATAACATATGTGTTTTATGTCGTTGTGCTTGGTTTGGTTTTGAGTTTTGACCGGTCAAAGAGTATAGAGATAAAGGGTAATGGTAATAGTTAAGATTATTGGCGGTCTGGGTAACCAGATGTTTCAGTATGCCTATGCTCTGTCGTTAAAAAATAAAGGCTATGATGTTAAGCTGGATCTCAGTGCATTTGTCGACTATCAACTGCACGGAGGGTACCAGCTGGGTAACTATAATTTATCCCTTGAAGAAGCTTCTGAGACAGAAACTCTGGCAATTAAGAAATCAGGCTCTCTTGAGCGAATATTCCGGAAGTTTAAGGGATTGAAAAGTGATCGTGTCCTGAGAGAGTCTAACTCTTCTTATGACGTTAAGATGCTTAATCCTGATGATAACCACCACCTTATTGGCTATTTTCAAAGTGAAAAATACTTTGCTGATTTGAGGGACGTTGTATTAGCAGAGTTTAGTATTCGAAACGGGCTTTGCGATCACTCTAAGCAGTTGCTGGAAGGGATCGAATCGGAAGACAATAGCGTGTCGCTTCATATCCGAAGAGGGGATTATGTCTCCAACCCTGCGGCTAATGCTATCCATGGCCTCTGTGATCTAGCGTACTACGAAAATGCAATTGAGTATCTGAAAACCAGCTTGGATGGGTTTAAGGTCTATGTGTTTTCCGATGATATTGCCTGGTCCAGGGAAAATCTGATAATCGAAAATGCAGAATACATTGAACCCTCAGGGGCGTTTCCTGGTGAGGATATGTATCTGATGAGCAGGTGTAAGCACAATATCATCGCCAATAGTTCCTTCAGTTGGTGGGGAGCCTGGTTAAATACTCACACTGAAAAAATTGTTATTGCTCCTGAGAAGTGGTACGCAGATCCTGAAAGGCAGCCGCTGACTAAGACAATGATTCCTGAGAGCTGGTTATCTATATAAGAGCTGTATATGAATGAAATGCCTTTAGTTTCTGTAATTGTTCCCGTTTACAATGGGGAAAAGTATCTTCTGGAAGCTATAAACTCTGTCCTGAGTCAGACATATTCTGATTTTGAAATTATTGTTATTAATGACGGTTCAACTGATAGCAGTATGGATATCGTTGCTGCAATAAACTCTGACAAGATAAGGGTTGTAACCAATGAGCAGAATATCGGTTTGGCTGCCACAAGGAACAGAGGCTTAAAGGTCGCGAAAGGCAAGTATATCGCCTTGATGGATGGTGACGATATCAGCTTTCCCCATCGCTTTGAAAAACAGGTTGAGTTCCTTGAACAGAATCCGGATATCGGGTTGGTCAGTTCGAATTTTATTACTTTTGAAGAGGATATCGAATCTGGTAAACGATCTGAAAAGGTTTTACCAACAGACTCAGATTTCATCTCTACAATAATTCCTTTCCAGAATGTAATTTGTTGTCCCGTGGCTATGTTCAGGTCCGAGCTGGTAACTGAGAAAGGTTTATTTTTCAATGAGTCACTCAGAACATGTGAAGACTGGGACATGTGGTACCGGATTTCTAAGCTATCTGGTATCGCTAATATCGATGACTACCTGATTTACTACCGAAAGCATGGCAGTAACCTCTCTAAAAAGAGGGCCCTGATGCATCAGAACAAGATGAAGATTATTCAGAATAGCTTCTCTGATTGTGGTATTGATGTGAGTGATTGTTTTAATGAAGACGGTCGGATAAAGGGGCTGGAGCAATACCAGAATTTTGTCAGCCTTGTTGAGCAGTTTTACTCTGAGAATAAGCTCTCCTTTGCAGAAGAGCATCTTCGAAAGTCCTGTGCTTATATCACTTATGAGATATATAAAACCAATAGCTCTGTTCTGGGTGGGGATGGCTGGAAACTTCTGAAAAAGTCCATGTTCTATCCGGATATGGATATAGGCTTTAAGTACAGAGTAAAGAATACACTCAAATCAATTTTTTAATTGCGGCAATGCTATTTCGCGGTAAATAGACGTGAAGCCAGGTTCTTTATTCTTCTTGATGTAGTTCTCCGATAGGGGGACAGAGTGATGCTCTCTTTGTGGCTGCTCTCTGATCTGCCCTGAACATGCTTAGAAATCTCAAAAAAGAAATTGTAGCGCTCGAGAACCAGTTTTCGGGCCTCAATGATAGCGGGCAGCCTTTTTTCCCACTCTTTGTTCTTTATTGCCTCCTGAATGATTTTCAGGGCCTCATCAGGTTTGTTGATATCAATCTGGATGTATGAGTCTTCAGGAAAGTATGAATCTATGTTCCTGCACCCATAGTAGAACGGCAGGCTATAGGACAGGAAGCAGTCACTGATCTTCTCAGTCCAGTTGTCATTGGTACTGCTATTTTCAACCGCAATCGAGTACTGATAGCTCTTCAGGGCGTCCCATTTATCTTCGATAAAGTTGATTCCCGACCCGAATATGTCGATATCAAGGTCGCTAGCCCTGATTGTATCTAAAAATGACAGTCGGGCTTTATGACCATCAAACTGACTTTTATTACTGGTCACAAACGAAATGCAATCTGTTTTAGGTGGTTGTTCGGTGTTCAATAGTTCGTCGTATGTTTTATGAACAAACCACGGAAGCATTGGGTAATGGCTGAGTCTTTTGTCTGATTCTGGTTCTGAGTGATGAGTCAGGATTCGTCCATACTGTTCCTGATTGTCAATCATCCAGTCATTCATGCGAAAGACATAGGGTTCCTGAATTATTTGCCAGACATTCTCTTTTGGGCAAACAACCTGCTTCGGTTCTTTACCTACCCGGTTGAATACGATCGCAAAATCACACTCACCACCTTCACCCCAGATGAAAGTATGGCCATTCCAGTCGAGTCGATTACCTTTAAAATCGAAATGATAGCCAGGAAGGCACTTCAGTATGTCGTAGGTGTTGTTTTGCTCGAACAGTCTGATGATAGCCATACAATCGATATGCCCTGTGAATGATTATTTATAAATGTTTTTCTGACCTGTTGGTGCGGTCTTATAGCGCTTATGTACCCACATATACTGGGTAGGTGCTTTGCGTATTCCCTGCTCTATCGCTTTATTGATAAGCAGCGCATCATTCTCATCAGAGCTGGAAGGAAATCCATCTACCTGGCTTATTTCAAGAATATAACCGCTATCATCAGCTTTACGCCAGCAATCCAGTTTTACCAGGGGTGACAGGTTGAGCTGATGCATCTTGGTGGTTGCCAGAGTCGTCGCAGCTCGGAAACCAAAGAAGGGCACAAACGCTGTGCCTTTTCTGCCCAGATCCTGATCAGGCGCATACCAGATGCAATGGTTTTTTCTCATTGCCCGAAGCATTTGTCGGGTTTTCTGACGCTCGACAGGATAGCTGAAACGCTGACGGCCTTTAGTAAAGAACCATTCCAGCATTGGATTATCGTGTTCTCTGTACAAGGTGCTGCAAGGATGTCCCCGCAATGAGAAAAGCAGACCCGCAAGATCCAGGCAGGAAAAATGCCAGCCCATCAGAATAACGCCGTTGCCCTGCTCCAGCTGTTTCTCAAGAAGCTCAAAGTTCCGGAATTCGGTTCTGGCACGAAAGAACTCAGGGTCTTTCCAGTAAGCCCAGCCAGTCTCTATTAAGCCAATGGCATTATTTTCAAAGACATCCAGAACCATTTTTTTCTGGGATATTTCAGGCTCTTCAGGGAAAGCGATAGCAATATTTGTCCGGGCTATGTGGCGCCGCTTTTTCATCAGCAGATGCAATGTGCGTCCCAGAGTGCGGCCGATTCTCAGTCCTGCTGGATAGGGGAGTGCGCTGATCAGTCGTAGCAGACCTATTGCGAGCCAGATTCCCCAATATCTGGGTGCTAAAAAATCTGACCACGTTGCCTCTTTTGTCCCCACAACCACTCCGGATGCTGTAAAATCGGGCCATTATAATGTCGGCAGGCGCTTAACTCTAGTTTGAGATTGCCCGGTTACTCGGGCTGATGGCTTCAACCTGCCTGCTTCATTGCTATAGGTATATTTGCTTCGTGAAAAAAGAAAGCAGCTTACAAGTCTACAAACGCCTGCTTCGCTATGTCAGGCAGTACTGGGCAGCATTTCTGGTCAGTGTCATTGGTTTTTCCATCTATGCGGCTTCACAGATGTTATCCGCTAAGTGGTTTGAGTGGTTTGTTGATTCGATTGAAGCTGGAGAGTTTGATAACCGTACCTGGCTGGCGTTGATGATTCTGGGGATCTTCTTCATCCGCGGTGTTGGTACATTTCTCGGGAACTACGGGCTCGCCTATGTCGCCCGATATGTTATTCACCTGTTAAGGACTGATCTGTTTAAGCATCTGATGGTATTGCCCAGCAGCTACTATCATCAGCGCTCCAGTGGCGAGTTACTGGCCAGACTGACTTATAACGTAGAGCAGGTAACAGGGGCCGCTACAGATGCATTAAAAGTTGCCATTCGTGATGGTCTGACAGTTATCTATCTTTTTGGATACATGTTTTTCCTCAATTGGAAGCTTACCTTGTTGTTTCTGGTCGTCGGGCCGGTTGTGGGGCTGGTCGTGGGGGTTGCTGCACGAAGAATGCGACGTGTAAGTCGTGATGTGCAGAACAGTGTGGCAGATATCACTTCCTCCGCTTCTGAGGCTATAAAAGGCTTTCAGGTGGTACGTATTTTTGGTGGTGTAGAGTCTGAAACGAAGCGCTTCTTCAATACCAGTCAGAAGAATCGCCGCCAGTTTATGAAAGTGGTGGTTACCCAATCCACTTTGACGCCGGTAGTGCAGATGCTTGTTGCCGGTGTCGTAGCGCTACTGACTTTTCTGGCGATGGATCCTGTGCTGGTTGAACAGATGACGTCCGGACAGTTTATCGCTTTTATTGCCGCAGCAGGCATGATGGCTAAGCCTGTACGTTCGCTGACAGAGATCAGCAATATGATCCAGAAAGGTGTTGCAGCAGCTGAGAGTCTGTTTGAAGTGATGGATTCACCTGCAGAAAATGACCAGGGTAAACAGGTGCTTGAAAAAGCCAGAGGCCAACTGACATTTGAAAATATCAGCTTTACCTATGGCGATCCTGACAAGCAGGTACTGAACGGTATTAATCTGGATATTGCTGCAGGGCAAACAGTTGCACTGGTCGGCCGATCAGGCAGTGGTAAGTCGACGCTGGCCAGTCTGTTACCTCGTTTTTATGATGTCAGCGCAGGGCGTATCGTACTGGATGGCCATGGCATCGAAGAGTACAGCCTTGAAAGCCTGCGCCAGCAGATTGCGTTGGTGAATCAGCAGGTGATTCTGTTTAACGGTACTATCGCAGAGAACATCGCTTATGGAGCGATGGCTG
This sequence comes from Amphritea sp., assembly GCA_025800245.1. GTDB lineage: Bacteria > Pseudomonadota > Gammaproteobacteria > Pseudomonadales > Balneatricaceae > Amphritea. The sequence continues at coordinate 28,242 of JAOXSA010000074.1, read as the reverse complement.
GCTGCAGTCGTGAACAGATCGAAAAGGCGGCGGAAGCGGCGCATGTCACTGAGTTTGTCAGCCAGCTACCGGATGGCCTGGATACCCTGGTCGGCGAGAACGGTATGCTGCTATCTGGTGGCCAGCGTCAGCGTATCGCCATAGCCCGGGCCATTCTCAAAGATGCGCCGATTCTTATTCTGGATGAAGCAACTTCTGCACTGGATACTGAATCGGAACGTCATATTCAGGCGGCGTTGGATAATGTAATGGAAGGCCGGACAACGCTGGTGATCGCCCACCGGCTATCGACTATTGAAAATGCCGATCGCATTCTGGTGATGGAGTCTGGCCGGATCATTGAACAGGGCAGCCACAGCGAATTGATCAGACAGGGTGGCGCTTACGCCAGTCTGCATAACCTTCAGTTTACCGAATCAACAGCCAGCGACGATCCGTCTGCGGATAGTGAAAATCAGGGTAGTGCGAAATGAAATTAACAATGCCGCGTTTTGATAATGCCCAGGTGCTGGTGGTTGGTGATCTGATGCTGGATCGTTACTGGCACGGCGGTACTTCAAGGATCTCACCAGAAGCGCCAGTGCCGGTAGTGAAGGTTGACCAGCGTGAAGACCGTCCCGGTGGTGCAGCCAACGTTGCTCTGAACATTACAGCGTTAGGTGCCGGTGTGTCACTGGTGGGTATCGTAGGTGAAGATGAGGCGGCTTCTGCTCTGCAGCAGCAACTCAGTTCAGCCCGGGTGCACTGTGATTTCTGCAGCAGTAGCAGCGAACCGACTATTACTAAACTGCGGGTGCTGAGCCGCAATCAACAACTGATCCGCCTGGACTTTGAAGAGTCATTCCATGCCGATTACAGCACTGCTGTGCAGCAACGGGTGGAAGATCTGCTGGATGGCGTTAAAGCGCTGATTCTGTCGGATTATAACAAAGGTACTCTGAGTGATCCGCAAGCGCTTATTGCGGCAGCAAAAAATGCTGGTGTGCCGGTATTAGTCGATCCGAAAGGGACAGCATTTGAGCGTTATCGTGGCGCGACTTTGCTGACACCCAATATGGCTGAATTTGAAGCGGTTGTGGGTCATTGTGAAACTGAGCAGCAACTGGTCGAACGTGCACAGCAACTGGTTGCTGATCTGCAGCTGGAAGCCTTGCTGGTGACCCGCAGTGAGAAGGGCATGACCCTGATTAAGCCTGGGCAGAATGAAGTGCACTATCCGGCACGTGCCCGTGAAGTTTTTGATGTTACCGGTGCTGGCGATACCGTGATTTCGACACTGGCAACCGCTCTGGCTGCCGGACAATCACTGGAAGTCGCGACGGGTCTTGCGAATATTGCGGCCGGCATTGTGGTCGGGAAGCTGGGTACTGCTGCGATCAGTGCTCCGGAGCTGCGTCGTGCAGTGAATCAGGAACAGGGTTCTGAACGTGGTGTGGTGACCGATGAACAGCTGTTAATCGCTCTTGAAGATGCCCGGGCTGCCGGTGAGAAGATCGTCTTTACCAATGGTTGCTTCGATATTCTGCATGCCGGTCATGTTGGTTATCTGGAGCAGGCCAGAGCGCAGGGCGATCGTCTGGTACTGGCGATCAACGATGACGCCTCCGTTACCCGCCTGAAAGGCGAGGGCCGTCCGATAAACCCCGTTGAGCGGCGTAAAGCGGTATTGGCGGGCCTTGAGGCAGTCGATTGGGTGGTCAGCTTCCATGAAGACACACCGGAACGATTACTGGAACAGGTACGCCCGGATGTGCTGGTTAAAGGTGGTGATTACGGCCTCGACGAAGTGGTTGGTGGCGAGTTTGTTAACAGCTACGGTGGCGAAGTGAAAGTACTGTCTTTCCTGGATAACTGCTCCACCACCGCAATTGTGGAAAAGATCCAGGGCGATAGCTGAGTTCTGCTTTCAGTCTGAACTGGGATTAGTATGCCACGTAAGGGTGTCGCTTACGTGGTGCGAATACCTCACTCAGGCGTGTATCAGCAGGGATTTTTGTCGGTTGTATCCGATCCCTGATCAGCTTATTCAGGCTGAAAATCCCATCATTATTGATACGCGCCAGCCACAGCTCTGATTCGAGAGTGACATTCAGTTCATCGGTTTCCTGATCATACTGTTCTTCAGCGTGCAGCAGTGACAGCTCATCGGTCTCCGGCAGCTCCATCCGCAACGGGTAAACTAATTGTGCAGAACAGGTTTCCTTGTGGATATAGAGAAAAGGCGCGCCGATCAATGGTTGTTTGTTGATGTAGAGCTGCGCCTGAGGCAATTTCAGAGGATTGAGGTTTTCACTGAACAGCTGCATCGTGTGCTGTTCATGGTACTCCAGTTCCCGATAGGGCTTTACCAGTCGCTGGGTATTCAGTTCGACCCGACAGAAGCGACGGCCTTTCAGTAGCAGACACTCTTCGGTCAGCTCCTGTGCCAGGGTCAGATAGGGATTCTGTAATTGTTCCAGTGGTACGTACCCGGAAGGCAGCTTCAGCACCGCATGATCTTTCTTCCGCTGGCGGACCAGTACCAGATAGTCCTTGCCATCGAGATGCAGGTGGATCTGTGCAGAGACGCCCAGGTTGGCATAACGCCCGGGTATTTTCGGTGTGGTCGGCTTGCGCCGCAGCTGCATGGTCTCAAAATCGACAGGTAAGCCGATCGGGGAAATATTGATACCACCGGCAAATGCACTCAGTTCAATCGCCTGAGTACGGAAAGCGTTGGGATCTTTGCCGGTGATAATCATACTGCTTCCTGTTGTTCTGACTACTCCAGATGGCCAGCCTTGTTCAGACTGGCTATCACTGCCGCAACGTTTTCCTGCAGATGCTTCGGATTAATTGTGCCAATAATGGCACTGCTGACACCGGGATGGGCAAAGATCATATCGAAGCTACTCTGCACCGGGTCGCTGTCCGGATCAATGCAGGCATGGCCTGATGCCAGTGCTTTTTTGATCAGAATACCTTTACCGTTAGCGTCGGCATAATCGATGACGGCCTCTTCGTCGCGATAGCTCAGATTATGGGTCACCATAGCGATATCAGAACGCTTCAGTACTTCGATACCGCCTGCTACGGTTTTGGTCGACATACCGCCAGCACGGATCTTTCCTTCCTGTTTCAGCAGCTCCAGCTGCTCCAGAATTCCGTAACGTTCGATAATCTCCAGATCATTGCCATCGGAATGCACCAGTAGCATATCGATCACATCGGTCTGCAAGCGCTGCAGGCTGCGCTCTACACTTAATCGCACATGCTCAGGGGTGAAATCAAAGTGTGACTGCCCAGTCTGGTTATCAAACTCTTCGCCAACTTTGCTACAGATCAGCCAGCGATCCCGTTGTCCCTGCAACAGAGGCCCCAGACGCTCTTCACTGTGTCCGTAAGCCGGAGCGGTATCCAGCAGATTGATGCCCAGATCATGGCTCAGCGCCAGAAGGTCTGCAGCAGCTCTGTCGTCAGGAATAGTAAAACTGTCCGGATACTTAACCCCCTGGTCACGACCCAGCTTTACGGTACCCAGTCCGAGCGGGCTGACCATCATATCAGTACCTGCCAACGGGTAATGCTTTAACGCGCTGCTTTCCGGAAAAGGCTTAATCAAAACAGAGTCTCCCATAACGGTTCTGCAATTGTCGGATGGGGCAGGTTTTCTGGTAGCTCTGCCGTTGTATCCAGTCCCGGCTGAACGCTCTGCTCTCCGAGCAGGGCTAATACCTGATCGGCCAGATCCGGTGCCAGGGCCAGTTTAGTGGGCCAGCTGACAATCAGATTCGCTGCACTGGTAGCAAATGCTGAATCAGGTCGGGTCAGTGAAGACTGCTTCGGTTCGGCCCGGTTCACATGAAAGGTCGCCCAGCGTGGCTTATCCAGCTCGATCCAGGGCAGCAGCTTATGCAGCGTTTTGCGGGCTTCCTGTATCTGCTCCTGCTGGCTGCGATCAACACCGGTTTCGGCCAGATCACCACCCAGATACCAGACCTGTTCGCCATCGGCTGTTGGGTGAGTGGTAATTGTCATCACCGGCTTGCTGCCAGTGCTGATACAGTGGGCAAACGTGGGCAGATCAGAGCGGTGCCGTACCATGACCATATGCAGGGGGCGGCGTTGCATAGCCGGTAGTTGTGCCGCTAAGTGGTGTTGCTGTAGCTGCAGCAACAGTGATTCGGTGCCTTCGCCGGCAGTGGTGATATAGCGTTGTGCCTCAATTCTCAGGCTGACATCACCACACTCTACAGCGCTGACGCGATTATCGTCACAGATAAACTCTGCTGCCGTTGTTTTAATGATTCGCTGTTGCACCGGTTCAGCCAGCGCGTGGATCACTGAAGGCACATCCAGAACCAGCTCATTCAGGCGATACAGTGCGCCACGGAATGCCGGGTTTCTGAAGGTTTCAGGACGATCAGCTTCGCTGACACTGTCCACCCGCCCTTTCAGCGCTTTGCTGGCAAAGAAGGTGGTCATCTTTGAGCCAATGGAACCCTTAGACCACATATAATGGGCATCTGACAGAATCTGCGCATCACTGAGATCCAGTTCGCCTTCACCCTTCAGGCAGGCGCGCCAGCGGTCTGGCATACCGGCAATGCTGTTTGAGGCCTGGGTCAGTGCACCGTTTAACGCATACTTGGTACCGCCATGGATAATACCCTGCGAGCGCGCGCTCTGGCCGCCACCAAGGTCACCGGATTCCAGTAGCAGTGCGCTATAGCCCTGCTCCTGTGCACGGTTAAGTAGCCAGAGGCCAGCGATGCCGCCGCCAATAATAAGCAGGTCTGTGGTGACTGTACGCATTCAGGAAAACCGGATCTCAATCAGATAGATGCCATCATTATACCTTCGGTATGTGGGGCTGATAATGCTAAACTTGCGCTTCATTGCGTTTGATAAACGCTTTATTACTGACTTTTGACTGAATGCGTTCTGATCTATGCCCCGTCTGCTCTATACAGTTCTGTTTTACTGTCTGACGCCCCTGATTCTATTGAAACTGTGGCGTCGGGGCAGCAAAGCGCCGCTTTATCGCGAACGCTGGGCGGAGCGATTTGGTTTTTCGCGGCCATCAGCCCGTTTGCAGCAACAGCTGCAAAGCGGCCAGCGACCGGTCTGGTTTCATGCGGTCTCTTTTGGTGAAACCGTCGCCATTGCCCCGCTGATTCAACGTATTTTAGATGAGCAACCGGACCAGCCGGTAGTGATTACCAGCATGACGCCCACCGGCAGTAGCCGGGTACAGCAGCTTTTTGGTGATCGGGTTGAGCACTGTTATTGCCCCTATGATATGCCGGATGCCCTGGCCCGCTTTCATAAGCGTTATAAACCCCGTAGTTGCGTGATTGTCGAAACTGAACTCTGGCCTAACCTTATCCACAGCTGTGCTGTCCGGAATGTGCCGGTGCTGGTGGCGAATGCCCGTTTGTCGGAACGTTCCGCCAGAGGCTATGGCCGTTTTGGCTGGTTGGTAAAACCGATGCTGCAACAGATCAGTCAGATCGCAGTGCAGAATCGGGAAGATGGACAGCGGTTTATCGATCTTGGTTTTAATCCACAGGCGTTACAGGTCACTGGTAGCATCAAGTTCGATATAGCAGCACCTCAGGGCAACGAAGAAGAGATTCAGGCATTGCGAAGTGCCTGGGGTAGTGAGCGTCGGGTATTTATTGCAGCGAGTACGCATGACAATGAAGAGCAACAGATCATAGAGGTATACCGCAATCTGCAGTCACGCTACCAAGATCTGCTGTTGATTCTGGTACCCCGCCATCCGGAACGTTTTTCTGAGATCTATGACCTGTCTGTGCGCGTTGGTCTGAAAACCTGCCGCCGTAGTCTTGGACAGCTACCGGCAGAGGATTGCTCGGTGTATCTGGGTGATACCATGGGCGAGATGATGTTGCTCTATGGTGCTGCGGATATCGCGTTTGTCGGCGGTAGTCTGATTGAGCGCGGCGGACATAACCCAATGGAACCTGCGGTGTTGAGCAAACCCGTGGTGGTCGGTCCCTATGTGCATAATTTTAAGCAGGTAGTGGCGGAGCTGGAACAGCGTCTGGCGCTGCGTGTGGTTGCCGATGCAGAAGAACTGCAAAGCTGCGTTGCTGATCTGCTTGAACACCCTGATCAGGCGGCGGCAATGGGCGTCCGGGGTGAGCGTTGTGTGGCGGAAAACCGGGGAGCGTTAGAGCAGTTGCTGCAGTTGATCAATAAGCTGTAATTAGCTGCTATTTGTGGCTTGTTAAAATACGTAGTGAGGCACGTTCCCGTGCCGATAAATCGAGGAAATCGGCACGGGGACGTGCCTCGCTACATGATTCATACAATCACCAGTCGCTCATCAGGCGATCCATCTCCTCGCACAGCCAGTGGCCGATAAAGATATGTACTTCCTGAATCCGGGCGGTTTCGTCGCTCGGAGCGCAGAGAATATTGTCAGCGATGCTTTTCAGCTTACCGCCGCTGGCACCGGTCCAGGCCCAACAGGTTGCACCGATCGCCTGCGCTGCTTCCATCGCGTGAATCACATTCTTGCTGTTACCGGATGTGGATAACCCGATCACCAGATCGCGGGGCTGACACAGAGCTTCTATCTGACGGGTGAACACAGTATCGAAACTGTAGTCATTCGAATGAGCGGTCAGAATCGAGGTATCAACGGTCAGTGCCAGTGCTGGCAGGGCGCGGCGTTCAGCTTTGTAACGAATGACAAACTCGGCCGCCAGGTGCTGGCTGTCGGCAGCGCTGCCGCCGTTGCCCATAAACAGAATCTTGCCGCCGGCGGTCAGGGTTTCAGCAATCTGATCGGCCAGGGTTTCAACGTCACTCTGCAATGCAGGCAGCTGGCTGAAGGTATCATTATGGCGCTGCAGCGCGTTCATAAAAGACATAGGTTTGCCTGTCAGAGGTTGAAGTCGAAGGTTTCGCCAGCCTGCTCGGTGAAGACTGCATCCAGAACATCATTCAGCAAAGCACCGTCGCTATCACGTACCCAGGTATCCTGACCGGCATCGAAGTCGAAGTGGAATCCGCCTGAGCGGCAAGCCAGCCAGAGCTGCTTAACCGGCGTCTGGCGGGTAAAAATGATCTGAGTTTTGTTCTCACAGATAATGGTCAGCACGCCGCCGTTGTTCATGTAGTCGATATCGGTTTCGGCATCGTCCAGCAGTTCTTCAACCTCAACCAGTGTGTCATCAACCTTCTGGTTAAATTCAGATTCATTCATGGCTTTTCTCTGCATCATAGAAATAGGTTATGAGCGCCGAGTATATAGCAGATCCCCGGTACAGACATCCGCTTATACCAGATCGGCAACTCTGATCGCATTGCGGCCGGATTGCTTCGCCTGCATCAGTTGCTCATCGGCCAGAGTCAGTAGTTTCTGTGGGGATTTATCGTTAAACGTAGCGGGATCAAAGTCCCGGCAAACCGCGATGCCGATGCTGACGGTGATCTCTTCCGGTGTCGCAGGTGACACTGCCGCCGGGCTACTGGCTTCGATCAGCGCCAGCTGGATTTTCTCGGCGATTCTGGCAGCACCTGATGGCTGGGTTTCCGGCAGTAATACGCAGAATTCTTCACCACCATAACGATACGCCCGGTCTGCAGCCCGGCCAATTGCTGCGGCAATGACTGAAGCGGTTAACCGCAGGCAGTCGTCTCCCTGCAGATGGCCGTAGCTATCGTTGAATTGCTTAAAATGGTCAATATCGATCATCAGCAGAGCCAGTGGCTGTTTCGCCCGACTGGCCCTGAGCCACTCCAGTTCCAGATTCTGCTCGAACTCCCGGCGGTTGTATAGCTGAGTCAGGTGATCACGGTTCGACTGGTGCTGTAACTGGTCTGTCAGACGTTTAAGTTCGATCGTTCGCTGGCAGCGCACGCGGATCCGGGCAGAGCTCATCTGCGGATAGAAGTAGTCGTCAAAGCCCTGTTCAAAGCTGCGTTGTTGGTGTTCTTCCGCAAAAACGGTATCGGCTTTAAATACCGATAGTTGCTTGAGGGATGTGGATCTGATCAGATTAAGGCATCTGAGTTGTTCGGGCTCCGCCAGAGATGCTGAGATAAACAACATATCGATCACTTCCGGGCTGCGCAAAAACGCATCCAGCTGCTCAGCATTACCTCTGATCCGGACATCATAGTCGTCTCTGAGGTATTCGATCAGCGGCCAGTGATCCTGCATTGAACCGATCAGGACAACAATTGGCCGCGCTTTAAACTGACAGGTCGCGACCTCATGCTTAAGCGGGGCTTTGCCCTGGTCCAGATATTGGATGATGCCCTGAATATCTGACAGGCCGATAAGAGGCGGTGCCTGATGACCCTGCATCACGGGAATACGATGGCTGTAAGGACCATTGTCCCATTCGTATTGCCATTGCCTCAGAGCAGGATGCGCTGAGGCTTTATCGCTGCTATCGGTCCAGTTCGTTACAAAAGGGATGTCTGCGAGTAAATCCTGCAGTGTTTCCAGATCGGATATATCCCGTCCTTCCTGCCATAGCGCCCGATACAGGCGCAGACGTACTTCTCCCAGCTGAGTCGAATCCAGTCGTTGGCAAAGAAAATCTGTAATCCGGTTAGCCAGACCGGTATTGGGGCGGTTCGGTGGCAGAGAGATATCCACCTGTGGTGAGCGGTGCCGGACAGTTGCTACTTCAGTGGTCAGCTCTATCTGGTCATCAATGGCGCAGTTCTGACTGGATACTTCTGCCGCATGTTCGATCAATCGCCAGTCAGTTTTACTGAACAGGTTATGGGCGTTAAGCAACTCATGCAGTGCAAAGCAGAAAGGGCAGTTATAGTCAGCGTAGACGATCGTTTTGCTCACAGATGTCCCCCTGTTTAATACGAGCATCAGTAACACCATAGTGGCAACCGTAGTGAAAAAACAGTTAGCTGCGCCCCACATTGGGCAATATCCGTGTGAGTTTGTGGGCTTTAAAACAATATTCATCTCGCTGGCGCGACGGTATAATCGGGCAATTATCGTTCAAATCGGGAAACACAACGTGAAACACTGGTGGATTGCAGTATTTTTCAGCGCATTGCTGCTGGGTGGGTGTGGTCAGAAAGGACCGCTCTATCTCCCTGATGAGACTCCGACAAAAGAACAGAATCAAGAATAATCATAAAACCGGCTTGCTGAGCCGCTATGACAGAATCAGAAAGACAGTAGAACATGGATAATTTTGAATACCGCAACGGCCACCTGTGTGCCGAAGAAGTGCCGGTTCAGCGTATTGCCGAAGAGTTTGGTACACCGACTTACATCTATTCACGGGATGCGCTGGAGCGCGCCTACCTGTCCTATGCTCAGGCGCTGGAAGGCCGTGATGCACTGGTGTGCTACGCCGTAAAAGCCAACTCTAACATTGCTGTGCTGAATGTACTGGCTCGTCTGGGTGCTGGGTTTGATATCGTATCTGTGGGTGAGCTGGAACGCGTTATCAAAGCCGGTGGTGATCCGGCCAAAGTGGTGTTCTCCGGTGTGGCGAAGCGTGAAGATGAGATTCGCCGGGCGCTGGAACTGGGTATTCACTGCTTCAATGTTGAGTCTGAAGCAGAGCTGGATCGCGTTAACAAAGTGGCTGCAGGGCTGGATAAAGTAGCGCCGATCTCCCTGCGTGTAAATCCGGACGTCGATGCCGGTACTCATCCGTATATCTCCACCGGTCTGAAAGACAATAAGTTCGGCGTGGCGATCGAAGATGCGGCACGTATTTATGCTTACGCTGACAGCCTGAGTCATCTGGATGTGCAGGGTGTGGATTGCCATATCGGTTCTCAGCTGACCGAAGTAGAGCCTTTTCTGGATGCGCTGGATCGTCTGTTGCTGCTGATCGATACACTGGCAGAGCAGGGCATCACCATCAAGCATCTGGATCTGGGCGGTGGACTGGGCGTTTGCTACACCGATGAGACGCCTCCGGCACCGCAGGACTACATCAGTGCGGTGATTGAGCGTCTGGGTGATCGTCCGCTGAAACTGGTATTTGAACCGGGTCGTTCAATTGCTGCTAATGCCGGCATTATGATTACTCAGGTAGAATTTCTGAAGTGCACCGAGCATAAGAACTTCGCCATCATTGATGGTGCGATGAATGACCTGATCCGTCCGGCACTGTATAGCGCTTACATGGAGATTATTCCGGTTGAGGTTCGCGAAGAGGGTGAAGCACGTGCCTATGACCTGGTGGGGCCGGTATGCGAATCCGGCGACTTCCTGGGTAAAGACCGGGAACTGAACATTGAAGCCGGTGATCTGCTGGCAGTGTGCTCTGCCGGTGCCTACGGTTTCGGCATGAGCTCCAACTACAACACCCGTAACCGGGCGGCAGAAGTGATGGTCGATGATAATCAGGCGCACCTGATCCGGAAACGCGAAACTATCGTTGATCAACTGCGTGGTGAGGCGGTGTTGCCGGGTTAATCCGGTAGCAACCGACAGAGAAGAGTATGTTAGTTCGATTTACAAAAATGCACGGCCTGGGTAACGATTTCCTGGTACTGGATACAGTGACTCAGAAAGTGAAAGTGAACTCCGCGCTGGTGGCTAAGCTGGCGGACCGGAATTTTGGTGTCGGCTTCGATCAGATGCTGATCGTCGAGCCACCATCAAGCCCGGATATGGATTTTCGCTACCGTATCTACAACGCTGACGGCAGCGAAGTGGAGCACTGTGGTAACGGTGCCCGCTGCTTTGCCCGTTTCGTTCGTGATAAGCGCCTGACAGCCAAGGAAACCGTTGCCGTTGAAACCATGAACGGCCCGATCTATCTGACCATCACTGAAGATAAGCAGGTGGTAGTGGATATGGGTGTGCCAGTGCTGGAGCCGCAGAAGATCCCGTTCAGCGCCGATGCGCATGCTGCCAAGTATCCGATCGATGTTGACGGTCAGAACATTGACATCAGTGCGGTATCGATGGGCAATCCACACGGTGTTCTGGTGGTGGATTCCGTTGATACTGCACCGGTGGAAAGCTGGGGCCCGACGCTGGAGAAACATCAGAAGTTTCCGCAGAAAGCCAATATCGGTTTTATGGAGATTGTCAGCCGCAATGAGATCCGCCTGCGGGTATTCGAGCGCGGTGCTGGTGAAACTCTGGCTTGCGGTACCGGTGCCTGCGCGGCAATGGTGGCCGGTAAACTGCGTGGTCTGCTGGATGACAAGGTAACCGTGCATCTGCCCGGTGGGCCGCTGTTGATTGAATGGCCGGGCGGCGATCAGCCACTGCTGATGACGGGGCCTGCGACAACCGTTTTTGAAGGACAGATCTTTCTATGAGTGAGCAGACAACAGATACTGCAGCAATCAGCGCAGAGCAGGTTGCTGAGTACCTGAAGCAGCATCCGGATTTTTTCACCGGTAATGAATACCTGCTGGAAAAACTGTATGTACCGCATCAGCGGGGTAATACCGTGTCGCTGGTGGAGCGTCAGACTTCCCTGCTGCGCCAGAAGAATCGCCAGTTGCATGACTATCTGGGCGATCTGGTCGGCGTTGCCCGGGAAAATGATATCCAGTTCAACAAGACCAAGAGCATGGTGCTGGCCTTGCTGGAAGCGGAAACGCTGGATGATGTCGCTGTCGCGATCGATGAGAGCCTTTGTCAGGATTTTCACAGTGATACTACGGCACTGATACTGTTCAGCGATCAGCCGGACGAGCAGAATAACCTGCGTCTGGTCAGCCATGAAGATGCTGCGGCGGTTCAGCCGCTGACGGAAAGCTCGCTGACCAGCTGCGGTAACCTGAGCGAGTTGCAGAATCAGTTTCTGTTCCGCGAGCAGGCCTTCAAGGTGAAGTCTGCGGCGGCGGTGCCTCTGGTTAAAGGTGAAACTCTGGGCATACTGGCGATCGGTAGTTTCGATCCGACCTACTTTCAGAGCAATCAGGGGACTCTGTTTCTCGATTACATCGGTCAGGTGCTGAGTCGGGTCGTATCCCGCGTACTGCAGGCCCGTCAGAGCTGAAACAGGTGCTTTGATGAGCAGTGAAGATGGCGCTCAGGCAGGTTTTTACAGTTACCTGAGTGTGGAGCGCCAGCTCTCCCCCCATACCCTTTCCAACTACCGTCGTGATATTGAGCGTCTGCAGGAGTACCTGCAGCACAGCACGCTGTTTCCCGATGGCCGGATCAACTGGTCGGTTGTCGAGCCCAGACATATTCGCAATTTTGTTGCCTGCGCTCATCGGGAGGGGCTGGGCGGTAAAAGTATTCAGCGACTCCTGTCCGCGATTCGCAGTTTCTATAATTACATGCATCGTGAAGGGCTGGTACAGAGTAATCCTGCGCTCAGTATTCAGGCGCCGAAAAGCCCTCGCCGTCTGCCACAGACACTGGATGCTGATCAGGTAGATCAACTGCTGCAGCCCGTCGACCCGGATGATCCTCTGGAATGTCGGGATCAGGCGATGATGGAGCTGATCTATTCATCCGGATTACGTCTGTCTGAGCTGGTCAGCCTCAATATCGATAGCATCGACTGGGGAGATGCTTCTCTGTCGGTTGTGGGTAAAGGCAATAAAGAGCGACGTTTACCGATTGGTGGCAAAGCGATGGCGGCGCTGGACCGCTGGATGGATGTCCGTGACACCATGACCGGCTTCGATGAGATGGCGCTGTTCGTCGGTAAACCGGGCACCCGTTTAACCGCCAGGAGTGTGCAAAAGCGCATCGACCGTCGCGGTAAAATGCAGCATACTCAGGGCAAGGTGTATCCACACCGTTTGCGCCACTCTTTTGCCAGTCATATGCTGGAATCCAGTGGTGACCTGCGGGCGGTGCAGGAACTGTTAGGACACTCGGATATATCCACAACCCAGATCTATACCCATCTGGATTTTCAGCATCTGATGGATGTCTATGAAAGCGCCCATCCACGAGCGCATAAACAAGGGGCTGATAAGCATAAGCCCGCGAAAAAGAATAAGAGCAGCGATGATTAAATGTATTACCTTCGATCTGGACGACACCCTGTGGGCTGTTGATCCGGTGATCTCTCAGGCTAACAGAACCCTGTACAGCTGGCTCAGTGAAAATGCCGAGGCATTCGTTAAGTGTCATCAGCTCAGTGATTTTGAATCCCTCAAGCAGCAGGCATTGCAGCGTTATCCGGAGATCGGCCACAGTGTGACCCAGATCCGCCTGCGGCAACTGGAGATCGGTCTGGAGCAGGCCGGTTACAGCAAAGAAGAAGCCGAAGCGATTACTCTGCAAGCGTTTGAAGTGTTTATTGCAGCCCGTAATGAAGTGGAGTTCTTTGAGCATGCTCGTTCGATGCTGGAGGCCTTGCACAGTGAGGGTTACCGTATCGGAGCACTGAGTAACGGTAATGCCGATGTTAACCGGGTTGGTCTGGGCGATATTTTTGATTTCGCCTTTAACGCTGATGGCGTGGGTACTGAGAAACCGCACCCACTGATGTTTGAAAAGATGCTCGAGAAAACCGGCCTGCAACCGGATCAGGTTATCCACATCGGCGATAATCCTGTACATGATATTGAGGGCGCGAATAATCTCGGTATCTGGACCATCTGGGTCAATCTCAATGATAAAGCCTGGAATGCCGGTGAGCGTGCCAGCCGTGATGTCACTTGCCTCTCCGATATCCCACAGGCGGTGCAGGAAATTGCGGAACAGGCCGGACGTCGTGCGACTCTGTGAGGTTTGAGTGATGGCTGATATGCAGAATCAGATCAATATGACTTATGACCAGATTCAGGACCGGATTCTGATCAGAGCCACCGAGAATGGTAAGGAGTACCGGGCCTGGTGGACACGCCGGCTGGCGCTGCGGATGAGCCATCTGTTCCAGACCCACAACTTTCCGACTGAGAACACTGCCAGCCATCTGGAGCCGGAACAGCAGCAGGTGCTGGGGCAGATGGAAAAACAGGATGCTGTGCAGCAGGCGGACTTTGATACGCCTTTTCAGGACCAGGCGCTGTCTTATCCATTGGGTGAAGAGGGCATTCTGGTGGAACGGATCGATATTAATTCCGAAGGTAAGCTGGTCAGACTGAATATGCTGCCTGGAGAGGGCGAAGGGGTTACTCTGACTTTGCCGCCGGGTCAGCGTTACTCATTTGAGCATATGCTGCAGCAGGTGATGGTGGCTGCTGGGTGGGTGAGTGTCCAGACTGCTCCTGAACCTGAGCCAGCGGTGACTCCGGTTGCTCACTGAACCGATATCACTGAACCGGATAAACTGAGGCCTGATGCACTCTGTATCAGGCCTGCTGGCTCTACTGCTGAATCAGCTCATATACTCGCCGCCGTTCACCGAGATATTGGTACCGGTGATATAGCCAGCATCCTCGGCGGTCAGGAACGCTACCGCCCGGGCGATCTCTTCCGGCTGACCCAGACGGCCAACAGGAATACCAGCAATAATCGATTCCAACACGTTTTCAGGGACCTGACGTACCATCGGCGTATCGATAAAGCCCGGAGATACCGCGTTTACCGTCACCCCTTTTCGCGCACCTTCTTTAGCAATCGCCTTGGTGAAACCGTAGATCCCTGCTTTCGCCGCTGAGTAGTTAGCCTGACCGAACTGGCCCTGTTCACCGTTCAGAGATGAGATATTCACAATACGGCCAAAACCACGGCTGCACATGGCATCAAACACCGGCTGACACATGTTGTACATGGAATCGAGGTTAGTGCGCAGTACCGCCTGCCATTGCTCAGGCTGCATCCGTTTCAGCGGTGCATCCCGGGTGATGCCGGCATTGTTGACCAGAATATCGATCGGGCCCTGCTCCTGTTCAACGGTCGCAATCATGCTGCAGCAGTTGTCATAGTCGGTGACATCCAGTGGATAGATGGCCAGCTCGTAGCCCTGTTCCTGCATCTGCTGCTGCCAGTTCTTAGCGTTCTCTTCATCGGTTGGCAGGTAGGTGCCGATCACTTTGCGGCCCTGATCACACAGGGCTTTGCACATGGTTTCACCGAGTCCGCCATTGGCGCCGGTAACGACTGCGATACGTTGAGTCATGAGTTGTTCCTTCATTCTTATTTTAAGGGCTATTTTTTAAGGCGTAAGTTTTAAGGCCTATGTTCTAAGACGTAAGTTCTAAGGTTTAAGGTAATTGTTTAAGTCCGGTGCGATAGCCCGTTCACCCAGCAGAATGTACTGCTGGCTACGGGCTTCGATGTGCGGCAATTGGTACAGGTAATTCACCATCAAGCCGGCTGACTGTCGCAGGCCCCGCTCAGAGATGTCGGCCTGCCAGTTAATCTGTTCGATCCGGGCGCCGTTACTAAGGTGGAAGTGAGCCACAGGATCTCTGGCAAAGTGCTTTTTACCGGATGCCTGACTGAGGTAATGGGTAACGAGTCCGATCAGTGCTTCACGGTAGTCTTTCTGATCCGGACTATGAGGCTCGGGCAGGCTGTTCAGAAGAGCGCCACCGGGCAGCTGCTCCAGAGTTGTTTTATCCTGTTGTTCCAGCCAGCGGCAGAAGCCAGGAATAGGCGACAGGGTTGAAAACTGCTGTAATCCGGGTAGATCCTTCTGTAGCAGGTTCACCACTTGTTTAATCAGGAAGTTACCGAAGCTGATCCCCGCCAGCCCCGGCTGAGCGTTGGAGATGGAATAGAAAATTGCGGTATCAGCCTGTTCCGGCTCCAGTGATGGTGCGTCCTGATCCAGCAGTTGCTGAACGTTGTCTGCCAACCCCTGTACCAGGGCGACTTCAACGAAGATCAGCGGTTCTGCCGGCATGCTTGGATGGAAGAACGCGAAGCAGCGACGGTCGGAATCGAGACGATTTTTCAGATCGTCCCAGCTCTGAATTGCATGTACTGCTTCATAGGCGATCAGCTTTTCCAGTACTTCGGCGCTGGACTGCCAGCTCAGTTGCTCCAGTTGTAACAGGCCGATATCAAACCAACTGATCAACAACCGCTTCAGGTCCGCTTCCAGTCCGGCCAGCTGTGGATAATCCTGTCTCAGACGCAGCAGATCCGCGCGCATATCCACCAGAAAGCGGACCCCTTCGGGCAGTGAGCTGAACTGGGTCAGCAGTCGCAGGCGGGGCGGTTCCAGGGCTTCGCGCAGTTGCTGGTCGGCTTCATATTTCTGCTCCGGTTCTGCCTGGCTCCAGTGCTGAAAACTCTGTTCTACCGCCTGATGGTCAAGATCATAACGCTCAGCCAGCAACATCAGAAAGCGCAGTCGACCCTCATCACTCAGGCTCAGGTAGTTACGCCCCAGTACTGCAGCACGGTTACGGGCCGTGACACTGTCACCATCCTTGCGCAGACAGGCATCCATCCACTCAGTCAGTTTATCCAGATCCTCACTGTTCAGTTCCGGACTCAACTGCAGCGGTGTAAGTTGCGCCGTGCTTTCCGGTTCACGCCACAGGCGCTGGAGTCGTTTCAGCGTCCGCCCCAGTAATGAGCTGCCTGAAACACCGGAACTATGGGGGCGGGCGGTTGCGGCCATGGGAACCTCCATCGACTGAAAAGCCGGGATGAATATTTATGATTGAGGGTAAGCTAGCAAATAAAATTTAAAAAACCAAGGGTTAATACTTGGTTTTGTAAGTGTAAACCTTTACTGTTGATCGGAATAACAACAAATACGTAAGGGGATAAAACGATGGATGAACTGCACGGCTACTACCTGGAAGATCTGGAAGTGGGTATGACCGCCAGCTATGCCAAGACCGTTACTGAAGCGGATGTGGTGCTGTTTGCCGGTGTATCCGGTGATGATAATCCGGTGCACATCAATGCCGAATATGCCGCTCAGACGATGTTTGGTCAGCGTATCGTCCACGGTATGTATAGCGCGGCACTGATCTCTGCGGTACTGGGCACCCGGATGCCAGGGCCGGGGGCTATCTATGTCGATCAGCAGCTTAAGTTCAAAGCGCCGGTCTATATCGGCGATACCGTCACGGCCACCGCCAAAGTCCTGGAGATTAATACCGAGCGACGTCGGGTGGTGCTGGAAACAGTCTGCACGGTGAAAGACAAAGTTGTGGCGGCCGGTGTGGCGACCAATCTGGTTGACCGTCGACCAACAGAATAACAGCGCTGAATTTAAGGAGAAAACGGTGCTGATAAACCGAGATAAGAGCGCCCTGCTGGTGATCGATGTTCAGGCCCGTCTTTTGCCGGGTGTCCATGAGAATGAACACTGGTGAAAGGGTGTCGCTGGCTGATGGAGCTGGCGCAGCTGGTTGAGGTGCCGGTACTGGGATCAGAACAGTACCCTCAGGGGGTGGGGCCGACCACCGAAGAGCTGAAGTCGCTGCTGCCGGAAGAGGATTTTATCGGTAAGACCTTCTTCTCCTGCGCGGATTCGCCGGAATGTAGCGCCCGGATTGAGGCGCTGGACCGGGAAGAGATCGTCATTTGCGGAATGGAAGCTCACGCCTGTGTGATGCAGAGTGCGTTGCGATTAAAAGAGCAGGGTAAAAAAGTGTTTGTGGTCGCGGATGCTATTTCTGCCCGTAATCTGGTCGACACCGAATATGCTATTGCCCGGATGCGGGATGAGGGTGTGAAGATCGTGACCCGGGAGATGGTCGGCTTTGAGTGGATGATGCGTTCTGATGTGCCGGAATTCCGCGACTTCAGCATGAAATTTCTGCGTTAAATAACACGGAGGCAGGTATGGAAAATAACAATAACAATCCGTACAGCATGGGGCTGGAACAGAATCCGGCCAACTACGCAGCCCTGAGCCCGGTGGGCTTCATTGAGCGGGCAGCCAGTGTCTATCCGGATCACCCTGCTGTGGTTTATGGGTCAGTACAGCGCAGCTGGAAAGAGACCTATCAGCGTTGCCTGAGGCTGGCTTCAGCATTACAGCAGCGGGGCATTGGTGAAGGTGATACGGTGGCGGTCATGCTGCCGAACATTCCGGAGATGCTGGAGCTGCACTTTGCCGTACCGATGATCGGCGCGGTGCTGAATACCCAGAATACCCGACTGGATGCCGAGACTGTCAGCTTTATGCTGGAGCATGGCCGGGCGAAAGTGATGATCACCGATCGTGAGTTTTCCACAACGGCAGAGCGTGCGCTGAAGATGTCGCAGCAACAACCGCTGGTGATCGATGTCGATGATCCTCAGTTTGAAGGCGGCAAGTTGCTGGGACAGATCACTTATGAACAACTGTTGAATGAAGGTGATGAACAGTTCGATTGGCAGCCGCCTGCGGATGAGTGGCAGGCAATTGCGCTTAACTACACCTCCGGCACCACCGGGAATCCGAAAGGGGTGGTGTATCACCACCGGGGCGCTTATCTCAATGCTATGAGCAATATTCTGGGGCAGAACCTGCCACCTCATGCGGTCTATCTCTGGACCCTGCCGATGTTCCATTGCAATGGCTGGTGTTATCCCTGGGCGGTCACCGCGGTTGCCGGTACGCATGTATGTCTGCGTCATCTGCAGCCAGAGCGGGTATTTTCGGCAATTCAGGATCACGGCGTAACCCATTTCTGCGGCGCTCCGGTGGTGCTGAATATGTTGCTGAACGCTGCGCCGGACGATGGACCTATTGTGGATCATCCCGTTACGGTCACTACTGGAGGTGCCGCGCCGCCAGCGGCGATTATCGAGGGTATCGAGGCGCTGGGTATTCAGGTGGTGCATGCCTACGGTCTGACCGAAACCTATGGCCCCAGTGTGTTCTGCTCTTATCAGCAGGCGTGGGATGAACTGCCGATGGATCAGCGGGCAGCGAAGATGGCCCGTCAGGGTGTCCGGGCACCGGGTATGGCTGAACTGATGGTGGCCGATCCGTTGACGCTGGAACCGGTGAACCGTGATGGCACGGTGATGGGTGAGGTGATGATGCGCGGTAACACCATGATGAAAGGTTACCTGCAGAACCCTTCTGCCAGCGCCGAAGCGTTCTCCGGTGGCTGGTTTCATACCGGTGATCTGGCGGTATGGCATGCCGATGGTTACATTGAGGTAAAGGATCGCTCCAAGGATGTCATCATCTCCGGTGGTGAGAATATCTCCACCATCGAAGTGGAGGATATATTGTTTCGTCACCCCGCTATTCTGGAGGCCGCCGTAGTGGCTCAGCCAGATGATCACTGGGGCGAAGTGCCCTGCGCGGTGGTCACGCTGAAACCGGAGCATGATGAGGTTGATGCTGAATCAATCATCAGTTTCTGTCGCGACAATATGGCGCACTTCAAGTGCCCTAAGCGAGTGGTGTTTGCCGAACTGCCCAAGACCTCCACCGGTAAGGTGCAGAAATATGCCCTCCGGCAGATGCTGCAGGACTGACCTCTGACTGTCTGACTGATACTATCGGAGACCCTGTTATGTTGATGAGTCAGCCTGAGGAAACCATGACCAGACAGTCCCGTTCCTCCCGGAGGCCGGTGGCGATTCCTGCCGATGAGGCGGAACGTAACCGGTTGCTGGCGGAAATGGCGGAGCAGTCCACCGATATGATCTCCCGCCATACGCCGGGCGAGTGGCGCTTTATCTATGCTTCTCCGGCGGTGACCCATCTGCTGGGTTACAGTGTCGAGGAGATTATCGGTATGTCAGCGTATGAGCTGTACCATCCCGATGACGTCGAGGACTTCAAACGGCGTTCCCCCAGCGTCAGTTATGAACGCGGTCTGTATACCCACACCTATAGGTTCCGCTGCCGCGATGGACACTATACCTGGCTGGAAAGTACCAGCCGTTCAATCCGTGATCCCGATACTGATGAGCTACTGGAGATTCTGGTGGTCTCCCGCGATGTCAGTCGTCGGGTTGAGGCGGAACAGGCCAGTCAGCGTCTGGCCCGGGTGCTGGAATACAGCAGTGATCTGGTGGCGTTTGCGACACCGGATCATCGGATAACTCAGCTGAATGAAGCGGCTCGTCAGGCGCTGGGGCTGGAGCTGACAGACCATCAGCCATTGCGATTGCAGGATCTGTTTGCTGCTGACAGTTATGGCTTGTTGCAGAGCCAGGGCCTGCCGGTTGCAAAAGAGGAAGGCCGCTGGCGGGGCGAGGCGGAGATGTTCAGCCGTTCACAGCAGCGCATGATTCCGGTGATGCTGGAGGTACTGGCGCACCGTTCGCTGGGTGGGCAGTTGGAATATTTTTCCACCGTTGCGCGGGATATGACTGCGGTGAAACAGGCCGAAGCCGAAAAGCTCCAGTATCAGCTGGAGATAGATCACGCCAGTCGTCTGA
Source organism: Amphritea sp. (assembly GCA_025800245.1). Lineage (GTDB taxonomy): Bacteria > Pseudomonadota > Gammaproteobacteria > Pseudomonadales > Balneatricaceae > Amphritea. The sequence continues at coordinate 8,057 of JAOXSA010000074.1, read as the reverse complement.
TAACCATGGGTGAGATGGCTACTGGTCTTGCTCATGAGGTCAATCAGCCGCTGACAGCGGTGGTGAATTATGTGCGTGGCATACAGCGGCGACTGGATATGGGTGCTGATACGCCGCTGTCTGAGATTGCTCAACCTCTGGAGCGGATCGGCAGTACCGCGTTACGGGCAGGGGACATTGTCCACCGGATGATGGATTTTACCCGTAAAACCGAACCCTGCCGGGAACTGCTCGATCTGGCACCGCTGGTGGATGAACTGATCAGTTTCTGTCAGCACAGTGCCGGGCGTCATCAGGTACAACTTTCTAACCGGTTGCCAGACAACTTGCCGCCGGTACTGGCTGACCGGATTCAGTTAGAGCAGATTCTGCTGAACCTGATTCTGAATGGCATTGAGGCCTGCAGTGACGGTGACGAGTCAGACAGACAGGTCTGGCTGGATGCTTCATTGGATAAATCGGATCAGGTTATAATTCGTGTGCTTGATCAGGGCCGTGGATTACCCGTTAGCGATCCGGAGCAGCTGTTCGGGCAGTTTTTTACCACCAAGACCGATGGTCTGGGGATGGGGCTGGCAATCAGCCGTACCCTGACCGAGCGTCACGGTGGTCAGCTGCAGGCGGCAAACAGGCCGGAAGGCGGCGCCGTATTCAGTTTTAACCTCAGCACCGGATAGGAATCCAGTAACACCATGACGCAACAAACGGTTTATGTGGTCGATGATGACGTCGATGTCCGCGAATCACTGCAGTGGCTACTGGAATCGGTAGGCCTGCAGGTCGCAGGGTTTGCCACGGCGCAGGATTTTCTGGATACCTTCACTCCGGGAGACAGCGGCTGTGTGGTGATGGACGTACGGATGCCCGGGCTGAGCGGCATCAGTGCTCAGAAAAAACTACCGGAGTACGGTATCGATATTCCGCTGATCATGATCTCTGGCCACGGCAACGTCGATATGGCGGTCACCGCGATGAGCCAGGGCGCGAAAACATTTATCGAAAAACCGTTCAATGATCAGCTACTGCTGGACCATGTACAGCAGGCGCTGGAACAGGATCTGCACAAGCGTGCCGGGCAAGCGCGGGTGGATAAGCTGCAGTCACGCTATGATTCACTGACGAAGCGGGAGCGGCAGGTATTTGAGCAGGTCGTGAATGGGCTGGCTAATCAGGAGATTGCCGATCTGCTGGGCATCAACCGTAAAACCGTCGAAGGCCACCGCGCAAACATGATGGCAAAGATGGCCGCACAGTCTCTGCCGCAACTGATTCAGATGGCGGTTTCGCTGGGGTTAGTGCCGGGTTATAACGGCTGATCCTATTGCCCATGCTCACTGCCACAGAGTGAGTGATCTGCCAGTACCTCCAGCACCCGACACTGGTGCTCCTCATCGTAATTACAGCTGTCGATCATCCGCTGCAGCTCTGCCTCCATCGCCTGTAACTGAGAGATTTTTGTCTGTACTTCGTGCAGGTGCTGACGCGCGATCTCATCAGCGGCCAGATGATCGCTGAGGCAGCAGCTACTGAGTTGCTGCAGCTGCTGAATGGCGGGCAGATCAAACCCTAATGCCCGGGCATGACGGATAAAGCGCAGTTGCTGCAGATGCTGGTCGTTGTAACGGCGCTGATTGCCGGCGTTGCGACCGGGCTCGCTCAGGAGTCCCCGTTCTTCATACCAGCGGATGGTTGGTACTTTGCAATCGGTCAGTTTTGATAGCTGGCCGATGGAATAGCTAGTCTCAGTCATGAAAAAAATCCTGTTTCAGGCTTGAACCTCTAGTCACTATAGATCTTATAGTGGATACGACACTGAAGCTAAACAGAGGTTCAAGGAATGGCAGGTTGCTGCGGAAAAACAGAGTTCACAGGGCTGGATGGCACCTATATCCGTATCCTGTGGATCATTATTGCCATTAATGGTGTGATGTTCGGTGTTGAGATGATCGCCGGTATTGCAGCACAGTCGCAGGCACTGCAAGCCGATGCCCTGGATTTTCTGGGCGACACGCTGAGTTACGGTATCAGTCTGTGGGCGATCGGCAAAGCGCTGACCATCCGCAGCAATGCAGCGTTACTGAAAGGTATCAGTCTGTTACTGATGGCGTTATGGGTCTCGGGCAGCACCATTTACCGGATCTTTGTGCTCAATGACCCCAATGCGATGGTGATGGGTGGTGTTGCGGTTGCTGCTTTTGCCGCCAATATGACCAGTGTTCTGCTGCTGATGCGTTACCGCCATGGCGATGCTAATGTCCGTTCAGTCTGGCTTTGCAGTCGTAATGATGCCATTGGTAATCTGGTTGTGGTGCTCGCAGCATCCGGGGTCTGGTACTCCGGTACTCCCTGGCCTGATCTTGCAACCGCACTGATTATGGCCAGCCTGTTTCTGTCGTCATCCTGGCAGATTATTCGTCAGGCGCTGCGCGAGAAGCGTACGGTGGCAGAGTCCTTACAGGAACAGCCTGCTAGTTGCTCTGGGCGCGCCAACCCGCAATCAGTGAACCACAGACAATCGCCAGACACGCAATAAATAATCCCCAGCCCGGTGTCGCCAGCCCGGCGACAACCAGCAGCACCGCAGAGATCAGCGGGGCCGAGTAGGCCATCACGCCCAGCAGCTGCAGGTTGCCGTGCTTGATACCGTAGTCCCAGGTAAAAAAGGCGATGCCCACAGGGCCAATGCCGAGTCCGACGATGCCGATCCACTGGGTTGGGCTGTCGGGCCATACGGTGGTTTCCCACAGCAGATGGCAGATCAGCGCCAGCAGTGCAGTGACGCCGCAGAACCAGCCCACGGCATCGGTAGTGACCTGTTTCACCAGACGGCTCAGTACCGAATAGCCGGACCAGATCAACGCACAGCAGAGCGCCAGCAGATAGCCATCCAGATACTCGGCATTGAAGCCGTCACTGTCTGATCCGATCAGCAGCCAGCAGCCATACAGTGCCAGCAGGGCTCCCACCAGATGGCGCTTACGGGATTTTTCGCCCGGCAGCAGACCCGCAAACAGCACGATCAACAGCGGCCACAGATAGGCCAGCAGGCTGACTTCAACCGCTGGTGCCCGGCTCATGGCGGCGAAATAGCAGAAGTGATAGCCGAAGTAACCACCCACTCCCAGAATCCAGGCCAGCTTCGGCTGGCGCAGGTATTTCAGCCCCAGTTGTCCCCGTCGCCACCAGTTCAGGTTCATCAGCAGGAACGCCAGCGTGAAGGTCATCGCCATCAGCTGAAACGGCGGAATCCGGCCTTCTGTCAGGGTGGTGAGCAGCGCCAGGGTACCCCATAGAAAGATCGATATTGACCCGATCAGGGTCGCTTGCAACGGTGAGTGGCTGGATGAAGTCATAGATATAGCCCGAACAGTGAGACTGTGAAACATTCAGCCCCGATCATACACGGGCTGATGCAGCGGCGGTTTGCTGAAACAGCGGAATTATTTGCCGGATCGGCGGAAGTAACTGGGAGCGTGGTTAAAGTGCTTGCGGAAGCGATCACTGAATGCTGAAAGATTCTGATAGCCGACCTGCTCTGCCACCTGTTGAATTGTCAGGGCGGTCTGACTGAGTAACTGCCAGGCTTGTTGCATCCGTTTTTCCAGTAGATATTGCTGCGGTGTCATGCCCAGCGACTGGCGGAACAGCGTGTTCAGGTGGCGTGGACTGAGATTGGCGATAGCGGCTAACTGAGCGATGGTCACCGGTTGGCTGAAGTGCTGGTCGAGGTAGCTTTGCGCAGCCGCAATACGACGATCCGGCGTTACCGCTTTGCCATACTGTTCCTGCAATAGTTGCAGCAGTAACAGCAGCATCTGACGCTGACTGGTGCCTGCCTGTTGTTGCTGCAGCTGTAGATGCAGAAAGCTGACGTATTGCGCCAGCGCGGGTGTCAGTTCAATAAAGGCGGGTAGTTTTTCCAGTTCCGGCGCCAGTTGATCAGGGATATCGGCCACCACAAAACAGTTGTCGTCCGGGGCTGAAAAAGCGTGATCATGACCGGCGGCGATCACTGAGGCCTGCGCTGAACCGACCAGACCGCTGGTATTATTAACCGTCATCTCCAGCTCGCCGCTGACGGGCAGTACCAGTTGATGATAGTCGTGCTGGTGGCTGTCAGCTGAGCGGCTGTAGCTGCGCAGGTCTAAGGTCAGATTGTCTGTTGGCATAGCCCCTGTTCCCAGGTGTGGATCGCCTGCTTGCGCTCAGCGCCCCAACGATAATTTCCCAGCTCTCCGCTTTCGCGGATTACCCGGTGACAGGGTATCAGAAAACCGATGTTATTGACGGCGACTGCACTGCCAACCGCCCGCTGTGCTCTGGGTGATCCTGCGGCCTGCGCCAGTTGTGAATAAGACACAAACTGACCAGGCTCAGTCGCCAGCAGCGCTTCCCAGACTTTGATCTGGAAATTAGTGCCCCGCAACAACAGATGCAGCTTACCCGGACTTGGCTGGACTGGAAAAATCCGGGCAAGATATTCTGCAGCGCCCTGCGGGTCTTTAATCAGGTTTGCCTGGGGCCATTGTTGTGACAGTTCCACCTGCTTTGCCGCAGCCTCTTCATCGGTCTGAAAAAAGCTCAGATCGCAGATGCCCCGTTCCGTCCAGCCGATCAGCGCCAGGCCGAACGGGCACTCAGCGGTACCATAAAACAGCGTTACCCCTTTGCCCGACTGACGAATTTCACCCGGGGTCATAGCCTCGCAGGTGATCATCAGGTCGTGCAACCGGCCGGTGCCGGACAGACCAGCATCCAGTGCGGCACTGAGGCTGTCCTGCGAGGCTCTGAGTGCTGCGCGGGCATGCTCTTTGGTGAGAAATTGCAGAAACCGTTTCGGTGAGATGCCGGCCCAGGCACTGAATACTTTTTGCAGATGGTGCTCACTCATATGCACGGCGGCAGCAATATCCCTCAGTTCCGGCTGCTGTCGGGCGTGTTCGCGGATATAGCGAATCGCATTGGCGACCGTATCGTACTGTTGTCGGAGTTGCAGATCAGACATGGGCCTTCTCTCTTTTCCTGCGCAGTGTGGATAGCTTAAAGCCGGTCACCATGGCGGTGCCTGTGAGTACAATAGCGGTGCCAGCCACGGTATGCCAGCCAATCGCTTCATCCAGGAACAGCCAGCCCCAGAAGACCCCGAACACCGGAATCAGATAAGTTACGGTCAGTGCTGAAGCTGCGCCAACTTCGGCAATCAGACGGAAATAAAGCAGATAAGCCACGCCGGTGGAGAATACCCCGAGCAGAATGACTGAACCGATAATCAGCGGGTCAGTGCTGCTTTGCGCCGGGAAAAAGGGTTGTACCGGAATCAGCAACAGAGTTGCCAGCCACATACTGCCGTGGGCATTGGCGAACGGCTCCACCGTCGTTTTCCCCTGCGCATAACAGCTGGCGATACCATAGCAGAACGCGGCAGTGAGAGCCGCAGCGACCGCAATATCAGCACCTTCATTGAGCATGGTCTGATCAAATCCGACCAGTAGCATGACGCCGGTGATACCGATGGCCAGGCCAAGCAGGGTTTTAAATTGTATCTTCTGCCGCAGACGCAGAGCGATCAGCAGGGTTCCCCAGATCGGTGCCGTGGCGTTCATTATCGAGAGCAATGAAGCGGACAGGGTCTGTGCGGCAAAGGCGATCAGCAGGAAAGGTAGCGCGGTATTAAACCAGCCGAGCATGGCAAAGTGCTTCCAGTGCTGTAGCAGATTGAGGTTTTTCTTCAGATACCAGCCGGCAGCCAGCAGGAACAGGGCCGCCAGTAGTAAGCGAAACTCAATCAGGATGGCCGGACCGATGACCGGTGCAGCAACCCGCATAAACAGAAACGAACCGCCCCAGAGGGCAGCCAGTAGCAGCAGGCGCAGGAAACTGTGTAATCCCATTTTTACTCCGGACACTTAAAGAAATATGACTACAGTGTCGCCTGCCTGTATGGTTCAAACCACCCGTTTCTTGTGTTTGTGAGTGACAGGGATTCAGTCGAGAAATTGTTCCAGCAGATCGTTGAGGAACAGGTGCCCCTGCGGTGTCGGCGCCAGGCGAGCGCTATCGTCAACCAGTAAGCCTTTGCGACGCATAGCGTCCAGTTGACTTTGAATCTGACTGACAGGCAGACCGGTGCGTTGGCTGTATAGCCCGGCAGGCACGCCTTCCAGTAGACGCAGGGCGTTCATCATAAACTCGAAAGGGCGTTCTGCGGTTTCAATCGGCTGCTCTCCGGAGACCGGATTGAGGGCATCCATATAGGCTTTTGGCTGGCGTTGTTTCCAGCGCCGACTGATCCTTTCCTGCTGTAGATAAGTTAGTTTGCCGTGAGCTCCTGCACCGATTCCGATGTAGTCGCCAAACTGCCAATAATTCAGATTATGGCGCGCTTGCTCACCGGGCTGACTGTAGGCGGAGATCTCGTATTGTTGAAAACCGGCGCTGGCCAGCAGGGCTTGTCCTTGCTCCTGAATCGCCCACAGGGATTCGTCCTCTGGCAGTTCAGGCGGTCGGCTGTAGAATTCGGTATTCGGCTCAATGGTGAGCTGATACCAGGAGATATGCTGGGGCTGCAGGTCGATCGCCTGTTGTAGATCCGCGAGTGCCTGTGCCGGTGTCTGATCCGGCAGACCGTGCATCAGATCCAGATTGATGCGCTTAAACCCGATCTTACGGGCTTTTTCTACAGCGTGAATGGCGTTATCCCGGCTGTGGATCCTTCCCAGCGCCTGCAGATGCTGATCATGAAAACTCTGGATGCCGATCGACAGGCGATTAACACCCGCGGCCATAAAGCCTGCGAAGCGCTCCTGCTCAAAGGTGCCAGGGTTAGCTTCCATTGTGATCTCTGCATCAGCCGCCAGCGGCGTCAGAGCGGCCACACCTTTGAGAATCTGATCAATACCCTCAGCGTCAAACAGGCTGGGTGTGCCGCCGCCGATAAAGATGGTTTCGATGGTGCGGCCCTGAACGCCGGGCAGTTCCTGTTCCAGATCCCTTAGCAGCGCATCGATATAACGCTGCTGCGGCAGGTCATCTTTAACCGCGTGGGAATTGAAATCGCAATAAGGGCACTTGCGAACACACCAGGGAATATGAATGTAGAGAGAAAGCGGCGGCAGCTCCAGGGTGGCCTGTGGTGCCGCCGGATATGGCGCGCTCATTATCAGAGGTAGGCCTGAATCTTTTGTTTAAAATCAGCCACGGCTTTGCCCCGGTGGCTGAGCTGGTTTTTCTGCTCCGGTGCCAGTTCAGCAGACGCTTTGTTCAGTTCTGGTACCAGAAACAGTGGGTCGTAGCCGAAGCCGTTGTCGCCGCTGGGCTGCTCCAGAATCTGGCCTTCCCAGCTACCCTGACAGATCAGCGGGGTGGGATCTTCAGCATGGCGCATAAACACCAGCACACAGCGGAACCGTGCACTGCGCTCAGCGGCCGGTTTACCCTCCAGCTGTTGCAGCAGTTTCTGGTTATTATCGGCGTCAGTTGCGCCAGCTCCGGCAAAGCGGGCTGAGTAGATACCCGGTGCGCCGTTCAGAGCATCCACCTCCAGACCCGAATCGTCTGCCAGTGCTGGCAAGCCGGTAAGCTGGCAAGCATGACGGGCTTTAAGAATGGCATTTTCCACAAAGCTCAGGCCGGTTTCATCGGCATCAGGGACCTGAAATTCGGATTGTGGCAGGACATCCACACCCAGTTCACCGAGAATCTGGTTCAACTCTTTCAGTTTGCCTTTGTTTCCACTGGCCAGCACGATCTGACGGCTCATCTTTGTTGTGTTCCTAATAAGACTTAATCAACAGGGCTTAGTCGACGTAAAAGCGCTGCTCGAAGTTAATATCGTAAGCCGGTTGATTGGGGTTCGGTTGTACTTTCAGGGTGAAGCGCAGTACCTGATCATCGGTGAACCCAAAATCACGTCTTCGGCAATCTGGGAGGCAGGCATGGCATCCGTGGAACAGCAAGCTCTAGATGACTACAGCATTTCTCAACCTGAAACTGTCCCCAATGGTGCATCCTCTTGCTTATTATCATCAAATCTATCATGAGTGGTCCACACTGTAGTC
>JAOXSA010000061.1 GCA_025800245.1 Amphritea sp. | reverse complement strand
AGCATCGGCCCGCAGATAATAGGTTCCAGTGGATGTTGCCGTATAGGTAATCTGGGAATCCCGTCCGGCGCCCCCATCATCGTTCACTGAGATCAGACGTCCATTTCCGTCGTAAAGATACAGATAGGGATCGCTGAGCGTTCTGCCTTCCAGGTCGATCTGGTAACGTTCTCCGGCAGTCAGCGTGACTGCAACCCAGTCAGCATCGGTTGAGCTAGATAACCGTCCGCTAAATGTATCGCCGACATTCATCGAATATGTGGTCGTGATGTTCGCCGGCGCATCGGCAGTTTCAAAAACCAGAGCAAATTCCGGGATTGGTCCAGCGCCGGGGTGACGTGCCGGATCAAATGTCGATGTTGCCATACAGATTTCACACATCTGGAATATCTTTCCCGTTCAAAGAACTACGCCCGACAGAGGCGGTATCCTGCCAATTGTGGGCCTAACCCACACCCTCTCGTACTCATCCATAAGGATGGTTTACGGATCTTATTCATATTGTTTGGTTCCGCTTTGAGCAAGCACACCTGACTCAGAACGCGCAGATCGTACGAGCGTCTGGTGTTTTTCTGCATCTGCTCGGTATCGCAAAGATCTGTCTATCTCTGCTCTGGCCTCCGAACGGTCGGGCCAGTGTCCACACAGGACCATCTTTGGATCCCACCGATCCTGCTGGTCAGGATCTGTCCCGAACTGTCGTGATCATTGGCGCCCAAAAATGGACGCTCCAGGCAGGTCAAAACTGTGCTTGTAAACACCCTAAAAGAATAGGAAATCAAACGCGTCCAAGGACGAAAGCAAGGTGTTTTCCAGCGTGATCTGAGCGGACCCAAACTGAATAAGAACATCGTCCTGCGACTGCACCATGTTGAGCGTGTCGAACGTCAGAGACGTTCCGGCAATGTGCACCCTGTCTACATCTGCAGTGAAATCCGTGATCCGATCGTTGCCGGAGGTTTCATTGAAATAGAAGACATCCGGTCCACCGACACCGATGAAAACGGCGATTATGTCATCCCGCGCATCATCTAT
>JAOXSA010000057.1 GCA_025800245.1 Amphritea sp. | reverse complement strand
TGGGCTCGAACCCAGTACCTCTTAGGCACGAACTGGCAGCTGTTTCACTCGCAGTGCCAGGATCGTAGCCAGTTTTGGGGAGAAATCGTATTTAAGCAAGAGTAACGACGAAAAACTGCGGAGGGCGGGACTGCTGTGACTAAAGACGCAGACGCCCATGTGACATGGACCCATCATCCGGGGATCATCCGTGTTACATCCCCGCGGATGAAGGTTCCGGAGCGTGTCGGAACCGTGGGAAATGCAAGCAAAGTGATACGCGCATTACTAAGGAGTGACAATGCGGGACGCGGGGGAGAGCGAGGCTGAGCTGGATCCTACATCGAGGGGAGGAGTTTCTGGCGGTACGACAGGCTGTGCCAGACGCAAATGAGCCAGGAGCTGACCAAGCCAGAGCGGAACGAGACTTTAGAGGCCAAATACACGAGGATATGATTGAATCAATGGTAACTAATTAGGCAATGACGTCGGTACACCTGGCTAGAAAGGGCGCCAGTGGTTATAAAAGGAGGGCCCATTCGGGCAAACAGAACCTCTCGGCAGTTCGTGTCTTGAGTGCTGGTTCGAACCACACTCCTAAAAGACACGCCACAATTGTATACGAACATCATCTGTAAGGTTTTATTTGTACACGGCCTGCGGGCGTTGCATCTTCTGCGTGCATTGTCTCTCTGGTTTGCAGGACTCGTGTTGGTGTTCGGTTCGTGAAGGCTGTCCAGACGAAGACTCCGCTACTTGGAAAGGGACGCTAAAAGTCAAACTGATGATTGGAAGCACAAAGGCAGGATCT
>JAOXSA010000056.1 GCA_025800245.1 Amphritea sp. | reverse complement strand
TATTCGCAACAGGTTGCCGAATACGTCCGTGATACTATTCCGGTTGCTGAACTGCACACCTACGAGAATTCCGATCACTCGCCACAACTGTGGCACCGTGAACGCTTTATCTGGGATCTGAAACAGTTCTGCGAAAAGCTGGAACGCTGATCTGAAACACTGATCTGAAACAACTATCCAACCGACGCTGACAACTACAATAGCGCGGTCAACAGAAGTAATGACAACTATGCTCGACAATATCCGTATCGTTCTTATCAATACTTTTCATCCTGGTAATATCGGGGCTGCCGCACGGGCTATGAAAAATATGGGGCTGAGCCAGCTTTATCTGGTAGAGCCGCGTATCTATCCGAGTGAGGAAGCAGATTCCCGCGCCGCCGGCGCCAAAGATGTGCTGGATAACGCTATAGTTGTCGATACCATGGATGAAGCAATTGCCGATTGCCAACTGGTTATAGGTACCAGCGCCCGCAACCGCACCTTTGATCTGCCTATCTTTGATGCCCACGACTGCGCGCGAAAGGTTATTGGTGAGGCTGAGCACGGCAAAGTAGCAATCATTTTTGGTCGCGAGACGATGGGGCTGCACAACTCCGAACTGCAGAAGTGTAACTACCACGTCTACATTGATGCCAACCCTGAATACCCGGTACTGAACGTTTCAGCAGCCATCCAGCTGGTCTGTTATGAAATCTGGCAGGCACATCGTAAGCAGGACTACATCAAACAGGAAGAGCCCTACCCGCTGACCCGCGATATGGAGCTGTTCTATGAACATCTGGAAAGTGCTCTGCGCAACACCAACTTCATCATCCCGCAGCACGAAGGCAAAGTAATGGACAAGCTGCGCCGTTACTTCAACCGCTCCCGTCCAGAGCGCACCGAACTGAATATGCTACGCGGCATCCTCGCTTCTATCGACGAAACCACCGCGAAAATTCAACCTCAGGATCAGGAAGCTAAAAAATGAATGATTCACTGTTTGGCGATATCAGCGTAGAAGAGTTTCTGCGTGACTACTGGCAGAAAAAGCCGCTGTTGATCCGTAACGCTTTCCCTGATCTTGAAGTACCCGTAGGTGCAGATGAGCTGGCAGGCCTGGCTCTGGAAGAAGATGTTGAATCCCGTCTCATCATCAACAAACCTGAGCAGGACCACTGGGAGATTCAGCACGGCCCTTTCAGCGAAGAGACCTTTGCCCAGCTACCAGAAAGCAACTGGACCCTGCTGGTGCAAGCCGTAGA
>JAOXSA010000044.1 GCA_025800245.1 Amphritea sp. | reverse complement strand
GGGCTATCGATGCTGGTCAGAAATCTGTCAGCGAAGCCGGTGAACTGATGGAAGAGATTCAGTCAGGCATTGAACAGGTGAAGCTGGTGTCCCGCCAGATTGATGATTCGCTGAAAGAGCAGAGTGCTGCTTCCCATGAGGTCGCAGTCGGCATCTCTGATATTGCCGGCAATACCTCCCAGAACGTCAGTGAGATCGATCAGGTGCTGAATACCATGGACAAAGTGGAAGCGCTGATCAGCGAACGCATCAACGTGCTTTCTCAGCTGGAAGTGCCCGGGAAAATTCTTAAGCTGGCTAAGTCAGATCACGTGATCTGGAAGCGACGTCTGGCGAATATGGTTTCAGGGCGTCAGGGGCTTAACTCTTCCGAGTTGGCTGATCATCATAATTGCCGTCTGGGTAAGTGGTACGATCAGATCACGGATTTCGCGTACACCAGTCAGCCCAGCTTTCAACAACTGGAAGCACCGCATCGACGTGTGCATCAGAATGGTCTGCAGGCAGTTGATCTTTATAACGCAGGCAGATACCGGGAAGCGATGGCTAAGGTGGCGGAAGTTGAAGCGGCTTCCGTTGAGGTGCTTCAACTACTGGATCAGCTTGAGCAAGAGCTGTTTGGTACGGTTTGAGCCGATTCACAGGCGGTTGATCGCAAAGGTACTGGCTGAGATAAAAACTCCGGCTACTTCAGGGAGCCGGAGTTGTCAGTGCCAGTTGTGCGGTTAGTTTTTCACTGAAAAAGTCGATCCACAGTCGGGCTTTGTGCGTCAGCCCT
>JAOXSA010000033.1 GCA_025800245.1 Amphritea sp. | reverse complement strand
GCCCGCCGCAAAGCCGCAGAGAAAGTCCGCGATACAGCCGCGGAGCTACTCGACATCTACGCCCGCCGCGCTGCTCGCAAAGGCCATCAGTTTGATCAGCCCGGTCAGGATTACGCCAGCTTCAGTGCCGCCTTCCCGTTTGAGGAAACCCTCGATCAGGCCAACGCAATTCAGGCCGTTGTTAACGACATGAGCTCAGAACAGCCGATGGATCGTTTGGTGTGCGGTGATGTTGGCTTTGGTAAAACCGAAGTGGCGATGCGCGCAGCGTTTATGGCAGTGCAGAGCAACAAACAGGTCGCCATTCTGGTTCCAACCACCCTGCTGGCGCAACAGCACTTTGAAAACTTCCGCGATCGCTTTGCTGACTGGCCGGTCAATGTTGAGCTGATTTCCCGATTCCGCTCAGGCAAGCAGACCAACAGCGTGATCGAATCCCTCAAAGAAGGCAAAACCGATATCGTCATTGGCACCCACAAATTGCTTCAGGGCGATATTAAATTCAGTGATCTGGGCCTGCTGATCATCGACGAAGAGCACCGCTTTGGCGTACAACAAAAAGAGCGCCTGAAATCCCTGCGCTCCGAGGTCGATATCCTGACTCTCACCGCCACGCCGATTCCACGAACCCTGAATATGGCGATGTCCGGTATTCGTGACCTATCGATTATCGCCACCCCACCGGCGCGACGCCTGTCGGTAAAGACCTTTGTACGCCAGACTGACAAAGCCCTGAAAAAAGAAGCTATTCTGCGAGAGCTGCTACGTGGTGGTCAGGTGTATTACCTGCATAACGAAGTGAAGACTATCGAGCAAACTGCTGCAGAGATCAGCGAACTGATCCCGGAAGCCCGTGTCGGCATAGGCCACGGTCAGATGCGTGAGCGGGAACTGGAACAGGTGATGTCTGATTTCTACCACAAGCGCTACAACGTGCTCGTATGCACCACTATCATCGAAACCGGCATCGACGTACCCAACGCCAACACCATCGTTATTGATCGTGCCGATAAATTCGGCCTGGCACAGCTCCACCAGCTGCGGGGTCGGGTGGGCCGCTCCCATCACCAGGCTTACGCCTATCTGATGACACCGCACAAGAAAGCGATGACCTCTGATGCAGTTAAACGACTGGATGCGATTGCCAACGCCGACGACCTGGGCGCCGGCTTTACACTGGCCACCCATGACATGGAGATCCGTGGTGCTGGCGAACTGCTGGGCGAAGATCAGAGCGGACAAATCCAGAACATCGGCTTCTCGCTCTACATGGAGATGCTGGAACAGGCGGTGGAATCGATCCGCGAAGGTAAAACACCTAACCTCGAAGCCCCACTGAAACAGGGCGTGGAGATCAACCTGCGTCTGCCCGCACTGATTCCGGACGATTATCTCCCTGATGTCCATAATCGCCTGATTATGTATAAGCGCATCGCCAATGCCCGCAATGAGAACGAGCTGAAAGAACTGCAGATTGAGATGATCGACCGCTTCGGCATTCTGCCAGAACAGACTAAAAACCTGTTCCGTCAGACCCTGATCAAACTCAGAGCAGAACCTCTGGGGGTCAGTAAAATCGACGCCGGAGACAGCACAGGCAGAATCGAATTTGAGGAAAATACCCCGGTTGATCCCTTCACACTGGTGCAACTGGTACAGCAACAACCGCAAAAATTTCAATTTGGCGGTGCCAGTCAGCTGAAGTTCACGATTAACATGGATAAAATAGAACAACGTTTTAAAACCGTTGAACAATTGCTGACTCAACTGACTGAGACACCCAAATGATTAAACCGATAAATGGAATTGCACTGGCACTCCTGATTCTGACCGCTGCAACCACCCAGGCGGTCGCAAAAGACTATCAGGTAGAACTGCTGATTTTCAGCAACGAAACATCTGACACACTGGATGACGAAATCTGGCCCGAGATCAGCAGCGTACCGGCCCGGAACGCCCGAAACCTGGGTTACAAAGAGAGCAGCCCTGCTGGTTCTTATTACACCCGCCTGCCTAAGTCAGCGATGCAACTGAGCGGCAAACAGGCCAGCCTGCGCCGCAGCCCTGAGTACCGCGTTCTGTTTCATGAGACCTGGGTACAGCCTGTCGGCACCAGCAAACAAGGCACGCCAATCCGTGTACGCGGCGGCGAGATCCTCGATAACGGACTGTACGAGCTTGATGGTTTCATCTCTGTCGATCGCGGGCGCTACCTGCATTTTCGCAGCGACCTGTTCCACAGCCGCCAGTTAACACCCTCTGAATATCAGATGCTGATAAAAGCAACGCCAGCGATCTCTCCCGAGAACACAGAAACTGATCCGGCCGGTGAAAGCGCTCCAGCGTTACCTGTAACAAGCACCGAAGAATCAAGCATTAATGGCAACCGCTATCTGACCCAGACCACGGTACCGGACTTTCTGACCGTAGAGATGAAAAGCGCAAGACGCATGCGCAGTAAAGAACTGCACTATCTGGACCACCCACTGTTTGGCGCACTGGTCATCATCTCACCGGTTGAGTAATCATCACTCAGAACAAAAAAACGGAGCTATCAGCTCCGTTTTTTTATGCTCTTAGCAAACACGCCAGATCACCGCTTGTTCGAACGTTTCACTTCCTTGGTCAGCATCATATCCAGCTCTTCAGGCCAGACAACCAGCCCGTCTTCTTCGCCATCCTGCGGCAACGGGAAAACCACCACCGCCAGCTCATCTTCATCAAGCCCCGGAGTCCAGCGGAAATTCCACTGCTTTAACGGGATAGCCATCGGCTCACAATCGCTCCACTCACCGGTAGCCCAGCGCTCAGCAAAACAGCGATCAGGCCAGATCGGCACACAGTCTTCATCATCAGTATTCAGCATGACACTGCCGTGATCATCGGTCAGAATCCAGATCTCTCCGATCTCAACAACCCGACTGATAAGATAATCAAATCGCTGCTCAGAATCATAAGCCATCAGCGCTTCGATCTGGTCTTGTTCCAACATTAACTCGTTCTCTCTTTATTGATAATTCATCTGTCAGGGCCCACATCATCCATGAGCCACGGACAACTTAACTGCGTTTTTCCAGCAACAAGTTCTGGAAGGATTCCTGTAAATCCGGCGTATGCAGCGTCTGAGTGGGGAAAGCAAAGTCAGCATCATGCTGATGTACTATCTCTATGATACGTCCCAGCACATCCTGTTTGATCTCATGGAAGCGCACCCAGTCAGTGGTTTTTGTAAAGGTATAGACAAAGAAGTCCAGCGACGATGCACCAAAACCATTCAGATTAACAATCAGAGTCTGACTGGTATCAATTTCCGGATGAGCTCGCAGCATCTCGCGTACTGAATCAACCACCAGAGCCACTTTTGACGAATCCTCGTAACGTAAACCAATGGTTTCATAGATCCGACGATTGGTCATTCGCGATGGGTTCTCTACCGAAATATTGGCAAAAGTGGAGTTCGGTACGTACAGCGGCCGCTTGTCAAAGGTACGTATCCGGGTCTGACGCCAGCCAATTTCCTCTACGACCCCTTCTATCTCCTGATCAGGCGAGCGCACCCAGTCACCAACTTTGAATGGACGGTCCAGATAGATCATCAGCCCGCCAAAGAAGTTCGCCAACAGATCTTTTGCTGCAAAGCCTACCGCCAGACCGCCGATACCACCAAACGCCAGCACCCCGGAAATGCTGTAACCAAAGCTCTGCAACACCACCAGAACGGAGGTTATGAATATGGAAGCACGCAACAGCTTACCAATCGCCCCGACGGTAGTTTCATCCATCGGCTTCTTAATTTTTTCAGGCTGCACCAGCGCAACCTCTGCGCGTTTAATAAAGCGCACCAGAAACCAGGCGATCATCACAATCACCAACACCCGACGAACCGGCGCCACTACATCCAGCAGGATTGTACCGGTTTGCTGATCAACTACCTCCAGCGCCCAACTGGCTCCAAGCACCCAGATCAACAGAGCAACAGGTTTACGTGCCGCAGCCAGCAGGATATCGTCCCAGACATTGCGTGTCAGACTCAGCTTCTGCTCCAGCTTGTTAAAAACCCGATTCGACAGGTAATTTGCCAGCATCGCCAGAAAGACAATAATGAATACCTGAATAATCCAGGCAGACTCGTTTCCGGATAGCCCCGCTGCAGCCAGCAGCTCGCTCAGTTGATCACCCATCACTATCTCTCCAGACAGTTTTCCGCAATTGCCACCGCCTTCTGCCAACGCTCGGCAGACTGCAGCTCACTGATTGTATGCTTGTCACGCGCCAGCATCCTGCTGATACGCTCCGATCCCTCATGACCAATCTGTTCAAGATACCCCAGAACCTCCAGTGCCGCAGCGCGATTATTGCATACCAGCAACATATCACAGCCGGCATCCAGGGCCTGCGCCGCTCGCTCAGTGAAACCGCCCGCTACACTGGCACCTTCCATGGTCAGATCATCACTGAATACAACACCCTTGAAGCGCAACTTGTCGCGCAACTGCTGCTGAATCCAGAACGGCGAAAAACCGGCAGGTTTTTCATCCACCTCACTATAGATAACGTGCGCAGGCATGACCGCATCCAATCCCTGCTTCATCAGCGCACCGAAAGGCTTAAGATCCTGCTCTTCAATCTGCTGCAGAGTACGCTCATCCACAGGAATCTCGTGATGCGAATCCGCCACAACCCATCCATGACCAGGGAAATGCTTACCCGTAGACGCCATGCCAGCTTCGCGCATCCCGGCAATAAATGCTCCCGCCAACCGGGTCACATTGCCTTCATCACGATCAAAAGCCCGGTCACCAATTACCTCACTGACACCAAAATTCAGATCCAGTACCGGAGCAAAACTGATATCTACACCATAGGAAAGCAGCTCCGCAGCCATCAGCCAGCCTAACTCCCAGCTATAGTGAGCAGCTTTGGAGGGTTCCGACTGGTATATATCCCCAAGCACAGCCATCGGCGGCAAGCGGGTAAAACCGTCTTTAAAACGCTGGACACGCCCACCCTCCTGATCCACAGCGATCAGAATATCCGGATTACACTCACGGATCTCGGTAACCAACTGCTGCAGCTGGGCCGGTGATTCATAGTTACGACTGAACAGAATCAATCCACCTACCTGCGGGTTTTTCAGCAGCTCCCGATCGTCATCAGTCAGACTCAGACCAGCCACATCGAGCATTAAAGCACCAGCCATCTACTCAACTCTCTCTTACAAATTTATTCTTCAATCAGCACAGACGTACCGGGAACGACCTTATTAAACAGATCGATGATGTCATTGTTTCTCATCCGGACACACCCATGGGACATCGGTACGCCCATAGGTTCAGAATCCGGTGTCCCATGTATGTATATATAACGCTGCATAGTATCAACATCAGCCAGACGATTCTTACCGATTTCACAGCCACTGAGCCATAAAATCCGGGTCAGAATCCAATCCCGGGCAGGAAATGATTCAGCCAGAGCTGAACTATACACCTCTCCGGTCCGCCGACGGCCAACAAATACTGCGTTCAGTGGCGCATCAGCACCAATCAGGGCGCGAATGATATGACGCCCTCTTGGGGTCTGACCACTGTTCTTATGCTCTCCCGGACCATTAAGGCCCGTGGATACCGGATATTCTACAAGACATTGCTCTCCCTGCCAGAGCGTCAGTATCTGCTGCTGCAGGGAGATTCGGATAAACATGAAAGGTGTACTCAGAGGCGGGTAAACGGGGTGTGATCAGCCCGGGCATGAAGCCCTGCTACCAACACAGGAATCATGCGGTGAAGGATTCGTTCAACTTCAGCGACGCGCTCAAACTCACGCATTTCGATTGCGACCAGCGTCTGAAAGTTAGATAAAGTGAAGACCACGGAGCCTAGCAGGAAATGGAGGCGCCAGAAAAACTCCTCATCACTCATAATTGCAGCATCTTTCCTGATCAACTCAATAAATGGCGTGAACTGCACACCATAACGACTGATCATTGCGTCCCGCAACTCGTCCTGATTCTTCATATAGATCAGTTCCAGTAACCGCATAAAGACCGGCAACGCAAATTGCTTGGCTTTACCCATCTGCAGCAGACACCGCATCAGAATTTCCAGCAACTCTTCTGCACTGATGGTTTCATCGCCCGCTACTGAGACACGCTCATCCAGCGCAGTATTAAGGTGACTGGCCAGTGGACTAAGGTACTTTTCAGCGACCGCGCTGATCAGGCCTTTTTTAGAACCGAAATGATAGTTAACGGCGGCAAGGTTAACCTTTGCAGCACCGGTTATTTCACGCATAGTGGTTTCAGCAAAGCCCTGTTCAGCAAACAGAGCCTCAGCCGCTACCATAATTTTCTTTGCAGTTGCAGATTGTCGCATTGACACTCCAGACTGTCAGATTCAAACCCGGTTTCAAACACCTGAAAACATTCAAATGCGTTTGAAACACAATCCAGTAAATTATAAAACAGTTATACAGAAAAAAACTGAATTTTCTCTACCAGAATGATGACTTAGCTAAACAATCGTGGATGTAAAAGGCGCCCTGCCCACTTAGTAAACAGCGAGTCGGTCGTTTTAATCGACATATCAGAAAGTTTTTCCTGCAGAGTTTTCTTGTACTCGTAACGCACCGAAAAAACGTCGGCATCATCACAGGCTTTCATA
>JAOXSA010000031.1 GCA_025800245.1 Amphritea sp. | reverse complement strand
GAGCCCCATGCTTCGGTAGACTTCAACCGCGATTCCCGCTCCGGCATTGTCGATGGCACACAGACACGGGTCAGTGGTCAGCGGATGATCAAGCTGATGTGCTGGTTCGATAATGAATGGGGCTTTGCCAACCGTATGCTGGATGTTGCCAGCAGCTGGCTGGACCGTAACTGATTTTTACACCTTATTTTAGAAATCAAGAATATTAGCAATTCAGAGTAAGTAGGAAGCACTATGAGCGTACTGAAAATGACCGAACTGGATCTGAGCGGCAAGCGTGTCCTGATCCGTGAAGACCTCAACGTACCGGTTAAGGATGGCCAGGTAACCAGCGATGCCCGTATCCGTGCGTCACTGCCAACAATCAAGCACGCACTGGACGCTGGCGCGAAAGTGATGCTGATGTCTCACCTGGGTCGTCCTACTGAAGGTGAATACGATGAAGCCAGCTCTCTGGCACCGGTTGCTGCGCACCTGGGTGGCCTGCTGGATCGTGAAGTGCCGCTGATCAAGGACTGGCTGGATGGCGGTTTTGATGTAGCCGAAGGCGATCTGGTGCTGCTGGAAAACGTACGCTTCAACGTTGGTGAAAAGAAAGACGACGAAGCCCTGTCACAGAAGATGGCTGACCTGTGTGATGTCTACGTGATGGACGCATTCGGTACCGCGCACCGCGCTCAGGCGTCGACTCACGGC
The DNA here is from genome assembly GCA_025800245.1 of Amphritea sp. Classification (GTDB taxonomy): domain Bacteria; phylum Pseudomonadota; class Gammaproteobacteria; order Pseudomonadales; family Balneatricaceae; genus Amphritea. The sequence goes on along the minus strand of JAOXSA010000031.1, from coordinate 843 downwards.
GTTGCTAAATTTGCTCCGGTTGCCTGCGCAGGCCCACTGCTGGCTGGCGAACTGGATGCGCTGGCGAAAGCACTGGATAACCCGGCTCGCCCTATGGCTGCAATCGTGGGTGGTTCTAAAGTATCCACCAAGCTGACCGTACTGGAATCTCTGTCTGATAAAGTGGATCAGCTGATTGTGGGTGGCGGTATCGCCAACACCTTCCTGGCCGCTGCCGGTAAGCCTGTGGGTAAGTCCCTGTGCGAGCATGATCTGATCGACACAGCAAAAGCGCTGATGGAGAAGGTAAACATCCCTCTGCCAGTGGATGTTGTGGTTGCCACTGAGTTTGCTGAATCTGCGATCGCTATCGTGAAGTCTGTGGATGATGTTGCTGAAGACGATATGATTCTGGATATCGGTCCTCAGTCCGCTGCGAATCTGGCAGATCTGCTGAAAGAAGCCGGTACCATTATCTGGAATGGCCCTGTCGGCGTATTTGAATTCGATCAGTTCGGTGAAGGCACCAAGGCGCTGTCTCTGGCAATTGCTGAAAACCAGGGTTTCTCTATTGCTGGCGGTGGTGACACCCTGGCAGCTGTGGACAAGTACGATATCGCTGAGCAGGTGTCTTACATCTCTACCGGCGGTGGTGCATTCCTGGAGTTCGTGGAAGGCAAAGTACTGCCAGCCGTTGCCATGCTGGAATCCCGTGCTTAAACGCTTTTAAGTCATTCTTTGCGCAATAAAAAAACCGGGCATTGCCCGGTTTTTTTGTGTCTGTGTTCAGCTCAACTGACCGAGGCCTGGTAGATCGATTCAATAGTCAGATCGATCGTCGTAGTGAACTCGTCGTCGTGCTGC
>JAOXSA010000029.1 GCA_025800245.1 Amphritea sp. | reverse complement strand
CGGGCACAGCTCAGACGCTACCCGGGCAACCCGGCATTTATCCCGATCCCAGCCGTAATCCGCGATGCCCAGCTCCAGCACGGTCAGTGCGAAATCATCACAATCCCGCTTTACCTGCACACCGCTGCGCACCTGATCGGTGAACGTATCCCAGTACTCAAACCGGCCGGACGTTTCATAATCCGGACCCCAGCGAAAACAGCTTTTCACCCGGCCATATACCTCATTCAGATGCATAGCGGGCTCTCCGGTTTACGTTTGCAGAATTCAACCGCAGCAGGGTTGTACGATGGCTGATCAGTCTCAATCGGCGCGGTACCGCAACCGGCAAAACTGAGGCATAAAAAAAGGGTGGCTAATAGCCACCCTCTCCTGCTCACTCCCTGAGTCATACCACCACCTCCGCCGCCGGAACCAACACATCAACCACCGCTTGCCGGGCATTCGCCAGCGATTTGCGTTTATCAACTGACGCCAGCCCTTCGCCCTCGACATAGGTTTCCAGCAGATCGATAGTCGGCAGAATACGCACCACGGCCAGATGCAGTTCGGTCGCATCATCAATCTCAGCGCCTGAGAGCCGCTGTGCCAGCAAACGCCAGTCATCCGCTGTCATCGCCTGCAGTTCTGCGTTTGTTTTATCCAGCAGCGCCAGAGCGGCCAGATACGCAGGATTATCGACAGTCACGGCATTACCGTCATCATCGATCTGCTCAACCGTCGTTGCCAGCGGCTCATCACCATTCAGCAGATGATCGGCTTTATGCCAATCGGCCAGCGCTTGCTGCTGACCGATCAGCACTTTCAGTTTCTCGTTATCTACCATCGCCTGTCGCGCAACCATGCCGCCGAGCTGAGCCTGAGGCAGATAGGTTTCTTCCAAAAACTGAGCCTCGCCCAGAGTGCGATCACGCATACCCAGCAGATGCGCATTACTGACACGGGCCTGAATATCCTCATCACCGTGCGTCTGCACCTGATGAATCACCGCCTCGCTACGTTTACGGATCTGGTTGCGGGTCCACGGCTGCGCATCACGAATCAGGTCTACAACTACAGGAATAGAACCAGTCATAATCACACCTCCACCGCGTCACAGTCGATATCGAATACACCCGGCGCTACAGCAAACCGGATAAAC
>JAOXSA010000541.1 GCA_025800245.1 Amphritea sp. | reverse complement strand
TGCAGCCCCATCAGTGATTCCAGCGCAATATCAGCCTGCCTGGATACTAGCTCTATTTCAAAGCTGAAAACACCGGATACCTGTTCGGCACCGACCAGCCTGACCAACGAAAAGTCAGCACTGCTCCCTGACACATTAAAGAGACAGCGCTCTTCGTTCGCTTTTAAAAACATGACTCATTCCTTTGACGCGCAACATCTTCCATTCAGGTTGCAACATTACCGAAATCTTCCACAAAAAGTAAGCACGCTTTATGCCATTCATGTTTTACTTAAAAAACACTCGGGGAGCTACCTTATGGCGCTAGCGAAAATCTAAGCTTTATACGCAACCTATGATTCAATCTCTCTGAACGAAAAGAGAGAGATAAAATTTGAGCCTCAAAGCCCACCTATAGTGGTCAAATGATCCTATCTAAACAGCCACAACCATTCAGATCAGTACCAGCGATCTTCCATACCCTCTTTACGCTTGGCGATAAACGCCTGCAGCTCTTCATCCACCGCTTCGTCCATCTCTGGCATCTGGTACTCTTCCAGCATTTTCTTCCAGCGGGCGTTTGCACGGTGAACGGCTTCTTTGCTGCCGTTCTCTTCCCACTGTTCAAAGCTTTCAGAATCCGACATCTCGGCATCGTAGAATGCAGTTTCGTAGTTCGCCATGGTATGGCTGCAGCCCAGGAAGTGCTCACCGGCACCTACTTCGCTGTAAGCACCCGCTGCCAGACCGTTTTCATCGGTTGGCACACCGGTCATCAACATCTTCTGATAGCTGCCCAGACGGTCAGCATCCAGAATCAGCTTCTCGTAACCCATGGACAGACCGCCTTCCAGCCAGCCTGCAGAGTGCAGTACGTAGTTAGCACCGCCCAGAGCGGTAGAGTGCATGGAATCCGAACTTTCGTAGGCTGCCTGCGCATCACACACTTTGGATGCAGTCAGGGAACCACCACAACGCAGCGGCACCCCCAAACGGCGAGCCAACTGACCAATGATGTAGTTAGACATCACCGGTTCAGGCATACCAAAGGTCGGAGCACCGGACTTCAGACTCATAGAGGAGAGGAAGTTACCCAGAATAAACGGCGCACCTTGTCGCACCAACTGACTGAAGGCACCTGCGGCCATCGCTTCTGCCATCGCCTGCGCAACACCGGCGGCAGTGGTTACAGGTCCCATAGCACCGCCGAGAATAAATGGCGCGACGATGATGCCCTGGTTCGCACCGCAATACACCTGAATCGCTTCAGATGCGACCTTGTCGATCATCATTGGTGAGTTAGCATTCACGTTACCGATAATCACGGTATTGTTTTCCATAAACTCTTCGCCGAACAGGATCTTCGCCATCTCTACCGAGTCTTCAGCCCGGTCTTTAGCGGTGATCATACCCAGGAAAGGCTTATCGGAATAACGCATGTGGCCGTAGACCATATCCAGGTGACGCTTATTCACCGGAATATCACAAGGCTCAACAACCACACCACCAGAGTGATGCAGGTATGGAATATCTTTTACAATCTTGACCAGGTTGTTGAAGTCTTCCAGTGTGCCATAACGGCGCCCCTTATCCAGATCGCGGATAAACGGCGAACCGTAAGCAGGCGCAAATACCGAATGAACACCACCGATTTTGACGCTGCGTTCAGGATTACGGGCGTGCTGGGTAAACTCACAAGGGATCGTTTTACACAGCTCTCGGGCCATTCCATCAGGCATGCGAACACGGCAGCCATCAATATCGGCACCGGCTTCTTTCCAGACCTCCAGCGCTTTCGGATCATCACGAAATTCGACACCCACCTCTTCCAGCAGCCAGTCAACGTGACGCTCAATACGCTCGAGCTCTTCCTCTCTGCCGAATTCAAAGTAAGGGATGGTGCGGGTGATATACGCTGGCGCTGTTACCTGAGCGCGATTGGCACGACCGGTACGGCCACCACGGCTTGGACGACTCGTTCTTCGGGACATAAATAAACTCTCTGCTAAGCTCTTATATCAGTTCTTATATCAGTTCTTATATCGGTTTTTGGATCAGCCCTTAGGTCAGATCTCAAACTGTTTTTATTATGCTGCTGGACAGCTTTTAACCGATTCTAGATAAGCCAGTGCAGTTTGAAATCCACATAAAAATTCAACTTGCCATAAATTGAATTTATATTTAATTTACCTTCTATGAATTCAGAAAACGGTACTGATAGCTTCCCGGGACGCCTCCCCCTCCATGGTCTGATGATCTTCGAGGCAGTCGCGCGGAATGGCTCTATATCAGAGGCAGCAAGGGCCCTTAAGCTGACTCAGCCAGCGGTAAGCCATGCCCTTAAGAAGCTGGAGAAAACCCTGCAGACCAACCTGGTCGAACGGGGCAGATCAGGCATAAAACTGACCGATTCAGGCCAACAATTATTTATGGCCTGCAGCAAAAGCTTTGAGCTGTTGATCGATACGATTGATGCTATACGGCCACGGACTGAAACCCGTCAGAAAGTCACTCTCAGTGTCTCCACAGCAACCGCCACATACTGGCTGTTGCCCCGGATGGCTGAGTTCTATCATCTTCATCCCCATATCGAAGTTCATCTGGTTACCCGCGACAGTGATGAGAACCTCAGTCGTGCTGGATACGATCTGGCCATACCGCTGGCGGTACAACCGGAGAACCCCGCTGAATATCATCAGTGGAAATTGCTGGATGAGGTCGTCTACCCGGTCGCCAGCCCCTATCTGCTGCAACAGGTCGGCGTCGAGTCGGCAACCGTAACCATTGAACAACTGGCTGATTTCCCTTTCCTGCATCTGGAAACCAGCCATGAAGCCCGGGTCAACTGGGATGCCTGGCTCAAGGAGGTCAGCCGTCAGAGTCATCAGCAATATCTGACACCGGAAGCCCAGCGTCACCACTATTTCAGCGACTACTTTATTGCGGTTTCAGCAGCGATCTCTGGTCAGGGCGTCGCACTGGGCTGGCATCACATCATTAAAGATCTGCTCGCCGATGGCCGACTGGTCAGACTCGGACGGGCGAAATGGCGCAGTCCGCATCCTTTCATCCTGCAAGCTCCTCGCCGACAGCCGCTGAGCCCTGCAGCCATTGATCTGAAAAACTGGCTTTTAGCCCTCAGTTGATCCATGTCTGCCCCGACTGCGTAAATCCGAGTGATTTACTCAGAAATAAGGCAGAATCATGATCACTCCCGAAGCAGAAGCAGTACGCAATCAGCTGATCGAAAAAGGTCTGGAAACACCGCTGATCGATAACGGGCTGGATAACGAGCAACGCTACAGCATCATCAAAAGCCTGATGACCGAAGTGATGGGCACGCTGGGCCTGAATCTCGACGATGACAGCCTGCAGGAAACACCCCACCGCATCGCTAAAATGTACGTCTATGAGATCTTCTCCGGACTGGATTACGCCAACTTCCCCAAAATCGCCATGATCGAGAATAAGATGGGCGTGGAGGAGATGGTCAAGGTATCGGATATCAACCTGGTGAGTTCCTGTGAGCATCACTTCGTTACCATCGATGGTACTGCCAGAGTCGCTTATATCCCGAAAAACAAGATTATTGGTCTCTCGAAGATCAACCGTATGGTGCGCTTTTTCAGCCAGCGGCCGCAGGTTCAGGAGCGACTGACTCAGCAGGTACTCATTGCCCTGCAGACCCTGCTGGAAACTGATGATGTAGCTGTGAGCATCAAAGCCACCCACTACTGCGTGAAGTCCCGCGGCGTTATGGATGTGAATTCAGCCACCGAAACCACGGCACTGGGCGGCAGCTTTAAGAGCAATCCACGTACCCGTGCCGAGTTTCTTTCCTGAACAGGGAGCGCACTATGAGTCACAAAGGCACGATACTGATTACAGGGGTCGCCAAGCGAGTTGGTTTTGCCATTGCGGTTAACCTTCTTGAACAAGGCTATAACGTGGTCGGTACCTATCGAACTCAGCGACCACAACTGCAACAGCTTGAGGATCTTGGTGCCAGGCTGCATCAGGTCGACCTGTATGACAACAGCAGTATTCAGGACCTGATCGGTGTCATCCAGCGGGACCACTCAGCCTTGCGGGGCATTATTCATAACGCATCTGACTGGCTGCCTGATAACTCTGATCTGCCCGCCGATGAAATTTTCCGACGGATGATGCAGGTCCATGCCAGCGCTCCCTATCAGATTAATCTGGCCCTGCAACCACTGCTGGAAACACAGATCGGCGGCGCCGACATTATTCACCTGACCGACTACGTCGCTGAAAAAGGCAGCGCCAAACATATCGCTTATGCAGCCAGTAAAGCAGCACTACAGAATATGACTCTGTCCTTCGCTGCCCGAATGGCACCCTCTGTTCAGGTGAACGCTATCGCGCCATCGCTGATAGCTTTCAATCCGGATGACAGTGCTGAATACAAGCGCAAAGCCCTGAATAAGTCCGTGTTAAAAACTGAGCCTGGATTCGGAGAAGTGGTTAATGCGATCAACTACCTGCTCGACGGAATATATATGACCGGCCGGACTATTGAGTTGGATGGTGGCCGACACATCCGTTGATAAGACAGTGAAAATCTGTTCCCGTTAAGGTGTAACCGGGAACCTGCCGATGCCCGGTTACACCTCTTTTTTGTCTCTATCCCTGTATCTGTATCTGGTCTATCAAAGATCCATCTCTTTACGGATCGATAGTTTGCCCATCCCAGGCAAAAAGATTGCCGCTATCATCCGGATTCAGGCCCTCGATTACCGTCAGCAAACGCTCAGCGGCATACGCCGGTGTGAAGAGCTTATGTTCAGGTACATTGCGCTGAAACGGTTCAGATAAGCGGCTGTCCACAGTACCAGGATGTAACCCGGCAATGACCAGATGAGGATGAGTACGGCGATACTCCAGCGCCATACAACGCAGTAACATATTCAACGCCGCCTTACTGCTGCGATAGCTATACCAACCACCGAGTCGGTTATCACTGATACTGCCCACCCTCGCCGACAACACCGAGAAAACAGCCCGTTCATGGCGGCGCATTCTGGGTAACAGCTGTTGCGCCAGCAGTACCGGGCCAAGCGCATTAATCTGCATACTCTGCTGGAACTGCTCAGGCGTAAGCTGACGCAGACTTTTCTCAGGCTGAAACTGCTGACTATGCAACAACCCCGAAGCGACTATTACCCGATCAATACTGTCTGTTTCTATCGCTTTAGCCGCCTGCTCAATACTCCCGGGCACAGCCAGATCGATAAAACCGTGCACAACCCGGGAATCAGCAACGGCTATTTCGCCCACCTGTTGATCAGGGCTTAATCGAGACCAGCAATGCAGCTCGGTTACTGAGAAGTCCTGCAACAACTTCGCAACGATCGCGCTACCAATTGCTCCGCTACTGCCGACAACGATTACATTCATAATAAGCCCCCGATATGAAGATACAGAAAGGTACTGAGAAGCCCTGAATATTCAGCATTTCGGGAAGGCATACAGCCTGTAATGCCTGATCAGACAGCAACGCCTGCGGAACATTTCAGAACTTCCCGGTACCTTGCCATTCATTACGGAAAATCATTCTGAACCGATCACTCATATACCACGTAGACAGAGGAAATAACCCGGGAATCGTTCCTGATATATTCACTGACACGACTGGTCAAAATGATATGTCCGCACAACAACTGATCGTTTTCTACGATGGCAGCTGCCCACTTTGCAGCAAAGAGATCCGTCACTACCGCAGGCTCAAAGCACTGCAACCGGTTCACTGGAGTGATATCAGTCAGAACCGCACCTTATTAAAGCCCTTCTCGATCAATCACGATAATGCGATGCGGGTACTTCATGTGATCGATCCCGGAGGCAATACAGTCACAGGAGCTGCAGCATTTGTGTGTATCTGGCAGGCGCTACCGGGATACCGTCATCTCGCCCGTACCATCTCGACACTACGGCTAACGGCCATTCTGGACTGGGGTTATCAGCGGTTTGCGGGCTGGCGTTATAAGCGCCGCTGTCAGGGGCAGTGCCATATCTGAGGCTTTCTTCGCCACAGTCAGCCTCAGATCAATATTCACGGTTTATATCATCATCAAAACACGCTAACCTTCTGCCTGCGTTGAAAAAAGACCCGTTCAGGACTGGGTTCTATGGCGCACCAAGGATACCCCTGACTATCCGTGTTTTGGAATTCCACGGTAATCAGCGGGGGTCATAACCCGTCTGCACTGGATGCCAGACAAGGAGACAACATGGTTAAAAAACTACTCGTGTGCGGAGTATGCGCAGGACTTTTGTCCGGCTGCTTCCAGACCAACACCAGCCAGGCCCCTCTGGCAAGCACCTACCCGATTTCAGAACAGCAGAAAATGCAGGCAGCACACCATTGGAATGTGCTGGCTGAACATGAAGCTGAACTGATTACCCAATCACTACCCGCTATCACCAAGCCGCTGTACATCACTGAATCAGCTCAGGAAACGCCGTTCGGACGTGGCTTTTCTGCCCTGCTGACCAGCAAGTTGGTACAACAGGGAGCGGATATCCGTACCCGGGCAGACGGTGCGGCAACTATTCGCTATCAGGTTGAAGTACTGGAGCATACAGATCGTGATTCAGTGCGTCAGGCTCCGGGGACCTGGACCGCTCTTGCAGCAGGCGTTGCAGTCGCTGCACTGTCCGTTGAAAAATGGAATGCGCCTGAAATATTACTGGCGCCAGCCGCCATCGGAGCAGATCTCTACAGCGGCAACCGCGTGGCGCAAAGCAATCACGAAGTGATCATCACGACACAGATCGTACAGGGCAACCGGGTACTGCACTCTTCGTCCAACATTTACTACATCAATGGCGGCGACAAGAATCACTACAACCCACCAGAACCATCAACAACCACTATCCCGGTAACAGGCTGAGGTAAACAGAATGAAAAAACTGATAACCGGTCTGGTACTGGGAACCGCTTTGCTGGCCGGAGGCTGTGCCAGTACTCAGCCAGCGGATCCAAAGGTCGACGTAGTGGCGGAGCTGAAAGATGCTCAGAAACCTCTCTACGCATCTCTGATTGAACCGCTGGATAAGGACAAACCACTGCTGGTCACCAGCTTTGCCAATATCGATAATCTGACTGAATCATCCACTTTTGGGCGACTTTCAGCAGACCTTATCGCCGCAGGGCTGACAGACAGGGGTTACAAGCTGATCGAAGTTAAGATGCGTGACAGCCTGTTTATAAAACAGGGAGCTGGCGAGTTTATGCTTTCGCGGCAGGTTCAGCATCTGTCTCAGAAGCATGATGCGCAGGCCGTGCTGCTGGGTACCTATGCGGTGGGCGGCAGTAATGTCTATCTGAATGTGCGACTGGTCAGAAGCAGAGACAATATTGTACTGAGTACCTATGACTTCCAGCTACCTATCAACAAAGATATCAAGCACATGCTGAATAAGCGCCGTTGATCGCCTGTTCCTGAAAACAAAAAGAGCTGCAATTGCAGCTCTTTCTATTTCTCAGATATTCAATTGAAATTAAGCAGGCTTCCAGCTTGCTGCAAGAACAGGCTGTAACTGTTCCTGAACGTTCTGAGGGATTATCTCCCCCGCACCGGAAGGGGCATCAAATACCGCCATCGCCTGTACTAATGCCTCGATATCTGCGGTGTTGATTGCTGAGTCTGATGTTTCAATTACTTCCAATTTATATTGAGCACCAACAAACCAGTTTTCAACCGAAACAGAATCCTCCGTACCGATCAACTGAACCTTTAACGAATCTCCGTCTCGGGTAAACCAAAGATCTGTTTCGTCAATCCCCGCGCCCAGCTGTAACGTGTCAGTCTGATTAAAGCTCTGCTCATACCGACCGTTGTAGCCCCGGTCATAATCGCTGATCACATCCTGACCATCGCCCCGGTTGAACACATAGGTATCAGCCCCCGTCCAGCCCTCCAGGCGGTCATTACCGGTACCGCCACTGAGGGTGTTCCGGGCTC
>JAOXSA010000539.1 GCA_025800245.1 Amphritea sp. | reverse complement strand
CGCATCTTTTAAGGTGTAGCTGAATGTATCTGCCGCACTCACACCTAGCGCCAAAGATTCAGCTGCAGCACCTGGCGTGTAGATGTAAGAGCCATCAGCTTGAAGGGTTAGAGAACCCAGCGAGCCCGCGATTGCTGTATTTACACCGCCACTGATATCCCCGGTTTGTGTTCCTGCAACTACACCAGTAATCGCTGCAGCATCAGCGCCATCTACATCGGCGCCACCAGCATCGGTTCGAACATTACCGGTTGCGTTATTGTCTGCATCGGTTGAATCCGTATCAGCGTTGGCTACTGGGGCTGTGTCAGTAATTAGAATATCCAAGGTGCCGCTAGCTGTGGTTCCGTCGCTATCGGTTACGACTACCGCCAAGCTATCAACAATTTCACCACCACTGTGATCTTTGGCTGTGCCGCTAGGATCGTAGTTGTAAGTAACCTCACCTGTGCCCGAGTTGTAATCGGTAATCGTTAATACGCCCTCCGGAGTATTAACAGTGATATTGCTGCTCGATGCATTATTTAACGCGGCGGCGGTAATATTTTGACCGGCAATACTCAACGAACCTAAACCATCAGGTGTACTGATCGTAAATGTATTGCCAGTTGCAGTGCCATCTTCTACAACGCTTTCATCACCCGTGGCGCCCGCGTTATTATCCGTGATCGTGACTGTAGGCAAGCCGTCAGTTGTACCTGTAACTGTGATGGTTACAGTCGTAGTTGAAAAACTTCCATCCGCATCTTTTAGCGTATAGCTAAATGTATCGGTGGCTGTGGCACCTTCTGCTAGCGCAGCGGCACCAGCGCCAGGGGTGTAGGTGTAAGAGCCATCAGCTTGAAGGGTTAGAG
>JAOXSA010000510.1 GCA_025800245.1 Amphritea sp. | reverse complement strand
TCCAGCACTTCATTGTTCAGGTCGTACAGGACAACATCGAAACCGGATACAGCGGCCACCTGAGCGATACCACCGCCCATCTGACCCGCGCCAATTACACCAAAATTCTTAATAGACATAGCTAACTCCTCATCAAACCGGCCATGAGTGTTCCACCATCAGCGCAGAAAATCAATCATTTTATAAGGGTTAACCCTAACACCTCAAGAAAGCGAGGCTCAACCGGAATAACGGCCAACCAGTATAAGAGAGGCTGGCAGTCCGGATTCAGGATGTAATGGAGTGATCTGTGAAATGAGCTCGAAACCCGACCGGGTAAACAGTGACAGCCATGAAGAAAGTGTCCGGTAATACCAGGGCGCAGGTTGGCTGAAGTCCCCTTCAATGCCCGCCCAGGTCCCCTCACGCCAGCCTTCCGGGCCGGGAAAATTATCCGGATGCAGCGTCTGCACAATCAGATAGCCCCGGCCATTCAGTAACCCGGGGAGTTCGCTAAACAGCTGCTCTGCGGAATCTCCGCCCAGCAGAGAAAAGTTACAGACAATAGCATCAAACCGGTCCGTGATCGTAGTTGCCGAGATTTCGTCATATGCCAGCTGCATAAAACGGCCTTCAGCCTGTTCTTCAGCGCTTTGAATCAGAGCGGCAACACCATCGACACCGATGGCGCTGATCCCCGTTTCAGTCAGGGCGCGGACCAGCCAGCCTTCACCACAACCGATATCCAGGACGGTTTCAGGACCAGTCTCAAGCACCGCATCGATGATTGCCTGATCGGTGACCAGCTTTCTGCTGAGAATCCTGCCCTCGCTGAGCACATCAATCCATGGCTTTGCATTGATCTGCCATGACTCCAGAATCAGCTGTTCGGGATCTGTCTGTTTATCCTTCATCCGTTCACTATACCTCAAAGCGAAATCTGATCCTTCCTGTGATCAGGCATAAAAAAACCGGCGCAAGGCCGGTTTTTATTTAATTAGCTAACGCTTATTTAGCATGCTTTACCAGATCTTCAACCACTTCCTGCTCTTCATGCAGGTCGTTTGCAGCCGTTTTAGACATCGGCAGGATCAGGTTCAGTACTATTGCGACGATACCGCACAGGCTCACACCCTGCATGCT
>JAOXSA010000509.1 GCA_025800245.1 Amphritea sp. | reverse complement strand
ACCCGGATCACTCCCTGCCGCAGATTAATCTGCGATAACTGCAAGCTGACCAGCTCCGTTACCCTCAGGCCCGAGGCATAGAGCATTTCCAGCATAGCCCGGTCACGAAACTGAATAGGATCATCCAGATCCGGGGCATTCATCAGCGCTTCAACTTCTTCCTCAGTGAGGCTTTTAGGTAATGCGCGTCCTTTTTTCGGGCTTTCAACCTGCAGCGTCGGATCTTCCGAAACAATACTTTCACGCACCAGATAGCGGTAAAACCCCCGCAGACAGGACAGCATCCGCGATGTAGAACTCGCTTTCATACGCTGACGCAGCCGCCAGTTGAGGTAACCGAGCAACCCGGTACGATCAAGATGCAACAGACTGCTCTGCCGCTCATTCAGCCAGCAGGCAAAAATAGAAAGATCACGGCGGTACGACGCCAGGGTATTATCGCTGAGCCCTTTTTCCAGCCACAAAGCATCAAGGTATTGCTCAATGAATTGCTGATCCCGCTGCGCAGGCTTATTGGCAGTCACCCGGGCATCGGCAACAGTCTGATCACTACTCAAGAATATATTTCCGGAAACCCGGCTGGCTAATGCAGCACTTCTAACCGGGCCAGTTTAGTTTTATCGATTGGATATATGGCGCTGCCCTGCTGCATGTGCTGGTCAACGTAGAGCATATTTCCTTCTATACGTTCCAGTGTACCGTGAACCTGCCTGCCAAAATAGGTTTCCAGCCGGACCCAATGCCCGACAAACTCAGTTATCCTGACAACCTCAACCGGCTGATAAGCTTTTTCCCGCTCAGCCTGATGACCTCCCTGCACAGCCCGCTGTATCGCCTCCCGGGTCCGGCGCCGCTGCTCGTCCTCATCTTTTCCGGCTCCGGGAGCCTCGGTCTGCAACTGATGCTGAATGGTAGCGATCAGGGTTTCCTGTTCCGGCGCCTGATACAGCTCATTCAGCGCCAGCCATTCGCTCCCCAGCCTGATGCGCGGTGACAATCTGTGCCAGTCAGCATCCAGCGAAAGCTGTTTAAACTCGGTCATCATCAGCGCTCGCCGGGGCTTGATCTGCAGTTCGAAGTCTCCCCGGGGCGACATCACCCGCTGATAGGCATATGCCATTTCCGGTGAAATCAGCCAACCGAGATCACGCAAATTTGCGGTCACACGTTCGCGATGAAACTTAAGATACTGATCGAGAATATCGTCATCCAATGACGCACAGTAAAGATTACGCTGCTGATGATAACCCTGATCCTGAAAACTGAAATCTGCCTGCTGCAGCCACCCGGCATAATGTTCAAACATCCGCGGAGACGGTGCCGGCGCATCACTCATAATCTGAACACTGCCCCTGACGGAAAACAGCTTATCGGCGGCATACTCCAGCTCAGCACGGAGCATTCTCTCTTGCATTGCATGCTGATAATGAATATTCAGATCGGAGCGTAGTTCAGCGACACCCATCTCATAAAGCTGTTGCAGGCTGAGAGGATCATGCCCACCACAGGCCATGAGGATGACAGGCAGAGCTTCGCTATCGGCAAGCGAGGCTGACACAAGGCTATCAATAAGCGGAATATTGACCGGAGAAAGGGGCAGATTCAAACCTTGCAGCTCAATCCGACCTGACATCGGCAGCAAACCTGATTGGAGCTGTTTTTCCGCAGTCAGCAGATAAGAAAAGCCCGGCGTATGTAAAACAATACGCTCAACTCTGGCACCACCCACACCTGCGGCTGGCAATAATGAGGCATTCTGAATTTCTATCCGCCCGCCGGTATCGGCACTGACGGACTCATACACCAGTTGCAGGCCATCCGGTAGCTGTCGGCTAAACTGAGCCACCGCAGCGGATGCCAACTGTTGATAATAGAGATAACTGCCCACCAGCGATAACAGCACCACCAGCAACGCAGCACCGATCCAGACGAACGTTCTAGCCATCGGGTCAACCCTGCTACTGTATTCCGGCCGGGGCGCCGGAATACCCAAAATCCCTTTAATACTAGCCAGCCTTCGTTCAGAGCGAAGGCCAAATCACGCCAAAACCGGTCAAAAAGTACCCAATCTGACAGGTCTAGCATTTTCCAACAGTGAAATAAGCGACCTTAGTAGAACACTTCGATCTCAGAGATCTTGGAACGGGCAACCGGATAAATTGCGCTCCCCTGCTCCAGATGCTCCTTGACGAAAAGCACATCATCCTCAATCCGCGACAACCGCCCTTCGATCTTACGCCCGAAATAGGTTTCCAGTCTGATACGTTTGCCAATAAATTCAGCAGCATCAGCAGCAGAGATGGCTTTGAAGGCAGGACGATAGGTCTCCGGCGAGCGCCCTACCGCTTTCAGAATCGCGGCACGCACCGCAGCCTTTCTGCTCTCTTCCTCGGTCAGATCAAGAGGGCGATCCTGGGGAGAAAGCTTCAGATCCAGCCACATTTCCCGCAGATTCTCATACTTATTATTCAGCACCAGCTGAACATCCAGAAAATCGGTAAGCTCGGAACTGGGCTTCAGGCTATTGGCTTTCTTGCCGGAGACAACATAGGGCTTCAATGCCGTCACATCCAGTTCAAACTGCGCCTGAGGTTGCAGGAATGCCGAGAAATTACGCGCACTTTCCGGTGCAATTCGCCATCCCTTAGCCGTCAGATGTTCAGAAAACTGCTTAGCCGTTAATCCAAGATAACGCTCCTGAGGCTCCTCCAGTGTCAACGCACAGTGTCCATTACGGTTACCATGAAACCCCTGATCGGCATAACTCATGCGAAATGCGGTTAACTCCAGCGGATGCCGGGCCAGTTTATCTGCATTGAGATATTTCAACGATTTTCTTGCCGTTTTCTTCTGCCGCACTGAGGAATAACGAGAGTCCTGTTTCACAGGCTCAACGGCATCACTGACATCGGGCGTTGGCTCCGTAGCAAAACTGACCTGCGCTTCAGCTTTCAGCAACTGATCAAGATCCAGCTCTAACTTTGCCTGAAGCTCCTTGCTGACAGTATTCAGGGAGTAGTGCAGGTCAAAGGTTCCCCGCAACTCATTAATCCCCATCGCCTTCAGCGTCTGGAAACTGAAACGATCATAATCACGGCAGGCAAACATAGAGATGACCGCCTTATCCACACCTTTCAGCTTACGGAACAGCAAACGGTCTAATTGCAGAACATTATGCTCGGACAGCTCGATCCTGGCGCCTTCAAGACGAATACTGGCGCGCTTTGGCCAGCGTTCGCTCAGGGGAGACATCGCCAGCTCCTGCCAGAGCTCACGCAGGTAGTTCACATCCGCATGGCGGATAATTAAACGCTCAGCAGTGATCAGATCCGGACCTATTGCAGGTCGAATCTGTGCATGTTTGAGGTTGATTTCGCCATTCGGCCCCAGCGAAAAACCGGCATAGGAGAGTTGGATTTCGGGCGGTAGTTTTTCAGCAACCACCCGCATGTGGGTGCCAATCCCATGCTGATTACGAGCATTAGGTGTAGGCACAGAGGAGCTGGTCGCACTGAAGTTAAGGTACAGTAACAACCCGACTATAAATAACGCACCACCAATCTTCCCGATTAACCCCATCATCCCTCAAGCC
>JAOXSA010000482.1 GCA_025800245.1 Amphritea sp. | reverse complement strand
CTGAAACAAGCTGTCGGCTCAGAGAATCTGCTGGATTCTTCTTACCAAGGATATGGCGAATTTCCACATTGTATCCCTGTAAGATCGAGATCCAACGCCATACTCTGCTGTTTACAGATGTCTGATTGGGTAAGTGTCTCAGCGGCGCATGATCAGTCTGTATAATTATGGGGTGTGGACTCTGGAAATAGTGTTTCCACTGTCCCAGTGCCCACACAATGCCGAGCATCTCTCTTTCATACGCTGAATAGCGTATTTCTTTTGCATTCATCTTACGGCTTGCGAATGCAATCGGTTGCAGCCCAGAACCGAAGTTCTGCTCCAGTATGGTCCCACAGCCACATCACTCGCGTCTGTAGTGATAACGAATTGTCGTTCGAAGTCAGGAAGACGGAGGACGGGTGCGGTTGCCATTGCAACCTTCAATGCAGTGAAGCTGTTTGCTTCGGCATCTCCCCAGCGCCAGACAGCCTTATCCCGAGTCAGGTCTGTCAGCGGCTTGGCCAATTGC
>JAOXSA010000478.1 GCA_025800245.1 Amphritea sp. | reverse complement strand
ATCAAAGCCACCTTCTTTAGAAGGTGGATTTTTACTTCTGCTTACAGTTCATTGTTCCTGCTGTTGCTATTGATCCTGTGACTGGGTATCTATCTGCAGGCTCTGTTCCAGCTTTTGTTTCAGGGTTTCGTTTTCCTGACGGATCTTCTGGGTTTCCAGCCGATAGCGGAAAATCTCCTGATAGCGACTTTCCAGTTTAATCTCCAGTTGTTCTAACTGTTTATCCCTGAGCTGAATGGTCTGTTCGAGTTTCTGTATCTTTGCCTGTAGGTTGTTAATCAGCCCATAGCTGGAGCTGCCGGGTTCTGGTCGGTGTTGCTCATCATGTTCCGGAATGCGTTGCTGGTTCAGCTCGGTCATCAGATGGCTGTACAGGGCTTTCAGATCCGATTCTTCACGGCTGTTGTAACGAATGCCGGTTTCCATCGCCTTATGGGCACTGGCAGAACCGATCGAGCCTGCCAGCACATGTTCGACCATACGGTGAAACTCCAGCAGCTCAATGATGGCGATGTGGCTTTTGCCGGCTACCTGCAGGTCTTCAGTGATACGCTGCAGTGCTTCAGCTGCTTTATCACGGTTAATGTAGCCTTCAAGCAGACTCTGGGCTTCGTTGAGTTTGTCGTCCAGAGCGATATAGCGGTCCAGTCCGGTGGGGCGGGCTTTTTTACTCGGCGCTGGGGTGAGAGCGCACATGAATTCTGTTGAGTGAGTGCGTTCAGCTTTGTGGGGACTGTAAAGCAGTGAGCCGAGGATATAGAAACCGATATTGAACAGCATGGTCCAGAATACACTGTGCGGTATGCCGCCCAGATCATCCATGCCCATCAGGCCCTGAGGGCGGAGAATTTCAAGACCAAACAGCCCCTGGTCAAGAATGGTCTGTGCCATCCAGCCGTGTTTCACAAAGGTTGGGATGATCAGGGTGATCCACCAGAGGATAAAGCCTGCCAGCAAACCGGCAAAGGCCCCCATACTGTTGCCTTTGCTCCAGAAAATACCGCCGAACAGTGCCGGAGTGAACTGGAGAATCGCGACAAATGAGATCAGGCCGAAGGCGACCAGAATGTGTGAATCGCTGAATTCAATGGCAAAGCCGTAGCTGCCCAGCAGGATCAGTGCCACCAGAACCCAGCGTATCTGTAACAGATAAGAGCGCAGTCCGGAACAGGACGGAATCCGTTCCAATAGCGGGAGTACCAGATGATTGGAGGCCATGGTCGACAGAGTCATGGTGGTGATGATGACCATGCCGGTGGCTGCCGAGAAGCCGCCAATAAAGGCCAGCAGTGTCAGGCCATTATTACCGGCCAGCTGAGGCAAAAGAATGACGAAAAAATCTGCACTGCTTTCCGGTAGGCCCATCAACAAACCGCCGGCCGCAATGGGGACCACGAACAGGTTGATGAGTATCATGTACAGCGGGAACAACCACATGGCGGTTTTGATATGCTGATGGTTGGCGTTTTCTACAACTGCAACATGAAATTGGCGTGGGAGATTCTGAACCGCAGCAAAGCTAAG
Organism: Amphritea sp.; assembly: GCA_025800245.1. GTDB lineage: Bacteria > Pseudomonadota > Gammaproteobacteria > Pseudomonadales > Balneatricaceae > Amphritea. The sequence goes on along the minus strand of JAOXSA010000478.1, from coordinate 19,196 downwards.
CACTATCAGTGTCAGCCACATTAATCCGGCATTATCAGCTCCGCTGAGGCTGACAACCCGCTCAAATCCCTGATCAAAGATTCTGTTTGTGATGTCGTCAAAGCCATCAAACAGGCTGAAACTGACGAACAGACCAATGGCGATAAAAGCGATCAGCTTTACCACGCACTCGACAGCCAGTGCAGTCATCATCCCCTGGTGCCGCTCCGTCGGGTCCAGACGGCGAACCCCGAACATGATGGTAAAAACAATCATAAACAGGGTGATAAACAGGCCGCTGAAGCCCCAGCCCATACTGGAGCTTTCATGATCGGTTATTAACTGGAATGAGCTGACGACCGCTTTCAGCTGTAATGCAATATAGGGGATCAGGCCCAGCAGAGCGATAATAGTGACCAGCGCTGCGATATTCTGGGAACGGTTGTACCGGGTCGAGATAAAGTCGGCGATGCTGGTAATCCGGAAGGCTTCTTTAGCAAAAACCATGCGCCGCAGAGTAAACCACCAGAACGCGATGCCGATAATTGCACCGACATAAACGCCGAGGAATAACAGCCCGGAACTGGCGGCAAAGCCAACGCTGCCATAAAAAGTCCAGGAGGTGTGATAAACCGCCAGTGACAGAGCATAGATCCAGGGACCTTTAAAACCTTCTCCGCGGTTTTCTATGCGGCGTTCGACCAGTTGGGCTATGCCGAACAGCGCAGCCATGTAGAGGGTAATCGTCAGTATTACGGTCAGCGAGCTAAACATCAGAATCCTTATTCTGTGGGATCTTTAGCGTTTCCCTTAAGCTATAGCTCCAGCCGGAACTGAGGTCAATGATTGCACTGCTCAAAACGCTGAAATGCGTTATTTCTCTGAGGTTTTTGCTGAGTTCTCTGTGCTACAGCCGCAAGTTTGATGCTTGGCTGGTGGAACAGGGTCTACCCCTCCGGGATGATAAGGATGACATTTACCAATACGTTTGATGCTCAGCCAGAGCCCTTTCACTATGCCGTGGGTTTCTATTGCTTCCAGAGTATAGGCCGAGCAGGTTGGATAGAAACGGCAGTTCTGTCCCAGAAAAGGGCTGATCATGTATTGGTAGATGCGGATCAGAAAGATCAGTGCGCGACGAATAATCATAGGGTGATTTTATCATACATGATGTGAAAGCGGGCTACCTGAATAAGGTAGCCCGTTGTTCGACTGATCAGAGGTGCTCTTCGGCGTACTCCGCGAGACGGGAACGGAAGATACCTTCAAAGTGGATATTGGCAGCGCCTTCAAAGCCCTTAAAGCGTTCGACGATGTAGGTCAGACCAGAGGTCAGCGGCGTCAGGTAGTTAGAGTCGATCTGGGCCAGGTTACCCAGACAGATCATCTTAGTGCCTTTACCGCAACGGGTCAGAATGGTCTTCAGCTGTTGTGGCGTCAGGTTCTGCGCCTCATCGATCAGCACGATCGCGTCCTGAATACTGCGGCCGCGGATAAAGTTCAGTGATTTGAACTGGATGTTGGCTTTTTCAATCGCGTACTTAACGCTACTTTGTGGCCGTTCATCACCCTCATGCATCGCTTCCAGGTTATCGTGAATAGAGCTGAGCCATGGGGTCATTTTCTCTTCTTCGGTGCCAGGCAGGAAGCCTATATCTTCGGCTACCGGAGGTGTGGAGCGGGTGACAATGATTTTGTTGAAGCGACCTTCTTCAATGACCAGTTCCAGCGCACAGGCCAGGGCGATGAGGGTCTTACCTGAACCGGCAGCGCCGTTGAGTACACAGAGATCCAGATCGGGGTCCAGCACCGACTGCATCGCGAAGGCCTGCTGGATGGTTATCGGTGAGATACCCCAGCAGTCCTGCTGCATCAGATGCTCATATCCCAGATCCCGCAGGATGATCTCTTCATGGCTGACCGATACCACCCGGGCAGCAAAGTCTTCTGAATCATCATAGATATACTGGTTGGCGTAGGCATCCGGGAGCAGATCAGGATTCACTTTATGGAAAGTGTAAGGGCCATCCTGGTAGCTTTTCACCTCATCGACCTTGTCCCAGAAGTTGCCTTCGATGTGGTAGTGGCCAGCCGGCAACAGTTCAACATCTGATACCAACTGGTCTTTGCGGTAATCTTCAACCTTCAGCAGACCTGCGCCGAGGGCTTTGAGGCGCATGTTGATATCTTTGGTCACCAGCACCACATCACGGTGTGGATCACTGGCCTGCAGGTGAAGGGCGCAGTTGATGATCAGGTTATCGTTATTTTTTACATCGGGCAGAAAGCCCTGTCGGGCGGTCAACTCATGATCGGGGAAGATAGTGAGCTTACCCAGTTTAGTGTCGTCATCGGTGCCGGGCACCAGAATCTGAACCCCTTTGGTTATCTGTGCCGGGGTAACGGCGTCACTGAGGATATTATCGATCACACGGATGGCGTGACGGGCTTCCTGTGCCACGCTGCGCTTGCGGTCCTTGATGCTGTCGAGCTCTTCCAGAACCGTCATCGGAATGGCGACGTCCTGTTCCTTGAACTCGTATAGACAGTTGGGGTCGTGCAGTAGAACGTTGGTATCGAGGATATAGAGTTTTGATGCACTCATAGGGGTTTCCTTCTCCAGCCGAACCTGTGTTATATCTGACAGAGTCCTGTCATATTCAGTTAACCAGATCTTTTGGCAGGTGGGAAGTCATGCATAACCAATTCGGGAACCCAGCGTATGCAGTATCACAATATTGTCATATTAACCGGCGCCGGTATTTCGGCTGAATCAGGTATCCGGACATTCCGTGCAGCGGATGGATTGTGGGAAGATCATCGCATTGAGGATGTCGCCACGCCAGAAGCTTTCGAGCGTGATCCTCACCTGGTACAGCGCTTTTATAATGAACGACGTGAGCAATTGCTGCACCCGGATATTTCCCCCAACGCTGCTCATGAGGCTCTGGCCAGGCTTGAATCTGATTTTTCCGGTGAGGTTCTGCTGGTGACTCAGAATATCGATAATCTGCACGAAAGGGCCGGTACTGAAAATCTCATACACATGCATGGTGAACTGCTGAATCTGCGTTGCACAACTTCCGGGCAGGTGTTCAAACAGTATCAGCCGGTGCAGCCGGATATCCGTTGTCAGTGTTGTAACCACTCCGGGACACTCAGGCCTGATATTGTCTGGTTCGGTGAAGTCCCGATGCAGATGGATCTGATCTATGATGCGCTGGAACGGTGTGATCTGTTCCTCTCTATCGGTACCTCCGGACATGTTTATCCGGCAGCAGGTTTTGTCGAAATCGCCAACAGTATAGGTGCGGAAACGGTTGAGATTAATCTCGAGCCGTCGAAGAAACAATCGGCGTTTGATCGCCATATTTATGGCCCGGCAACCCGCGAAGTACCGGGGTTTGTGGATACACTATTGAACAGAATATGAACAGATTTTCTAGTTGATTCAATGACTTATTGGCGGTCTCTTTAATTTCTTCCTATAGTAATAATCTGAACTTATCCTGATTCTTTAATGTCGAAAATTTAAACCGGTGTGATTGTTCTGGTATGTATTCGCCGGTTTTCAGCCCTGTTTACAGGTACGTTTTTCATCGATTCAGAGGGGCAAGATTATGATGAGCGAACAGTTTGTATCGGCGAATATTACGCCACTGGATAGTCTGGATACTCTATCACCTTACGAGGTAGCCAAGTTGCAGGACCGCAATCAGGCGGGCCTGTATCGTCTTTTTCGCCAATGTGCGCTGGCGGTGCTGAACTGCGGCAGTGAACTGGACAGTACCAAGCAGGTACTCGAGAAGTATAAGAATTTTGATATCCAGGTGAGTCAGAAGCACCGGGGCGTTCAGCTTGAGCTGGTCAACGCGCCGGCCAGTGCTTTTGTGGACGGCGAGATTATTCAGGGTATCAGAGAACATCTGTTTGCTGTGGTAAGGGATCTGCTTTACGTCGGTGATGAACTGGATAAATGTTGTGATGGCCTGGATGGTGGCGCACAGATTACCAATATGGTGTTCCATATTCTGCGCCACGCTCAGGCTATTGAACCGCACATTAAGCCGAACCTGGTGGTGTGCTGGGGTGGTCATTCCATTGGACGTGAAGAGTATCAGTACACCAAGCAGGTTGGTTATGAACTGGGTCTGCGCGGCTACGGTGTTTGTACCGGCTGTGGTCCCGGAGCAATGAAGGGGCCGATGAAGGGTGCCACTATTGCACATGCCAAGCAGCGTATCGCTGACGCCCGGTATGTGGGCATTTCCGAGCCCGGTATTATCGCGGCAGAATCACCTAATCCGATCGTCAACGAACTGATCATCATGCCGGATATCGAGAAGCGTCTGGAAGCTTTTGTACGGCTTGGACACGGTATAATTGTATTCCCGGGCGGGGCAGGTACTGCAGAGGAAATCCTCTATATGCTGGGGGTATTGCTGCATGAGAAGAATCATAGTCTGCCACTGCCGCTGATCTTTACCGGTCCTGCGGGTAGTGAGGTGTACTTTGAAACCATTGATCGTTTTATCCGTCGTACCCTGGGTGAGCAGGCGGCAGGGCTTTATGAGATAGTGGTTGATGATCCCTATGATGTGGCTGTGAAGATGAAAGCCGGTCTGGATCGGGTAACCGAATACCGTAAAGCGACCAGCGAATCGTTCCATTTTAACTGGCAGATGCATATCCCCGAAGAGTTTCAGCAACCGTTTGAGCCGACCCATGAGAATATGGCCGGGCTGAATATCAGTCGGGATCAGCCAGACTACCTGCTGGCTGCGACATTGCGTCGGGCGCTATCAGGTATTGTGGCAGGCAACGTCAAAGAGCCGGGAATCCGGGCTATCGAGGAGCACGGTCCTTTCGAATTGCAGGGGGAGCCGGAGCTGGTTGCTGCACTGGATGAGCTATTAACCTCATTTGTCGATCAGCGCCGGATGAAGATTAATTATCAGGAGTATCAGCCTTGCTACCGATTGGTAGAAGCTGAGCTGGCCTGATTCCCCCGGATGTATTTGCTTGTTTCACGAACAAAGCGCTTCAGATAATCAGGACTTCCGGCCCCCGGGCCGGTGCCTGAAAAGGCCGGGCTGTCAGGCGGTATACCGACAGAGGTCGCCGGAGAATCATAGCTGATGCTGAGACTACTGACTCTGACCTGACGGTTGATCTTGCTGATCAGTCTGGCGCTTCGGGAATGAACCCTGAGGGCAACCGGTATATCTGAACGGTTGAGCTCTTCCAGAGCACGGTCAGGGTTATCTCCAGGGTAACTGATCAGATGCAGTACCCGGCCACAATGCTCACCGGTAAATTGTTCGAGGCTCTGCAGACGGATCAGCGTCGGGGGCAGGAACAAACCATCCCCGTGCTCTGCTTCACCGTCCTGTTCATATACAACCATACCCTGGGCCCGGTATTGCTCGATATGATCGCAGGCTGTTTGCAGCTTGCGGATCTCTGTGATTGGGCTCGCTGGATTGTCTGAACTATGCGTAAAACCACTGCCGGGCTGGCGGATTGCCGCGATGAGTAAAGCTTCAACCTGTTCGGCGATCTCTTGCGGTACGTAGAGAACGCCCTGTGCTGTACGCTGATTGTGAGGGGCAGTGAAAACGGAATGGATAATACTCTCAACAATCTCTTCAGTGGGTAGGGTGTTATCGGCGATCGCAGCATTCAGGCTACGGGTGGTGGTGATCAGCGGCAAAGCCGTGCTGTGCTGACCCTGAACCAGAGTTCTGGCAATACTTCTGGCTGTGGCGACTGAGCCGTTGAATGCTACGCCGCACAGGCGATAATCATTCAGTAATGCATCGCTGGTGTCTGAGCTATCACCCGGCAGCAGACAGAATACATCTTTGGGTAAACCACTTTCCAGCAGCAGTTCTGTTGCCCGGGTAGCGATCAGCGCTGAGCAGGATGCAGGTTTGGATAAGACTGCATTACCCGCCAGTAATGCATTGATGATCTGCAACGTCCAGCCCGCCAGTGGTGAGCGGTATGAGCTGATGCAGGCAAAAACGCCATGTCCTTCATAGCTCAGTTGGTGCTGCTGTCCGGCAATGGCCGGTACATTTATGGGAGTCAGCTGCCTGATTGCCTGATGGCTATAGTAATAGCAGCTGTTAACACTCTGTCGTACTTCGTTGATGGCTGCCTGCAGGGTAATGCCAGACTCCCGCATACTCAGTGCAATCAGTTCGACGTAATTGTCTTCCAGAGCCCTGGCAAAGCGTTCAATGATCTCTGCTCTGTGTTTTACAGAAGTTCTGCTCCACTGAATAAAGCCTGTTCGGGCGACTGAGAATGCCTCGCGGATATCTTCTTCACTACTGTTCAGGACCGTTCCGACAACCTGTGATTGATCGTTCGGAGAAAACTGCTCGCGTGCCGATGAAGACTGTACCGCTTCACCGTTAATAACAGGGGCTGCATGCCATTGCTGGTTTTGGAATTGACCGATCTCCTCAATCAGTGCGTCGCGCTGGATATGTGAATCCAGAGTAATACCCAGCGTATCGGCTTTGATGGCGTGGAACAGGGTAGCCGGTTGGGCGATCGATTCATTACGCTGCAGATTCAGTTGGCGAAGCTGCTGTTCCGGCTGGCTGATCGACAGGTGAGACGGGACGTCCGGATTCAATAACTGCAGGGTAACTTGTGACAGTGTATCCGGCGCCAGCCTGTGCTGTTTCAGATAGCTGATCTGTTTATGATCGCTACCGACAGACATACAGGTTCTCAGTGATGCTTCGGGCAGTTGTTGTATCAGCGTTTCGAATAATGAGTCGCCAATATTATGCAGACGTTGAAGCTCCAGTGGCTTTTCAGAGTCTTTTGCATAACGCTGGACTCTTACCAGTGTATTGACGTCATGACTGGCAAATTGTGGCTGCAGATAACGACACTGCTCACTGAACAGATAGCTGGCGCACACCTGATAGGAGATGTCGGTATTCTGTTTCAGGGTAAAGACCGGATAGTCCGGTAACCCTGACTGCTGAGCGTGGCATATCTCTGATTGCCAGTAAGCCCCTTTTACGAGTCGGACTGGAATCCGGGTGTGCAATGAATCAGCAATGAAATTCAGCCACCCCAGTATCGGAATGGCACGTTTAGAATAAGCCTGAATGGTCAGGCCAAGGCCACCCCAGTCCTGGCAGATATCACTGTGAATCAGCTGCGAGAATACTTTCAGGGTGAGATCCAGCTTTTCACCCTGCTCGGCATCAATAGTAATCTGAACATCGAGGTTGCGGGCGATGATCAGCAGGTGAAGGGCTCTTTCGCACAGCTCAGTGATTGTGTTTTCTGATGCCTGCGCGCTGACGCCCGGGTGTAGTGCACTTAGCTTGATCGATACCGAAGCTGGCGGATGCGATGTTGCTTTGTCTGCGGCAATTGCTTCGATCGTATTCAGATAGGTGCTGAAGTTCTGTTTCGCCTCACTCTGTGTCAGGGCATTGTTGCAGGGCGGATCAAAACAGATGGTTTGGTTCGGCGGTAGTTCACGAATTTGTCGAACGCAGGCTTCGAGGCTGTCAGCCGATGACAGCTGCTCTCGGATAATTGACATCGCTTGTCGGATCGCTGTTTCAACAGCTGAATGATCAGTGTTAGCCCTGAGCTGTCTGATCAGAGTTTCAGGGGCGTGATCTGATTGAATGAAATGCTGTCGGATTGCGATCTGCCACACGGAAGTATGACTGATCAGTGCGTTGATCTCTTCTGCCTGTCCGGGCTCCTCCGAAGGCGTTGTGTACTCACTCATTAAACTCTCGACAGCGGCCGGATCGGGTATCTGAAGCAGCAATTCTGCAACTGCCAGTATTGCAACGCAGTCTGCCGGTTGCAGCCTGAAATCTACAATGAGTGGCATCAGAGGATTGGATTCAGAGAGCGTTTTACGGGCCTGATTCAGCCATTGAATAGCCTGTTCCCGGTCAGCTTCTGTTTCTTTCGGGTTCAGAGCCAGAAGTTGTTCGGCGATATCTGCCTCATCAGCACAGTAATAAGCGCCGATGTTGGTCCATAACTGCCTTTCATTCCATCTTACTGACTGCCCGGCAAAGTAGAGGGATAGAGGGAACATAACAACTCCTTGATACAATCAGACGCTATCATAGCGTCACCGATGTGACTGAGCGATATGTCTGTGAGGAGTCTTTTGCCAAAATGGGGAAGTCTGATCCCCCGAGGCAGGAAGCCTGCGGGGGATGGGATTATGGTGTCAGGATCAGATTCGCTCGAACAGTGCAGCGATACCCTGACCGCCGCCAATGCACATGGTAGCTACTGCATAGCGTCCGTTACTGCGCTCCAGCTCATGCAGGGCCTTCACCGTAATAATGGCACCGGTAGCACCGATCGGATGGCCAAGCGAGATACCACTGCCATTGACGTTTACTTTATCCATCGGCAACTCCAGATCCTGACATACTGCCAGAGCCTGGGCAGCGAAGGCTTCGTTAACTTCCCAGACATCGATATCACCGATCCCCAGATCAGCCTCTTCCAGAAGCTTACGTACTGCCGGTACCGGGCCAATACCCATGTATTTAGGTTCAACACCTGCAAAACTGTAACCAACCAGTCGGGCCATTGGCTTCAGGCCTTTAGCCGCTGCGGTTTCAGCTGCCATCAGTGTGACTGCAGCTGCGGCATCGTTCAGGCCAGATGCATTGCCGGCGGTGACTGAGCCGTCTTTCTTGAATGCAGGGCGCAGTTTTGCCATATCTGCGATCTTGCAGTCATAACGCAGGTGCTCATCGGTATCAAATACCGTAGTGCCTTTGCGGGACTTCAGCTCGATGGGCACAATCTGACTTTTGAAACGCCCTTCGCTGATGGCTCGCTCAGCATTGTTATGACTGGCAACTGCCAGAGCGTCCTGATCTTCACGGCTGATCTGCCATTTCTCGGCAATGTTTTCAGCAGTGATACCCATGTGAGTGTTGTCGAACGGGCAGGTCAGTGCGCCAACCATTGCATCCACAACAGCGGCATCGCCCATACGCTGACCAAAGCGGGCCGCAGGCATCCAGTACTGCGACTGGCTCATTACTTCCGAACCACCGGCAACAGCGGCATCGCAGACGCCCAGTTCGATCTGCTGAGTGGCAGAGATAATTGCCTGTAAGCCGCTACCGCACAGACGGTTAACCGTTACAGCCGGTGTTTCCAGTGGCAGGCCGCCATTCACTGCTGCAACCCGGCTCAGATACATATCCCGGCGTTCAGTATGGATTACATTACCGAATACACTGTGGCCGAAATCTTCAGGTGCCGCCCCAGAGCGCGATACTGCTTCTGCAACGCAGGCTGCGGCCAGTTCGGATGGGGTTTTGGATTTGAGACTGCCGCCAAAACCGCCGATAGCGGTACGAACACCGCTGAGTACTACTACTTCTCTTTTACTCATGATTGAGTCCTTTGTGTGTTGTGTTTCTTATTGTTGTTATCGATTGAAGAATAGTTGCAGTCAGTTCTGTTACGTTAACACCTGTTTATGACAAACACATCTAGATAATTGGTTAAAGATTCATAACAATTGGCGGATCTCTCCCGTTCTGTTTAAGTGCGTTTATGCAACTACTATTCGATATTGTTATTCCCGTTTTTCTGCTGATGGTGCTGGGGTGGTGGTGCCGCCGATCCGGGCTGCTGGAGGAAAGCAGTGCAGCAGCTCTGAATAAGTATGTTTTTTACATCGCGGTACCTGCGCTGATGTTTCTGTCTACTGCCCGGGTGGATATTGAAACCGTCCTGCAGTGGGATTTTATTGCGGTATATCTGGGTGGCTCTGTAATAGCTGTTTTACTGGCCTTTCTGGGGTGGCGGAAATTCCGTCTTGAGAAACCTCTGGACTGGACGGTGATAGCACTGAATTCTGCCTGGGCGAATACTGTGTATATGGGCGTCCCGATTTTTTATTTCCTGTTCGGAGAACGGGGAGCGTTGCCTGTGGTGATCTCCACACTGGCCAGTAATCTGATCTTCATTCTGGTGCTGGCGCTGGTATCCGAGTTACAGAATAGTTCAGGCGGTGTGCTGCAAAAACTGAAGTCTCTGTTGATGCAGGCACTGTTAAAGAATCCGGTAATGATGGCTCCGCTGTTGGGTATGGTTGTCTCGCTCTCTGGAATTGAATTACCCGCAGTCATTGTGACGCCAATGGATATGCTGGCGCCATCTGCAGCACCGGTGGCGCTGTTTGCGCTGGGGATTTCACTCTATGGCCTGGAAGTGAAACAGGCTGGATTTGATCTTATCTGGCTGACAGTAGTGAAGCTGTTACTGCATCCGCTGGCGACATGGGGACTGGCTGTAATGATCGGTCTGAATCCATTCTGGACTGCCAGTGCGGTGCTGTTGGCGGCGCTGCCAACCGGCGCTATGGTGTTTGTGCTGGCACAACAGTATCAGACCCGGGTGACACTTTCTTCGGCGACGATTATGGTTACTACACTGGTTTCAGTTATTTCACTGGCGCTGTTGCTGCCGGTGGTCAAAGCATGGGGCGGATAAAGAGGGATGAAGAATGAAATGTCATAAAGTGGATTACGAAGTGATCGGCAGTGCAATGCCGATGCTGGAGGTGGAACTCGATCCGGCGGAGACGGTGATTGCTGAGGCGGGTTCCATGAATTACATGGAGCAGGATATTGGCTTTGAGACCAAGATGGGCGATGGCGCAGATCCTGAAGAGGGGATGTTTTCCAAGCTGTTCTCTGCCGGTAAGAGAATGATTACTGGTGAGTCTCTGTTCATGACGCACTTCACCAATAACGGCAGTGCTAAACGGAAGGTGGCATTTGCAGCGCCCTATCCGGGGATGGTGGTGCCTGTGGATATGGCGCAAACCGGCGAGCGGCTTTATTGCCAGAAAGATGCTTTTCTGTGTGCTGCTCTGGGAACACGGGTCTCTGTTGCTTTCTCCAGAAAACTGGGGGCAGGTTTCTTTGGTGGTGAAGGGTTTATCCTGCAGAAACTGGAAGGCGATGGCATGGCTTTCATCCAGGCTGGTGGCACCGTGGTGAAGAAAGAGCTGAATAATGAAACCCTGCGTATCGACACTGGCTGTCTGGTGGGGTTCAGTGAAGGCATTGATTACGATATCGAGATGGTTAAAGGACTTAAATCGATGCTGTTGGGCGGTGAAGGTCTGTGGCTGGCGACACTCTCCGGGACCGGAACTGTCTGGGTTCAGAGTCTGCCATTTTCTCGTCTTGCGGACCGGATTATTGCAGCGGCGCCTTCGGTTGGCGGAGCAGACCGCGGAGAAGATTGATCCATACCGACAATAAGTGCTGGTTTGAGGGTTTTACGGCCTGATTTTATGACTTTTTTTCGTAATACAGGTATATTCCCTCAAACTTTTGTTCATATTTCGGTTGCCGGTGATGTTGCGTAAAAAACTGGTTATTACATTAACGACTGCACAGGGGTCGCGTCAGTTTACGCTGGGGCAGGTATCCCGCTATGTTCTGGTGCTGTTCCTGTTAATGTCGGTATTCAGTTTTTTTATCTCCAATACATTGCTGATGAAAACTTCTGATGATCTCAGTGATCTTGAGCAGGGCATTGATACCCTGGCAACTCAGTATGAGTTGACACTGGGTACCCAGCAGTTACAGCAGGGACAACTGGATCAGTTATCCCGCACACTGCAGGAGCTGACTGTAGAGCGGGATCAGCTGCAGGAAGAAAATCTGCGTATTGGTGAACTGAATGAAACCCTCGATGCCAGTTTGTACGGTCTTGAGGATTTGCTCGGTCTGCCGCCATCAGAAGAGATGACAGAGGTCCGTGCTGATGAGCTGAAGGTAATGGCGAATCAACGGATCTATTTTCTCAACAATATTCCCAACGGTGTCCCGATTCAGGGTATTCGCGTCAGTGACCGGTTTGGTATGCGAATGCATCCGGTGTATAAAAAGCGTGTCAGACACAACGGTATCGACTTTAAGGCGAATACCGGTACACCGATCTACGCCACTGCCGACGGAGTTGTTGAGTATGCCGGATATCACAAGCAGAGTGGTTTCGGTAACTTAGTAATTCTGCAGCATAGTCTGGGGTTTAAAACCTACTATGCGCACATGAGTAAGTTAAAAGTTAAAACTGGTAGCTTTGTTAGCAAAGGACAGCTGATAGGATTGAGTGGTAACACCGGTATTTCGACCGGACCGCATCTGCATTATGAAGTGCGCCATCTGTTTACCCCGATCGATCCGGAACCGTTTGTAGAATGGAACATAAGCAATTTTGATTCGCTGTTCGAAAATGTTAAAGGTGTGAAATGGGCTTCCTTAAAAAAAATGTACCCGCTAAATCAAGTGCTGCAAACGGCACAGCAATAACCATTATTGCTGAGGGTAACAAGTTCAGCGGCGATATGAGCATCGTCGGAAAGATGCATATTGATGGTGTGTTTGAGGGTAATATTTCCTCCCTCGATAATATTTCCATCGGTAAGAACGGCCACGTTCATGGTGTGATTAAAGCTAACCATATTTCTGTCTGCGGCTTGCTGGAAGGTGAGATTGTTTGCGATGAACTGCAGATCGATAAAGGCGGTAAAGTGATAGCCACCGTGGTCAGTAAGGTGATGGCAATTCATCCGGAAGGTAACTTTATCGGCGAGCGGCGCATGAAAGAGGTGGGTAATATTGAACACGTCGCGCAGCTGGAATCCGGTGTGGATGCAATTGACTCCCTGCCTGACAAAATCACTCTGAAAGAGAATGAGGAAGTGCTGTAAACCATGTGTGAACTGCTCGGCATGAGTGCCAATGTGCCCACGGATATCTGCTTCAGCTTTACCGGGCTGATGCAGCGGGGCGGTGAAACCGGACCCCATAAAGATGGCTGGGGCATCGCGTTCTATGAAGGCAAAGGGTTGCAGACATTTCATGATCCGGCACCGAGTTGTGAATCAGAGATCGCGCGGCTGATTAAGAATCACCCGATTAAAAGTAAAACGGTGATCAGTCATATCCGTCAGGCCAATGTTGGCGAAATCAATCTCGAGAATACCCATCCGTTTACCCGGGAACTCTGGGGCCAGTACTGGACATTCGCCCATAATGGCCAGCTTGATCCCAAACTGTTCGACCTGAAGCTGGGCGAGTATACGCCGGTAGGGACAACCGACAGTGAGTTTGCTTTCTGCTGGATATTGGGTGAGATTCGTAACCGGTTCCCACAGCGTCCCGACGATTTTGCTGAGGTGATCGAGCTGATACATTGCTGTGCCGATAAGCTACGTGAGCTGGGTGTATTCAATATGCTGCTCACGGAGTCTGAGTATCTGGTCGCTTATTGTTCAACTAAGCTGTCCTGGATCACCCGACGGGCACCGTTCGGACGAGCACAGCTGACGGATGCTGAGCTGACGGTGGATTTCTGTGAAGAAACCACGCCCAATGATATTGTGACTGTGATCGCTACCGAGCCACTGACCGATAATGAGCACTGGCGTAAGCTGCAAACTGGCGAGATGATCGTCTTTTGCGAAGGCGTGCAGCAGCCACTGAGTCAGTGCTTCGGCCACTCCTGATTCCGTGCCGGCGTTTCTCGCCGGCGTTTTTTGTCGAACAAGCCCCGACTGATTTCCAAACACTGTAACTGAGTCTGAACCTACTGTGTCTATCAAACAGCTTTATGAGCGTCTTGATCAGTGTCTGATTGCTGATCGTTTTCCGATTCGTAAAAAGATTCAACTGCTGCAACGGCGTCTCAGCGAGAAGAAGCCTGCCGATCACTTACAGGATGAAGTGATTCAACTGCTGGAGCGTTCTGAAGAAAAGGTTGGCAAGCGACAGTACGCTGCAGAGATTAAATATCCGGATCTGCCGGTATCCGGCCGACGGGATGAAATCGCTATAGCTATTGCTGAAAATCAGGTGGTGGTCGTCGCCGGTGAGACCGGCTCTGGAAAAACAACCCAGTTGCCGAAGATCTGCCTGGAGCTGGGTTTAGGCCAGAAAGGCATGATCGGTCACACCCAGCCTCGCCGGCTGGCAGCAAGAACGGTTGCGAATCGTATAGCAGAAGAGCTGGAAACAAACCTGGGATCAACTGTGGGTTATCAGGTCCGTTTCACCGAGCAGGTGGCGGATAACACCATGGTGAAACTGATGACCGACGGTATTCTGTTGGCAGAAACTCAGAACGACCGTTACCTGGAACGCTACGAAGTACTGATTATCGATGAGGCTCACGAACGCAGCCTGAATATCGATTTCCTGCTCGGCTATCTGCATCGTATTCTGCCGAAGCGTCCGGACCTTAAAGTCATTATTACTTCTGCAACGATCGATCTGGAACGTTTTTCAAAGCACTTTAATAATGCACCGGTGATTGAAGTTTCCGGTCGGACGTATCCGGTAGACGTACTTTACCGACCGCTGGAAGATCTTGATGAAGGCACAGAAAAGTCTGTACCTGAAGGGATTGTTTCTGCAGCGGAAGAGCTGGTGCGTATGGAACGCAAGCAGGGGCGAACTGGCGCCGGTGATATTCTGGTGTTTCTCAGCGGTGAGCGGGAAATTCGGGAGGCGGCTGAATATCTGCGTAAAGCGGTGCAACAGGGAAGGCTTAAACATATCGAGGTGATGCCTCTGTATGCTCGCCTCAGTCTGGCAGAACAGAACCGGATATTTAACAGCCGTGGTGCAGGGCGACGGATTGTGCTGTCTACCAACGTGGCTGAAACGTCGCTGACCGTACCGGGCATCCGCTATGTGATCGATCCTGGTCTGGCGCGTATCAGTCGATACAGTTATCGCTCAAAGGTGCAACGGTTGCCGATTGAGGCCGTATCGCAAGCCAGCGCCAATCAGCGAAAAGGGCGTTGTGGTCGGGTAGCGGAAGGTATCTGTATCCGCCTGTATTCTGAAGAGGATTTTATAAGTCGTCCGGAGTTTACCGATGCCGAGATTCGCCGCACCAATCTGGCGGCGGTTATCCTGCAGATGCTGAATCTGCGACTGGGCAGTATTGATCAGTTCCCGTTTATCGACCCACCCGATTCCCGTTACATCAATGATGGTTTTAAGTTGCTGCAGGAATTGGGAGCGGTTGATGGCAAACGCAATCTGACCCGTTTGGGCAGACAGCTCAGTCGTCTGCCGGTGGATCCGAAAATTGGCCGCATGCTGCTGGCTGCTGCGCAGAATAACTGCCTGAGCGAGATGATCGTTATCGCCAGTGCGCTGAGCGTGCAGGATCCTCGTGAGCGGCCGATGGAGAAACAGCAGGCCGCTGACCAGAAACACCGGGAATATGCTGATGAGGAGTCGGATTTCGTTACTCTGATCAATCTCTGGCACCGCTATGAAGAGCAGCGTCAGGAACTCAGTCAGAATCAGCTGCGTAAGTACTGTCAGAAGAATTTCCTGGCTTATATGCGGATGCGTGAATGGCGGGATGTTCATCGTCAGTTACATCTGATCTGTAAGAACCTCGACTATAAAGAGAACAGTGCTCCAGCCAGTTATGAGTCCCTGCATAAAGCTCTGCTTTCAGGATTGCTGGGGAATATGGGTTTTAAGCAGGAAGGCAAAGAATATCTGGGGGCACGAAACCGCCGCTTCTCAATTTTTCCCGGTTCCATGCTGTATAAAAAAGCTCCGAAATGGATCATGGCGGCCGAGTTGGTCGAGACCAGCAGGCTGTTTGCCCGGATGGTGGCACGGATTGATCCGTTATGGGCCGAGTCCTTAGCTGATCATCTGGTCAAACGTAGTTATCTGGAACCCCACTGGGAAAAGAAAAAAGCCCAGGTGGTGGCGCAGGAACAGGTCACTCTTTATGGTCTGATCATTGTCCCCGGAAGGACTGTGCATTATGGCAAAGTTGACCCGGAAGTCAGCCAGCAGATCTTTATACGTTCAGCGCTGGTAGAAGGTCACTTCCAGACTAAAGGAAAATTCTTCAGCCATAACCGCGAACTGCTCAGCAGTATTGAATCGCTTGAGGCTAAAAGTCGCCGGCGCGATCTGTTGGTGGATGAAGATACGTTGGCCGATTTCTATCAGGATAAGCTGCATAGCCTGAACGGCGATCAGGTTGTTAACGGTGCAGGATTTGAGAGCTGGCGACAAAAGATCGAACAGCAGGATCCACAAACCCTGTTTATGCGTGAAGAAGATATTCTGCAGCGCTCGGCAGATCATGTCAGTCAGAGCAGTTACCCGGAACAGCTGGACCTTAGTGGGGCAAAACTGAAGCTGTCTTATCACTTTGAGCCGGGAGCGAAAGATGATGGTGTGACACTGCATGCGCCGTTAGTACTGCTGAATCAGCTTCCGGAGGAGCGTCTGCAATGGCTGGTACCCGGTATGCTCAAGGAAAAGTGTGTCGCGTTGCTGAAGGGACTGCCCAAAGCACTGCGTAAGAACTTTGTACCGATTCCTGATTATGTCGATGCTTTCGTTGACGCAGCGGTCTTTGGTGATGGTTCACTTAATGAAGCATTAGCACTGCATCTTAAACGGATGACCGGCGCGCGAATTACTGCGGAGGATCTTGATGCTGTTGAGGTTGATGATCACTACAAAGTAAATGTCCGGTTGTTTGCGGACCGTAAAAAGGTCATAGCGGAAGGACGAAATCTGAAGCAGCTGCAAAGTCTGCATGGTCAGAAAGCGCAACAGGCCCTCACCGCAGCACCTTCAGAAAGTTGGGGGCGCAAGGGGATAACGGCCTGGGACTTTGATGCCCTGGCTGATGCGATCACTCTGAAGCAGGCGGGTGGTTTGGAAGTTGAGGTATATCCGGGCATTCAGGATAACGGTGACAGTGTTGAACTGAAGGTGTTTGAAAGCCGGGATATCGCTCGTAAGGTCACCCGCAGAGGGCTGGCCCGTTTGTTCCTTCTGCAGTTGGGAGAGCAGATACGCTATCTGAAGAATAAGCTTCCGGCTTTTCAGCAAACCGCTATGCAGCTGGGTAAGGTTCAGAGTAAGAAGTCTCTTGAGGAAGATCTTCTGCTCCACGGGGTTATGTCTACCTTTATCGATACTCCCGGGCAGTGCGGAATAGCCTCAAAGGCTGAGTTTGAGAAACGTTTACAGGATTACCGGGCAGACTACTGCGATCAGGTGATAAAAGAAGCCCGGTTTATGGGGGAGATTGCTGGTCGTTATCATGCTGTGACGAAACAGTTATCCGGCAAAGTTGATTTGCAATCTATCACTATTCTCAATGATATAAAGGCACAGGTAGCAGAACTGATATGTTCTGGCTTCCTGCTGAGTCTGCCGGCGGGGCAGCTACAGGAGTTGATCCGTTATCTGAAAGGGGTCGAGCTCAGGCTGGAAAAATATCAGCGGGAGTTGCCGCGGCAGCGAATGCTCAGTGAGCAGTTACAACAGTTCTGGCAGCAGTATATAAAGAAAAAAGAGATGCTGGATAAACATCAGCAGTTTTCTGAAGTTCTGGAGAACTACCGTTGGTTGATGGAAGAGTACAGAGTTTCGCTGTTTGCTCAGCAGCTCGGCACAAAAGTAACGGTATCGGAGAAAAGGCTCAAACAGCTCTGGGGTTCCATAGACTGAGACTGACCCCAGAGAAAGCGTTTTATTGATACAGATCAGCTATCTTCTTATCCTTAGTTCAGTGCTACTAAAAAGTAGTAAAAAGAGCATAAAAGGCAGGGTTTCCTGTTGCTAAGTCTGCGGGGCTGTGCTCTAATGCGTCAAATTTATTTCGATGCACTCATAAAACGGCTAAACCAGCGTGTTTTATGTCTTACATAAGAGACGTAATTCAAGTGCTGATTCAATATTCGAAAGTGTGTGTCGATAACAGAATGTAGATTAATAGAAAGAAAGTTTTCTATTAATCACTAGGAATAGCCTGTAAAGAGAAAAAAAATCTTTCACAGGATTGAAATATTCCTGAATTATAGTATTTTCCTAGTTAGCCAACCGCCATAATAAGGTGGAGGCACTAAGAAAAAATAAAGTTTAACTACTAGTACGTTAAATATTGAAGGGGAAATGTTGATGAAAAAGTCACTGATTGCTCTGGCTGTTGCTGGTGCCATGACTGCTCCAATGGTTGCACAAGCTGACGCTACTCTGTACGGCAAGTTCGAGATGCGTGTTGTTTCTGCTAAAGATAAAGCTCTGGAAGTTCAGTCTGACGACTTCCGTATCGGTCTGAAAGGTGATTCCGAACTGAACAGCGGCGCTAAAGCTCTGTACGGTTTCGAAATGGAATATAACCCGGATAGCGCAGGTGGCTTTACTTCTCACAAAGATGCTCCTAGCAATACCGCATCTATTCGTAAAGCGTTTGTCGGTGCTGCTGGTGACTTCGGTACTGTTCTGATCGGTCGTATCGCTAACCCAGCTGAAGCTGTTGTTGCTAAAGTAGGTAACTGGTCTGAGTCTGCTTCTGGTTTCGCTTACGACCAGAACCCAGACTTCCTAGGCTCTACTATAGCTTACGTTACTCCAGATATGGGTGGTTTTAATGGTTATGCTGCACTTATCGCTGAAGGTGGTGATGATAACGGCGCTCAGAAGCAAGAAAATAATAGCGGTTATCTGGTAGGTGGTAACTTTGGCATGGACGCTTTGTCTATCTCCGCTGCTTACTGGACCCTGAATGATAATTATACCAAACAAGCTCTCAGCACTATTGGTGCTGATGATTCCCGTACTTGGGCTGGTATTTCTGCAGCATATGACTTTGGTGGCGTGAATGTAGCTTTGGGCTATTCTGATCTGGAAGCTGGCCTCAAGGCGAAAGACCCTCATTCTGTTAAAACTACCAGTCTTTTGGTATCTGGTAAGGTTAGTGATGTGACTTTGTGGGCTAACTACCACGATTACAACTACGAAGTGAAAGATACCAATGTATCTGATAAAGTTTATCAGTACGATAACGAGTTCGGCCTGGGTGCTGCTTACTCTCTGGGTGCGCAGGCTTCTCTGGACGTAGAATACACTTCTGCTGACGGTATCAAAGGAACTGGTACTAAAGACAACAACATCTTCTCTGTTGGTTACACTGTTAAGTTCTAATCTTTCTTAAGATTAAAACACAGTTAAAAAGAGCCCTTCGGGGCTCTTTTTTGTTTTCAGCCCTAAACCACCTACTTCAGTAGGTGGTTATCAGCAATTTGGGCTTTGCCCGAATACCTACCCATGTTAGAAGCCGCAGCGATTTTTAGCGAAGTCGTGAGGAAACTAACA
>JAOXSA010000471.1 GCA_025800245.1 Amphritea sp. | reverse complement strand
GCCACAGTAGAGGTCTGAAACCTCTGGTACTTCAACCATGGTTTGCTTTTCGCGTCCGTCTGGATATACCTCCGCCTCGGTGGGGGCGAACAGGTAGTGACAGCCTGCAGCAATCAACTTTTGCTGATCATCAGCTAGCGTGCGTGGGTACTTATCGAGATCTTCACCGGCTGCGAATTGCAGCGGGTTTACAAAGATTGTCGCGACAACAATATCGGACTCTTCCAGTGCCTGCTCAACAAGAGCGATGTGCCCTGCATGCAGGTTTCCCATAGTGGGAACGAGACCAATACGCTTGCCAGCGGCACGTTCAGCCGCCAGCACGCTACGGAGCTGTTCCGTTGAGTGAAATGTTTGCATAGGACTTATTCGAAGCTGTGTTCTGCTTGAGGGAAACTCCCCTCTTTGACCGCTGTAGCGTAGGCTACGAGCGCTTCTTGGACTGAGCTAGCATCTGCCATGAAGTTTTTGACAAACTTCGGCGAGCGGCCTGGCGTTAAACCTAGCATGTCATGCAGGACGAGTACTTGAGCATCTGTTTGTGCTCCGGCACCGATACCGATAACCGGGATGTCTACAGCTTGCGTGACTTCCTCAGCCAACAGCGATGGCACGCACTCTAGCAGCAGTAGGCTG
>JAOXSA010000434.1 GCA_025800245.1 Amphritea sp. | reverse complement strand
TTACCTTCCCTCTGCGCAAGGTAATTGATCAGCTTGACCGAGTGCTGGCAGGCTGTTGCTGGGAAGTCCTCATCTCCAAGCCGAAGCCTGCTGAGTCCCTGCAGCTCCTACGGGAAGCCTCTAAAGGTCTGACCTTATTGCTGGCTGGTTGGCTCGCTGAGGAGATTGCTGCTATGTTGCGGGAGATCACCTCACACCCCAGTCAAAAGCTAAATGACGATGACACCATCCATCTGCTGTGTGCGAACTATTGGCTCCTACCTATCTACCAAGAGCTTCTGCGCACTACCACACGGTACAACGTCACCAGTGAGGGTGAACGGAAAAGGCCATGCAGTGGGCTGGCTAAAATCCTCGCCCATCCGAAACCGGTCAAAACCCAAGCCAAGCACCAGAATGCACACACCAAGACTGTCTCTGATTGGATCGGTGGCCTGTGTCCTGCTGATTCCTTGTATGTCTGGTTTCCGGCCCATTGGGTCCCACACCTTCTGTTGCGCCTTGAGGCCAAGGAAGATGAATATCGGCAGAGGCATGTCCCGTGGTTTGGCCGCGCGCTTCCTGATGAGGAGCTTCTGCAGCAGCAGCAGCAGGCCAAGGCTGGCCGGAAGCTGCAGTTTGGCATGAAACCGTACGATGGTGGCAATGTCCGGCAACTTACGTGCTCTATTCGAGCGGACTGGCTATCCCTTCCAGTGGATAGCTTTCGCCAACAGCTGCAGAATGTTCGGAAAGGGGTGGTCCACGGCTGCAAGTTTCCCTGTTTCTTCCTAATGGCTCCACCTTGGATCAGTGGTACGAGGCGGTGTTTGGCCTGCCTTTGTCATGGCCAGAGATCACGGCGATGAATCCCGAATACATGCATCCAGTCGCTTTCACAACTTGCGCAAGATCTCGAGTGCCCGGTATGTG
>JAOXSA010000393.1 GCA_025800245.1 Amphritea sp. | reverse complement strand
TCTAGACAACATCACTCAGGAAGGACCAGGCACTATCCGTTTTGAATGGATGATGAAAGCGGTACCTGACAAGGCAGAGTATATTGCTGCGATTAAAGCGGCTGTCGAGCGCCTACCGTTGCTGAATAACACCCTGGTGTCCGGTAATGGCAAAGCGGCTGGTATCTATATTCCTATTACCCATAAGTCAGAAAGCTATCGTCTGTCCGGTGAGATCCAGGCCGAGATCGATAAGCTGAACAGTGACAATCAGTTTTATATGTCGGGCCTGCCGGTGGCAGAAGATACATTTGGCGTCGAGATGTTTATTCAGATGGCGATCTCAGCGCCGTTGGCTGGTCTGATGATCTTTGTGCTGATGTGGGTGTTCTTTCGCAGTCTGTTGCTGATCTCGGCACCGATGCTGGTGGCTATGGGCGCTGTGATCATTACCATGGGACTGCTGATCGGTCAGGGCTATACGGTTCATATCATGAGTTCGATGATCCCGATCTTCCTGATGCCGATCGCCGTGGTGGATTCGGTACATATCCTGTCAGAGTTTGCCGACCGCTACCGTCCGGGAGACGATCCGCGGGAAGCGCTGAATGAGGTGCTGGATCACCTGTTTACCCCCATGCTGTTTACCTCTGTTACGTCGGCGGTGGGTTTCGCTTCACTGGCATTTACGCCGATTCCTCCGGTACAGATCTTCGGACTGCACGTGGCGTTTGGCATTATGCTGGCGTTCCTGCTCACCATCACTCTGGTACCTGCTTACATTATCAGCCTGTCGCCTCAGCGCATGGCGCGGTTGAAAGATCATAATATCAGTGAGGATGATAACTACGTACTCGGTCGTCTGCTGGCATTCACTGGCCGATTTTCAATTGCCCGTGCCAAGGGGCTGTTGGTGCTGTTTGTGGTGGTTGTCGTGGGCAGCGCATACGGTGTGGTACAAATTCAGATTAACGATAACCCGGTACGCTGGTTTAAGTCCGATCATCCACTACGGGTTGCCGATAAGGTGATGAATCATCACTTCCCGGGGACTTATAACGCCTTTCTGGTACTGGAGAAAAAAGGTAGTCATACTCTGGCTCTTAAACAGACCCTGCAACGTCAGGCAGCAATGGCCGGGGTGGATATCGATCGTTATCTGAATGATCAGGCGGATGATTTTACCGCTTACACCGACTATCTGGTCGGTGAATTCGATCAGCTTAGCTACGATGATACGGCTAATGAAAATCTCTGGCTGGAACTGCTGGAAACTACGGAGCAGGCTCAAAGCCAGGCGAAATACTTCCTGCAACCGGAGGCGCTGGCCTATCTGGATGATCTGCAAAGCTATCTCGATAGTTCTGAGTATGTAGGTAAAAGTAATGGCCTGCCGACACTTTTGCGCACGGTTTACCGGGAACTGCAGGGTGGTGCAGATGAGCAGTATCAGTTACCGCCGAATGCGGCTGCAGCGGCGCAGGTGATTCTCAGTTTCCAGTCATCCCATCGCCCTGATGACCTGTGGCATATGGTGACACCGGATTTCCAGTCTACAGTACTCTGGTTACAACTAAGCAGTGGTGATAATCAGGATATGAGCCAGGTACTGGCGCTGGTTGACCAGTATGTGGCTGAGCATCCGTTACCAGAGGGCGTAGAGCTGAACTGGGCAGGCCTCACTTATATAAACGTTGTCTGGCAGGAAGCGATGGTGAACGGCATGCTGAACAGCCTGCTGGGAGCGTTTGCCATGGTGCTGGTGATGATGGTGTTACTGTTCCGCTCTATTAAGATCGGCCTGCTGTCGATGCTGCCTCTGAGCGTAACCATTCTGTTTATCTACGGCCTGATCGGTCTGATTGGTAAAGATTACGATATGCCCATCGCCGTGTTGTCGGCACTGACGCTGGGGCTGTCGGTCGACTTTGCAATCCATTTCCTCGAGCGTACCCGGGCAATCTATCGCGAGTGCGGCGACTGGCAGCAAACCGTGGCTGAGGTGTACCGGGGGCCGTCACGGGCGATCAGCCGAAATGCGGTGGTGGTAGCTGTTGGTTTCACCCCGTTACTGTTTGCACCACTGGTGCCTTACATCACAGTTGGCTTCTTCCTGGCCACTATCATGGCTGTTTCAGCTCTGGTTACCGTGGTTCTGTTGCCGGCTGTGATGCAGCTGATCCGTGATAAAGATAGTTTGTTCGGTGTTGATAAACAGTCTGTACGCAGTGCCCCGAAGAAGGAGTCCAGCCATGCTTAACCGTTATCTGAAAAGTGCGTTGCCTGTGCTGACCAGTCTGATGTTGTCTGTCAGTGTTCAGGCAGCCGATATGACTGATGCAGAGAGTATTGTGAAACAGGCCAATCTGGCTTCCTATTATCGCGGTGCTGATGGCCGCTCAGAAGCCCGGATGATCATTGAAGACAGCCAGGGCCGCAAGCAACAGCGCCAGTTCACTATCCTGCGGCGGGATCATGAAGAGGGCGGTGATCAACAGTTTCTGGTGGTGTTCAGCCGTCCCGCGGATGTGCGCAACACAGTTTTTCTGGTTGAAAAGCACGCGCAGGGTGACGATGATCGCTGGCTTTATCTGCCCGGACTGGATCTGGTGAAGCGCATCTCCGCCGGGGATAAGCGCACCAGCTTTGTCGGTTCGCACTATTTCTATGAAGACGTGTCTGGCCGTAACCTCAGCGAGGACGAGCACCGCCTGATCAGCACCGATGAGCAATTCTACCTGCTGGAAAATGTGCCAAAAGATCCGGGCAGTGTTGAGTTCAGCCGTTATCGGGCCTGGATCGATAAGGCCACGCTGCTGCCGATGAAAATCGAGTACTACAATAGCAATGACAAGCTGTATCGCCGGGTGGAAGTTCTGAAAACAGATACTGTTCAGGGGTTTCCTACCGTGACCCGTTCCAGGGTTTCTGATCTGATCAGTGGCGGCAGGACAACGATGGAGTTTCGCTTTATCGCCTATGATCTGGGAATGGACAGTGGTGTCTTCAGTGAGCGGTCATTGCGCAAACCGCCACGTCAATGGCTGAAACGGCCGCAATGACATGGCAGGAGGGAGTTTAATGAGATCAGCAGTATCATCGCTGATAGTACTGTCTGCGCTGCTGGCATTGCCCGCACAGGCGTCAGAGCCCGCGGATGAAAACTGGGGTGAAGATGACTGGGCAGAGGACAGCTGGGCAGAAGAGGAACCAGAGTCCCGCTGGCACGGCTTTATCGAAGCGGGGACAGGACAACGCATTCACAATGATCCTGCTGTCGGTCGGGCTGAAACACTGGAGGATCTGCGGATTCGCATTGAAACCAGCGGCTTTCACGGTGATAACAGTTATGTCCTGAAAGGTGATCTGTTGCTGGACGGTGTCGAAGAGCAGGCCGGGATTGATCTGCGTGAAGCCAGCTACAGTATGACGCTGTCTGATAGCTGGGATCTGAAACTGGGTCAGCAGGTCTTAACCTGGGGTACCGGTGATCTGTTGTTTCTGAATGACCTGTTTCCCAAGGACTGGCAGTCATATTTCTCAGGGCGGGATACCGAGTATCTTAAGGCCCCTTCGGTTGCTACCAGAGCCAGCTACTTTGGTGATGGGGCAAATCTGGATCTGGTCTGGATTCCCGACTTTACACCGGATCGTTATATCAATGGTGAGCGTTTTTCTTACTTCTCGCCTGTGGCCGGGAGAAATGTCGCGGCTCCGCAGGGACGTATCGACGCTAAGCAGCCGGATAACCGTATTGCTAACAGTGAGTGGGCGGCTCGCCTGTATGGCGCAGTATCCGGTACCGAATGGGCCGTGTACGGCTATCGTGGCTTCCAGCCTCAGCCTAACGGGGTGAATAAATCCGGTGAGCCGGTGTTTACTCGACTGGATGTTATAGGAGGCAGTGTCAGAGGTGCTCTTGGTCAGGGACTTGCGAATGCCGAGATTGCCTGGCATCTGGCTGAAGACAGTGACGGCGATGATCCGTTACTGCCAAACGATCAGTTCCGTTTTCTGCTGGGATATGAAAGAGAGTTACTGCCTAAACTGACGTTAGGGTTGCAGTACTATCTGGAACAAACACTGGATTATGCGGCGCTGGAGCGCAGCTCGGCATCGCCTTACAATCCCCATGAATACCGGTATCTGTATACCACCCGGCTGAATTACCGGATGTGGCAGGATAATCTGACCTGGTCGTTGTTTGTGTACCACTCACCCAGTGATGATGATCAGTTTATCCGGCCTTCGGTCAGTTATCGCTTTGATGATAATCTCAGTGCCACGCTGGGAGCCAATCTGTTTTCTGGCAAGCGCCCCAATACTTTCTTTGGTCAGTTTGAAGAGGGCTCAAATCTGTATGGGCGGTTACGTTACGCATTCTGATCCGGCGCGACTGTATCCTCAGCGGTAACATTGTCGTTACCCAGGATACGGTCTGCAAAGGCGGTCAGTTTTTCCTGCACCAGATCGTAGCTGGTGTCGATATTCGCGGCGATATCACCTTCCAGCACGTTCAGGCCATCCAGTATTTCCCGTGCTTCACTGAACCCCTGATCGATGCCCCCACCAATAATATCGGTAAAGCGGGTAACCTGCTCTTCCAGACTGAGGCCCGGGTTCTGCTCCTGATAAGCGGAGAAGAATGCGGTGGTCTGGCTGACGATTCGCTCTGCGGTCGCTTCCGGGCTGACATCCAGACCGGAGTCATAAGCATTCTGGATCGCATTGGCACCCAGATCGGTTTCCAGTACTTTGTTCAACTCTTCGACCGCGGTGCGATAGAGCAGAGCCAGTGACTGGTTTCCGGATTGCAGGCTTACTTGCAGCGAGCTCTCGAGAATCGCCCGGTTCTGTTCGGCTTTCGGGTCGGTCTGCAGCTCTGGCACGGTGGCCTGCTTGTTGGTTACCTGATCCGTTTCGGCTTTGCTTGTCTGTGCTGCAGGATTGAGAGGTTGAATGTCCATTGCCGGATACCGCCGTGATTATGTTTAATCTATGAGTGCAGTATCGGCAAAGATGATCAGAACTTGTCTGAATTTTTTTCAAGTCAGGCGGAAGCGGCTTTTCGCGGCCGGGGGTTCGCTTCCATATGCGTGGCAACGGTCCGGTTACGGCCCTGTTGCTTGGCTTTATAGAGGGATTCGTCGGCCTGCTTGATCACCGCCTGACTGTCTTTATGCTCGGTAGTTTTTTCGCATAACCCCAGACTGATACAAACCTGAACCGTATCACTGTCTTGTCCGGAGTTGCGTTGTCTGCGGCCCTGTTTCTCATCGGTTGGGCGATCTTTATCGCGCAGGTGCATTGGATAACCGGCTACCGCTTCTCTGACTTGTTCGGCCACCGGGAAGGCTTCTGCTTCGCTCTTACCGCGGAATACCAGGGTGAATTCTTCTCCGCCATAACGAAACACCGAGGCACCCCGGGCTGCTTTTTTCATCTGACTGGCGACCATTCTCAGTACCTGATCACCGACATCATGGCCGTAGGTGTCGTTAAATTTTTTAAAATGGTCGACATCAACCATTGCCAGAGTGTAGTGGCGGCCAGCACTGTTGAGTGCGTTTTCCAGTGCCCGGCGACCGGGCAGGCCGGTCAGCTCATCGATAAATGCCATGCTGTAGGAGTTAAACAGAATGGTGACCAGAATCAGCATCAGTATCAGACTGCTACTGACGACAGAGATATAAGGCTTATGGAACAACAGCAACATCACGGCGATGCCCAGTGTCGCTGTCAGCAACGCAGCGTCAGCAAGGGTCGCTCGAAAATAGACAATGACTAACTGAAAGGCCGTGACCAGAAGAAACAACCACATTGCCCACTGGCTCAGCAGTCCGTCGGACCAGGCCTGTTCCATCAATCCCATCGGCAGGTCAACGATCCAGCTGGTAAGGACTCCCTGTTGATACAGTAATCCCAGTAACAGATAGCCGGACAGAATAATGGCGGTTCTGGGGGCCGCCCAGCGCCAGCTGAAGCCTCGTTCGGGATAAAAGGCGATCAGCAGTTGCTGTAGCGGAAACCAGAGACTGATAATGCTGAACAGTACAAAGGTTGCCGGATTATTGAGCGAGGTCTGCAGATCGGTCTGTATCAGCAGGAACAATGCGGAGAGGTTGATACTGCTGAGAAATAAACGTCCCTGATTGAAACTGACGGCCAGAATCAAGGACATTCCGGCAAGCAGATAAGGCAGCCAGCTGAGTAACTGCAGATACTGATAGGAGAGCGTGGATATCTGATTCAGTAGCAGTGCGCCACAACCCAGCAGAATCAATCCGGGCAGTAGCAGTCGCGCCATTTTCAACAGGTTGTATTGCAGCAAAAAAACATCCTCGATCACCAATGCCGCAATCCTAGCATGGAGGTTGTCCAACCGGAGTATCAGGGTAACCGGTTTGGGTACTGGAGCCTGTTGATTTTCAGAGGTTTTTGGTCCCTGGCAATGGCTGGAAAATGAACTGGTTCCAAGGCTGTCAGAGTTCTGGCGCTTTCGCGGTTTAGCAGAACTGATGACACTGATTGCTCAGAATAACCGCAGGAGAGGCAGATGAGCCCGCAGGAATGGATTTTACTGAGCATTGTTGTGTTTCTGGCGGGTATTGTCAGGGGCTGTATAGGCTTTGGTTTTTCAGCTCTGGTGGTTGTATCAGCAACGCTGTTTCTTGAGCCGGTGCTGGTGGTGCCGATGCTGGCATTTCTGGAAATTGCTGCGAGCCTGCAGATGTTGCTCGGATCCTGGCGGGATACCGCGTTCAGGGTACTGCTGCCATTACTGGCCGGAACCGCAATTGCTACGCCATTGGGGGTGATGTTGCTGGTGGTGCTGGAGCCGGATGTCGTCCGGCTGATGATCTCGTCAATGGTGCTGATGCTGAGTCTGATGTTGTATCGGGGCTGGCAGTATCAGGGCAGTCAGGGCCCTGCGGTTCTTTCCATCCTGGGGCTGGGATCCGGAATCTGTAACGGGACCGCGGCGGTCGGTGGATTGCCTGTCGCGGTATTTCTGACCGCCAGTAACATCGATATACGCACCCTGCGGGCAACACTGGTGATGTTCTTTCTGGCGACCGATATCATTCTGCTGCTGTCGTCGGCAGGGCACGGGATTTTCTCGCTGTCTTTGCTGAGTCAGAGTGCCGTGATGTTGTTGCCGATGTTTATCGGTATCTGGCTGGGAAGTCGCTTGTTCAAGCGTTTGTCTGAAGAAATTCTACGTCGCTGCGTGATCAGCCTGCTGATGACTTTATCGCTGACCGGCATTGTGCTGGCGGTGATCTGATCGTTTGATAATCTGCTTTAAGACCGGAGGGCGGTATGAAAAGCTCACGTATTTACCGGAATAAAAAACGCCGCATAATGCGGCGTAAGAAACTCTGTCAGTCAGATCATGACGAATCTGGCTACGCGGCCCGTTTAAATCCAAGCAAGCCGGCGATAGTGAATGCCGGACACCAGCCGGAAAATGCTGATTGCAACAGGCTGACACCAGCAACGGCAGTGATATAGAGAACCCAGTGCGGCGCTGACAGGAACATGAAGGCTGCTACTGTGCCCAGCACAATGGCGCCGGCAATGATATGCACTCCCTGATGTACGCTCATGCCTGTCGCGCAGGTTTGCTCTTTCAGCCCGAGCATGCGGAAGATGCTGACAGCAGGGCACCATTTTGTGAAACCGGACTGGAGCAGGTTGAGCCCGACGAAACCGGTCAGATAGTACCAGGCCGGATTCATATAAGTGCCCAGTGCAAGACTGATCAGAATGACGGTTCCCGCCATCAGGCGCAGAGCGGCATTAAGAGTCATAAGATTACCTCGTTTTCTTTAATTTCAGCAGGACCAGAATGGGATATATTTTATATTAGTTATATTTAATGTAAAGGTGGTTATAAGAGATCCTGATGCATTGCGTGGTTTTTACGCTGAAAGCTGTGCCGGATCAGGTTCAGGGGTTGCAAAAACGGCTATGTGATTCATGCTTAGTGGAAAGCATCAGCAGGTCGGAGACGGTGGCATGGATATTCGGAAAATTCTGGTTAACGTTGAAGCGGACAAAGACTGTACTCATCTGATCGATAAAGCGATAAGGCTTGCCGAGGGGAGCGGGGCGAAAGTCGAACTGTTTCGTTGCTGCTTTAATGCTTCCCTGCGCAACAGCTACCTATTTGATAAAGAGGCACTGCTGAAGGCAGAACACAGCTTTTTACATAAGGCTGAGGCTGAGCTTGAAGAGATTGCTGAACGTTTTAAGGCATTGAACATCGATATCGATTTCGATGTTTGCTGGGCGCGCCATCATGCGGAATATATTGTCCGCAAGATCCTGCGCTATCAGCCTGATATCGTCTTGCACCAGATCGAACAACATACCCGTCTGGGGCACTACCTGTTTGATCAGGCCGACTGGCATCTGATCCGGGAGTGTCCGGTGCCTTTATTGCTGGTGAAAAAGAAAGCCTGGAGTGATGGCGGTCATATCGCAGCCTCTGTCGATCCTTTTCATGAATGTGACAGTCCTGCGGCTCTGGATCGTCTGATTCTCGATCAGGCATCCCGCCTGGCGCAGACCGTTGAAGGTGATCTTAAAGTGCTGCATAGCTTTAACGTGTTGCCCCATTCAGCGATTTTTGACGAACATCTGGTGACTGACTTTGAAGGGATGCAGCGCAAGGTCAGGCTGGAACACGTAGAAGCGCTGAATCGTCTGCTGGACGAATATGGTCTGAGCGTTGAAAGTGCCTCAGTCACCCTGAAAGAGAGCGAGCCCCATGATGCAATGCTCGAATACGTGGATGAAGCCCATATCGATGTGTTGGTGATGGGGGTGGTGGCCCGGGGCCTGATCGACCGGCTACTGATAGGGAGTACCGTGGAGCGGATTCTGGATAAACTCCATGCCGATCTGATGGTGGTAAAACCGGAGAGTTTTGTCTGCTCCTATATAGAGTAGGTTTCATGTCCAGTACAGATTGGCATCCATTGTGGAAACTTAGATTGTCATCTGACGGACAATGTCCGCTTTCGACTGTGGTTTCAATGAGTCAGTGCAACACGCTATCTTTATTCCGTGACCAAGCCAGCGTATAAACCTGACATTCTTTGCGTAAGATTAGAACAATACCCAAAGTATTTGAGGCATTCATTTAGGTTCATTTTCTCTGTACCGGGATAGCAAAGTGATATGAAATAAATTTTCTTACTTGGCATCAGGGCAACCCTAGAGACAAACTTTTTAGCTACTTGATCTGCTCGATTTTTATCTAACTCCAAGGCAACCACGAAATCTTTGCATTCACCATAAATATCAATGGAATCTTTCTGATGTTCAGATGGTGCATACTCCATATGCCATTCCAACTCTGGAATCTCAGAATCAAGTAAGCCGAACAGGCGCTCCTGAAAGCCTTTGACTATAGTTTTTTGCTCCGTCTGAAATTTACCTAAGTGATTTAAGAAGAACTCACTGCATTCGAGACTAGTAATGACCGAAAGCAGCCTGTTTAGCCACACATCCTGTTCGGAGGACTGTACTTTTACTAGCGGATACATACTTTCTTCCTAAATAAATTTAACGTCTAGGTTAAGGGGCGTCGCTTTGCGCCGTCCAAATCCTTGGGCCTTTTGTTATGGGTTGCTTAATTAACCACCCCATTGGCTTTGGTAAATTGAGATTAACTCTTTCTTTGAAGTTTCGGGTTTTGGTATAGAACCTACTATTTCAACAAGGTCAAACTCTGTTCTTCCTTCTTCTGCGTACTCAATGATTTCTTCATTTTCCAGAGCAGCATATTCCGGCCATTGGTTAATTAAAGATCGGGCTTTTTCAACAACATCATTTTTTGTTTCACCGAAAAAAATCTCATCAATCTGAGTTAAGCCTTCGGTGATCATGTAGTAATGCATTGATTTCTCCTAATACACATAACGCCTAGCTCACCGGGAAAATGGGAGCGTAGCGAGCATTTTGTCCGGTGGAGCTACTTGTTAGCATTTTTGTGGTTCTCAGATTCTAGCAGGCGCTTGGACCACTCGAGAAAATTGTCCTTTATAGATATTAGGTCGGTGGAAAGTTTGTGCTTGTTCAAAATATATCTCGAGTCTACTAGTGGCACGTTACTTTCAGACAGTGGCGGTATTGCCATTAGGTCCTTTAAGTACGCTTGCGATTTTGCATTACGGCCAAAAGCTTGGAGCTCCCACCCTTTGGTGGATACATAAAGATCAAAGGCTATTGAGTTACCAGAAATATCGAAATCATGGACTAGGCAGGTTTTTGCGTACACCCACTGCTTTACGCACTGTGCAGGCGCCGGGGTTAAGTCCTTTAACTCTCGTACAGTGTTATG
>JAOXSA010000376.1 GCA_025800245.1 Amphritea sp. | reverse complement strand
CTGCTACAGGGAGGCGATCCGTTACCGTGGGGCCGAGCTAATGAAGCGGTTCCCATCGGTATGATTGAGGAACCCACCCCGGCCGAGATCAAGCAACGCCTAGAAGAAAATAAAGACGAAACTCACTGGGATGAAAATCAGTACAGTGCAGGGTCATTAAATAAATGGGGATGGATTTATTTTTATTTAATTATGTTTGCTAAAGGTGCAATAGTAATACTAGGTCCAGTGTTTATTTTCACAATAATAGTCGTACCAATTATTATTGAAACACTTC
Organism: Amphritea sp.; assembly: GCA_025800245.1. Classification (GTDB taxonomy): domain Bacteria; phylum Pseudomonadota; class Gammaproteobacteria; order Pseudomonadales; family Balneatricaceae; genus Amphritea. The sequence continues at coordinate 15,476 of JAOXSA010000376.1, read as the reverse complement.
AATACTCTGAATTAACAAGCACGATCTATGTATATACAGTATATATTTTTCTCCCCTCTGGCTTGATCTGGGGTTACGCTGAAGCCTCTGAGCGAGGGTATTTACCCATGCCCTGGTTTATGAAAGCAGTCAAACACTTTACCTTCAGCCGCAGCACCGGCAAGGTAATCCGCTATAAAAACAATAAAGAGCTCTACAGCCACCCTTTCCCGGAGTTCGACTGTTATCTGGTCAGTAGCCCCAGCCATCAGGGGATACTAAGCTATCAACTGCATCTGGTGCACCGTTATCATCGTTACTCGGACAGTATCCCTCTGCATACCTTCAGCAGCAGCCAACAACCAGAAGAGCTCGAGCGTATCTGGAACCTGATCCAGCGCTATATGGACACCAGCCAACCGATGCCCGATGTCCCGGAACTGGAGCCCGCCAGAGCCAAAGACCCCACCACTGCCGCGTGGGATGCTAAAAACAACCGCAAACCTGATTACTGGTTTTCCATGGATGATGACGAGTTTGAAGAGGCGCTGCTTGAACTACAAGCCGAGCAACGCTTTATGCCGAGCCAAGGCCCAGAGATCGATCTGTTTAATGGTGGCACCCAAGCCTGATAAAAGTCTCTGAATTCATCAGGCTGTTAAGGATTAACAGCCTTCTCGCCACTCGCAAGCGTAGCGGTCCAGCCACTCGCAAGCGAAGCGATCTATTTTACTGGTGGGCCAATGAATTTGGCTGGGAACAGTAACAGGACTTATGATGAAAAACGTAGAAATACCGCAAGGCCAGTATCAAGACAGCGTCTGGAACAGCCAGCATTACATTAACCAAAAGCCCCGCCCTGAACAGGGCGTTCTGATAAAACTCCTACAGGGCGGCGATCCGCTACCTTGGAGCCAAGCGAATGAAACCGTTCCCGTCAGCATGATTGAGGAACCCACCCCAACCGAGATAAAGCAACGCCTTAAAGAGAATAAAGGCGAGACCCACTGGGATGAGAACCAGTATAGCGCGGGGTCGTTAAATAAATGGGGATTAATTTATTTTTACCTTACTGCCTTCTGTAAAGCTATCTGCACCATGGCAGCTCCTGCATTTTTCCTGTTCATGTTGATATCCTCTTTTATCGATGAAGATGCGGCCTTGTCAGATATTATTACTACTGTATATATATGGCCCTTCACCAAATTCAGTGGGTAGGCTCTAGTGAGAGTCCCCCGAAGTGGAAGAGAATCGCCCGCTTGAATCGCTCCTTATTACGATATCCGTGCGCTTTGACCCGCAAGATTCTGATCTTACTATTGATCGCTTCTGCCAGTGCATTTGATGCCTGCAACCGCATTGCATTTAAGATGCCCCATAGGTTCTTTTCTATATGCCCTGCCGTAACTTGCAGTGGCTTTATGGCAGACGCTTTAGCCAGACCTATCCATTCCCGCCACGCAGTGGTAGCTCCTCGTACTCGGTTTCCTTTCCAGATATCACGTGCTTTCTCCTTGAAGTACCACACTAGTGCGGTATCTGACAGCTGACACACTAAGGCGTCTAATTGTGATTTCTGTTGAATATCCAGCGTGTGACGATTCCGCATCCAGTGATAGCGGGTTTGATGTGCATGCTTTCGTAAGCTTTGATCGACTTGTAGCAATTCTGATTTACGCGTGACGTTGAGCGCCTCAAGGAGTGACTGAGCTATATGAAAGTGGTCGAAGGCAATTTTTCTTTTTGCATCAGGAATATACTCCAAAGTAGCCTTTTGAAAGGCTGGGCTCATATCCATTGAAATGGATTCGACCTTGACGCGCTGAGCCGGAGATAACGATTTGTAGTACTGGGCCAGGCTACTTGATGACTTCCCTTCCTCAACAGCCAAGACCCGCCCATGCTGATTCGATACGATAGTGACGTAATCGTGTCCTTTGCGGAATGATGTTTCATCAACTGCTAGTCTGGTTGCGTCTAATGTCCCTCTGCGTTTGAGGCCCCTTTTGACAGCGCGAGCCATGATGCCGTCAATAGCACTCCAACTAAGTCCCAGTCTCCGGCTCACAGCCCGAATGGACGTTTCCTGTAGCCATCCAATAACACTGCCTTCGAATAGCTGGGTATAACGGCTGCTATCTTCTGCCCAAGGTACTTGGATCGTTAATGCCCCATGTTCTGGACAGTTAATTCTTGGAACGTCAGATCGAATTAAGGTTTGGAATTGGCAGGTATCAAGATGGCGCCACTTTCTGGGCCGGTGGTCATAGCGCGGACAGGACTTTCCGCACTTGGGACATAGCAGCAAGATACCGTCTATAAGGTCGACTTCAACGGTAATTTCACCACTTGCTTCATTGAGTTCAACTGAGGATACGTACCAAGGCTGGGATAAGCCCAGAATTCGTTCATAAAGCCGGTTCTGATCCACTATCGTTCCATGAGGCTGTTGAATGATTCGTCAAATAATGCCGAAGAATGGGACAGAGAGGAAGGTGAACCCACCAGAAAAAGCGAAGGGCCATATATATACAGTATATATCTTCCTTCCCTCTGGCTTGCTCTGGGGCTACTTCGAAGCCTCAGGCCACGGTTATCTACCCATGCCCTGGTTTATGAAAGCGGTCAAACATTTTACCTTCAGCCGCAGCACCGGTAGGGTGATCCGTTATAAAAACAATAAAGAGCTCTACAGCCACCCTTTCCCGGAGTTTGACTGTTATCTGGTAAGTAGCCCCAGCCATCAGGGGATACTGAGCTATCAACTGCATTTAGTGCACCGTTATCATCGCTACTCGGACAGTATCCCTCTGCATACCTTCAGCAGCAGCCAACAACCGGAAGAAATCGAGCGGATCTGGAATCTGATCCAACGCTATATGGATACCAGTCAGCCGATGCCCGATGTCCCGGAACTGGAACCGGCCAGAGCAAAAGACCCCACCACGGCCGCCTGGGATACTGAAAACAACCGCCAACCTGATTACTGGTTCTCAATGGATGATGACGAGTTTGAAGAGGCACTACTTGAACTACAAGCTGAGCAACGCTTTATGCCGAGCCAAGGCCCAGAGATCGACCTGTTTAATGGTGGTACCCAAGCCTGATGGCATTAATAATTCGCTTCTGTACTCTCTATAGCCGATCAGTCTTCGGTGAGTGAAGCGAAACCAGCAATCGAAGTGGTGCAGGCGGCGGACTGTGAAGTGTTTCACAGTCCGGTTAAGGCTCAGAGCAGTGGCTTAAACAGTTACATCATTAACTGACAGCACATTATCTGCTCTTACTATCCTGTATTACGACGCCAGTCGTGGTACTTCTTCACCCACGCCAGTACCTGTTGCGGTGCATGGCGTTTTTTCCATTCCCCGGCAACAAACCGGTTGGCTTCATTGAGGGTTGGGTAAGCGTGCAGAGTGCCCAGGATCTTGTTCAGTCCCAGTTTGTTCTTCATTGCCAGAGCAAATTCAGGCAACATTTCAGCAGCATGTTCACCCACCAGAGTGACCCCGATGATTTTATCCGTACCCGGTTTAAGCAGAACTTTTACAAAGCCATAAGCGGCTTCATCGGTAATTGCACGGTCCAGTTCTGACAGGTCATATCGCACAGCCTCGTAGGCAACTCCCTGATCAATTGCCTGCTTCTCGTTAAGGCCGATTCTGGCCACCTCAGGGCTGGTGTAAGTTGTGAATGGGATGAATGAGTAATCGACCTTGAACTTTTTAAACTGACCGAACAAACCGTTAACCGAAGCGTACCAGGCCTGGTGAGAAGCGGCATGAGTAAACTGATACGGGCCTATCACGTCGCCGCAGGCCAGAATGTTCGGTATCCGTGTACGCAGGTACTCATCCACATCAATGGTGCCTCCGGGAGCCGCGGTAATGCCCAGATCTTCAAGACCAAAGCCCTGGACGTTAGCTGTGCGTCCGGTGGCTACCAGTACTTTATCAAACCCGATACGCTGTTCCTGATCGTTATGGCGCGCAATCAGGGCATATCCTTTGTCTGTGGCTTCAAACCGGACCGGTGTGTGGTTGGAGAGAATGTTAATACCATCCTGTTGTAGTCGCTGTTCAACCACGGCGGCGGCATCCTGATCTTCTCGGGTAAGTACCTGTGAGCCCCGGAACATGATGCTGACTTCGGTACCCAGACGGGCAAAGCACTGGCCCAGTTCACAACCGATGGCACCGGCGCCGAGTACCAGTAACCGGTCAGGGCGTTGGCGCAGTTCCCAGATGGTGTCAGATGTCAGCGGCTCGACACTTTCGATACCCGGAATCTCAGGTATAGCCGGACGGGCACCGGTTGCTATAACAATATTACGGGTGGTAATGGTTTTGCCGTTCACTTCAACTTCCCAGGGGGAGCGGATGTGAGCTGATCCGGTAACACAGTCAACGCCAAGCGATTCATAGCGCTCGATCGAATCATGGGGTTCGATCTCTTTGATAACCCGTTGGACTCGTTCCATCACTTCTGCGAAATCGTACTCCACTTCAGCGTTGCGAATACCCAGATCTCTGGCGTCACGCACATCGGCCAGAAAATGGGTGGTGCGAATCAGTGCCTTTGAGGGGACGCAGCCGGTGTTAAGGCAGTCGCCTCCCATCTTATGACGTTCAATCAGGGTTACTTTCGCCTTAGTGGCCGCCGCAATATAGGATGTCACCAGACCGCCGGCACCGGCGCCGATCACGACCATATTGGTATCAAAGCTTGCTGGTTTGTTGAAGCTACGATAGATCTTGCGTGTCTGGATAGCGGAAACAATCAGTTTGGCGATCCATGGGAAAATACCCAGCAGACAGAAAGACAGAATCAGTCCCGGAGAGAGGATGTCGCCGGGTTGCTCAATGGCACCCAATTGAGTACCGGCATTCACAAACACAATGGTGCCCGGCAGCATGCCCAGCTGGCTGACCCAGTAGAAGGTGCCGGCTTTCATGCGGGTGAGACCCATCACGGCATTAATAACGAAGAATGGGAATAGCGGTACCAGGCGCAGGGTAAAAAGATAAGAGATTCCATCTTTTTCGATGCCACGGTTGATCGGTTCAATATAACCGGAGAACTTATTGGTCAGGGGCTCCCGCAACAGGTAGCGGGCGATCAGGAAGGCCAGGGTGGCACCAATGCTGCTGGCGAAAGAAACCAGGATCAGACCTGTCAGCAAACCGAATACTGCGCCTGCTACCAGCGTCATTACCGCAGCACCGGGCAGGGACAGGGCTGTCACAGCGATGTAGATCAGCATAAATGCGCCGATAGCCAGAACGCGGTTGTCGGCTACCCAGCCCTGTAATGAATCCTGCTGGGTCTTAATGTATTCAAGGTTCAGGTAGCTACCCAGATCGAAAATAAAAAAGGCGCTGACCAGTACCGCAAGTAAAGCGATCAGTGAGAGTTTTTTGGCATTCATAGTGTGATCTTAAGTCCCTGGAATTTGGCTCATCTTGGCATACAAAACTGAAAATATCCTGAAATAAGTGGATGTTTTTAAAGTTGATCTATCAGCTCAGCCAGTTGTTGTATTCCTCTGCTGAAAGCCGCTTCTTCAAAGCAGGCATAGTTGAGGCGGATGCATCTTCTGTAGGTATCCGTGGCTGAGAAAAGAATCCCCGGTGCGATACTTATCTGATGCTTCAGAGCGAGCTGGTGCAACCTGAGACTGTCGATCCCTCTGGGAAGTTCAAGCCAGATCAGGAACCCGCCTTTGGGAAATGTCATACGACACTCGTCAGGGAGGTAGCGTTGCAGCTGTGCGATGATCTGGTCGCGGCGGCGTTGATAGGTCTGGCGCACCTGGCGCAGGTGCCGATTGTAGCTATTGCCGGTCAGCAGTTCCGCGACGGCCTGTTGTGTTGCCGCCGGACTGGCCATGGTTGATACATATTTAAGGTAGTTAACTTTTTCGTGATAGCGGCCTGCTGAAAGCCAGCCGATACGGATGCCGGGGTCGACGGTTTTCGATACCGAGCTGCACCAGAGCACCCGGTCATCGGTATCGAAAGCTTTAATGGGTAAAGGGCGGGTATTGTCATAAGCCAGATCACCGAAGACATCGTCCTCGATCAGTGGCAGATCATATTCCTGTAATAGTTTAAGCAACCGTTGCTTATGTTCATCGGGCATCAGATAACCCAGTGGATTACCGATATTGGCAGAGGTAAGTACCGCTTTGACCGGCCATTGCCTTAAAGCCAGTTGCAGGGCCTCAAGGCTGATGCCCTGATCCGGATTGGCAGGGATTTCAACGATCTTCAATCCCAGTGACTCTATCAGCTGCAGTGTGCCGTAAAAAACCGGAGACTCGACGGCGATAATATCTCCGCTGCTACTTACCGCCTGGAGGCTCAGGCTCAGGGCTTCCTGACAGCCGTTTGTCACCAACAGGTGTTCCGGATTAATAGCCATACAGAGCGGCCCATACTGGCGGGCCAGTTGGCGAATAAGTTCTGGTTCGCCAGGAGGAACGCTATATCCCAGAGGTGCCACGGCCTGCTCTCGGGCCAGTAGTCGACCCTGTCGGGCAACGTTGCGCCATAACTGGTGGGTGAGGCCGAATTCGTTGCTCGGATATGCGGGGCCCATTGGCAGGTTTGTGGCGGTATCGGTTGCTGTAACAACCTGCAGCGCCAGATCTCCCATTGTCACTTCCACAGGATCGCAGGCCTGGACGGCCTGGTCAGGCTGTTTTACCCGGGTAGGAGGTGGCTGTCTGACGTAATAGCCTGATTGAGGGCGTGCTTCAATCAGTTGTAGCTGCTCGAGTTGGTTGTAACAACTCAGGACTGTGCCGGGGCTGACTTTCTGCGTCTGGCTGAACCGGCGCACAGAGGGGAGCTTGTCTCCGGGAGAAAGAATGCCCTGGTCGATCTGCTGGCGCAGCATGTCTGCCAGTTGTTGATAGCGGGGTATCTGAGTCATAAAAAGCTCTGGTACAGTTTTAATAAAATCGACTATAACAGTTTTAAAATAATCAAGCTGTTATATATCAAGTATAAAAAACTGAAACTGTTATAGCTATCTGGGCTTCCCTAAACTGATCTTCTGTTAACTGAGCAATTGCCAGAGGGTGTCAGATGTCAGAATCAGTACTTCATCGGTTTATCATTCCATCGGCTTTTATTTTGCTGTGGAGTAGTGCGTTTATTGCCACAAAATATGGTGTGTTGTATGCGCCACCGCTAGCGATCCTGGCTGTACGTATGGTGTTGGTTGTCATCTTCCTTGGTGGCTGGTTGTTATGGCGTCACGGTGTTTCAGCGTTCGGTGCAATGTCTTTAACTGCCGCTGGTGGGCAGATGTTTGTAGGGTTACTGATTCATGTCTGCTACCTCGGGGGCGTCTTCTTTGCTATAGACCGGGGGATGGATGTCGGAGTGGCTGCGCTCATTGTCGGGCTTCAACCTATACTGACAGCCTGGCTCGCAGCGTGGTTATTCCGGGAGCGGTTAACACTGGTTGCCATTATCGGCTTGTGCCTGGGGCTTGTCGGCCTGTATGTGGTGGTTGAGAGTCGCTTCGGTGTGGGTGCGCAAGAGATAAGTACAGCGGGTATGGCGGCTATTGTTATCGCGTTAGTGGGCATCTCCAGTGCAACATTGTTACAGAAGCGGTTAGGGAAGCAGGGATTGATGCTGATGAATACCTGGGTTCAGTATGTTGCTGCTGCGTTAGGGTTTCTGTCTGTCAGTCTGCTGACAGAGACATGGCATTTCGATCTGCAACTGCCTCTCTTTGCTGCACTGGGTTGGATGGTGTTTGCGATTTCACTGGGTGCCATACCGCTGCTGATGCTGATGATCAGAGCGGGAGAGGCAACCCGTGTGTCCAGTCTGTTTTATCTTGTAACACCGGTAACGGCGTTGCTGGCCTGGTTGTTCTTTGATGAGCAGCTTTCGCTGGCCAGTTGGCTTGGCATGGGGTTGGTTGTTATTGGCGTGGCGCTGGTGGTGACACCGAAAGGTCCGCAACCTGGCTCTGTAGGCCTGGTGGAACGGTTAAAGCTGTACCGGCATTGAGGTATTTCTGATTTTAATGATGCTGTTGCGCTGGTTGCTGCTTTTTTGCACAGATAAAAAGAATCATTATTCCGTAAGTGTTTTATTTTCTTAAAAAATTAAAAAAGGGTGTTGACGGAATATAAAGCGATATATATTATGCGCACCACCTTGAAGGGAGGGCCAGAACGCTAAGCGTTAGGGGACTTTAGTCAAGGTCGGGCAGTGTCAGGCGCCCGTAGCTCAATGGATAGAGCACTCGCCTTCTAAGCGAGCGGTTGCAGGTTCGACCCCTGCCGGGCGCGCCAGCAACTGGTCTGACTGAAAGATGTATTGATATGGTGGGCGTAGCTCAGTTGGTAGAGCTCCGGATTGTGATTCCGGCGGTCGTGGGTTCAAGCCCCATCGTCCACCCCAATTCCTTCTTATCTTTCTCTCTTTTTTATTGTTCTCTGTTACGTCTCTGAGCTTTATCGTGCAAGCTCTGTACAGTCGTTGATATTCAACGCTTTTCTCTTGACTAATAGAGAAGGTTCCCGGACAATTTCCGCCTTTAGAAATTCTGCTATCTGTTGTTGCGGCCTTTTATATATGTGTAAAGCGTAACAGCAGATCGATAATTCAGATTTGTAACGATACAAATAATTTTTTTGTGAGGAATTCCATGCAAGTATCCGTAGAAGCGACTACTGGTCTTGAGCGTCAGATGACTGTTGTTGTCCCAGCTGAGCGTGTAGACAGCGATGTAGAAAAGCGTGTTCAGCAGACTGCTCGTACAGTACGTATCGACGGTTTCCGTCCTGGTAAAGTACCAGTAAAAGTGGTTAAGAAGCGCTACGGTAAAGGTATTCGTCAGGAAGTTATCGGTGAAGTTGTTCAGCAAAGCTTCTATGAAGCGATTCAGCAGGAAGAGCTGACTCCGGCTGGCGGCCCGAACGTTGAATTCAAGAACGACGTAGAAGGCGAAGACTTCTCTTACACTGCAACTTTCGAAGTGTACCCTGAAATCACTCTGGCTGACTTCTCTGCAGTTGAGATCGAAAAGAACTCTGCTGAAGTAAAAGATGCCGATCTGGATCAGATGATCGAAACTCTGCAGAAGCAGCAGGCGTCTTTCGAAACAGCGGATAAAGCTGGTGAAGAAGGTGATCAGCTGAACATCGATTTCGAAGGTTTCATCGATGGTGAAGCGTTCGACGGTGGTACTGCAGCGGGTATGGATCTGGTTCTGGGTTCCGGAACTATGATCCCTGGCTTCGAAACCGGTCTGGAAGGTGCTAAAGCCGGTGAAGAGAAAGAGCTGAACGTAACTTTCCCAGAGGAATACCACGCTGAAAACCTGAAAGGTAAAGACGCTGTATTCAAAGTGAAAGTAAACTCTGTTTCTTCTCAGGTTCTGCCAGAACTGAACGAAGAGTTCTTCTCTAAGTTCGGTATCGAAGAGAAAGACGTAGACAGCTTCAAAACTGAAGTACGTAAGAACATGGAGCGTGAACTGGATCAGGCGCTGAAAGCTAAGCTGAAAGAAGCTGTTTTCGGTCAGCTGGTTGAAGTAAACGCGATTGACGTACCTGCTGCACTGATCGACAACGAAATCGATGCGCTGCGTCGTCAGGCGATCCAGCAGTTCGGTGGTCCGGACGCTAACATCGACCCTAACATGCTGCCAAAAGAGATGTTCGAAGCTCAGGCTGAAAAGCGCGTTAAGGTAGGTCTGCTGGTTGCTGAAGTTGTTAAAGCTAACGAGCTGAAAGTTGACGAAGACCGTGTTCGCAGCACTGTTGAAGATCTGGCTTCTACTTACCAGGAGCCTCAGCAGGTAATCGACTGGTACTACGGTAACCAGGAGATGCTGGGTCAGGTACAGAATCTGGTGATGGAAGATCAGGTACTGGATCTGCTGCTTGGATCTGCTAAGGTTAGCGAAGTTGAAGTAAGCTACGAAGACGCGATCAAGCCTGCTGCACCAGCAGCTGCTGAAGAGGAATAAGAGGTCTAAGACCTTTTAATTTCCGTAGGTACTTTTCAAAGTGCCAGAGAACGGCTGTCGGCTTTGGTCGGCCGCCGTTTTTGTTTTTCAGGGGTATGGTTTTCCCTGATATTTTTTAAGGATTTAGGAGAGATTTTAATGTCGGATTTTTATGATGGCCCAACCGTTATCACGAACAGTGGTCTGGTACCCATGGTTGTTGAGCAGACAGCCCGTGGTGAGCGTTCTTACGACATCTACTCTCGTCTGCTCAAAGAGCGCGTTATTTTTATGGTTGGTCAGGTTGAAGATCACATGGCTAACCTGGTGGTAGCTCAGTTGCTGTTCCTTGAATCCGAGAATCCGGACAAGGATATTCACCTGTATATTAATTCCCCGGGCGGTTCTGTGACTGCAGGTCTGTCTATCTATGACACCATGCAGTTCATCAAGCCGGATGTCAGCACGCTGTGTATCGGCCAGGCTGCCAGCATGGGCGCACTTCTGCTGTCCGGTGGAGCGGAAGGTAAGCGTCACTGTCTGCCTCATTCCCGTATGATGATTCACCAGCCCCTGGGCGGTTATCAGGGTCAGGCTACAGATATTGAAATTCACACTCAGGAAATCCTGACTATTCGTGAAAAGCTGAACCGCATTCTGTCTAATCATACTGGCCAGGATATGGAAACCATCGCCCGTGATACGGATCGTGATAACTTCATGTCTCCGGAACAGGCGGTTGAATACGGTCTGATCGATTCGGTTATGTCTCACCGTTGATTCGCGCAGACGCGGGTGAACATATCCATTGTTGGGTAGCGAGTCTGCCCAACTGACTTGATGTTTGACGCAAAGCGGGGCACATTATCCGCTATACTTTTGCATAAGCCATTGTCTGAGTTTTTGTATAAGTTTTTGCGTAGGCAGTTAGAAGAATCAGGTCATGGACACAGAAGTTCGTGACAGTTAGAGGTAAATGAATGTCCGACGATATTAACGGCAAAGAAGGCGGCGATGACAGCAAACTGCTGTATTGCTCTTTCTGCGGTAAAAGCCAGGACGAAGTTAAAAAGCTGATTGCAGGCCCATCTGTATTTATCTGCGATGAGTGTGTCGATCTGTGTAACGACATCATTAAAGAAGAGATTCAGGAAGCAGAGGAAACCCGTGAAGAGGGTGATCGTCTGCCAACGCCGGCCGAGATCAAAGAGAATCTGGACGGTTACGTCATTGGTCAGGATCGCGCGAAGAAAGTGCTTTCTGTAGCGGTATACAACCACTACAAGCGTCTGCGTTTTCAGCAGAGCAGTGATGACAGCGGCGTAGAGCTGGGTAAAAGTAACATCCTGCTGATCGGTCCTACCGGTAGCGGTAAAACGCTGCTTGCTCAGACGCTGGCGCGTATGCTGAATGTGCCTTTCACCATTGCTGATGCAACCACTCTCACCGAGGCGGGTTACGTAGGTGAAGATGTTGAAAACATCATTCAGAAGCTGCTTCAGAAGTGTGATTACGACGTAGAGAAAGCGCAGTTGGGTATCGTATACATCGATGAGATCGACAAGATCTCCCGTAAGTCCGATAACCCATCCATCACCCGTGATGTCTCCGGTGAAGGTGTGCAGCAGGCGCTGTTGAAACTGATTGAGGGTACTGTTGCTTCAGTACCGCCGCAGGGCGGTCGTAAGCATCCTCAGCAGGAGTTCCTGCAGGTTGATACTTCAAATATCCTGTTTATCTGTGGCGGTGCATTTGCTGGCCTGGATCAGGTTATCAAGAATCGCAGCGAGAAGAGCTCTATCGGTTTTGGTGCTTCTGTGTCCAGTAAGGATGACAGCAAGTCTGTCACTGATACTCTGAGCGAGCTGGAAGCTGAGGATCTGGTGAAGTACGGTCTGATTCCTGAGTTTGTAGGTCGTCTGCCGATGATTGCGACGCTGGCAGAGCTGGACGAAGAGGCTCTGGTAGAGATTCTGACTGCGCCGAAGAACTCACTGACCAAGCAGTATGCAGCACTGTTTGAGATGGAAGGTTCCGAGCTGGATTTCCGTGATGAGGCGCTGGTTGCAGTGGCTAAGAAGGCGCTGGAACGTAAGACCGGTGCCCGTGGTCTGCGCTCTATTCTCGAAGAGAATCTGCTGGATATTATGTACTCCCTGCCATCTCAGGAAGGCGTCAGCAAGGTTGTCATCGATGAAGGTGTTATTACCGGTGAGTCTGAGCCTATTCTGATGTATGAGAACCCTGAACCGCAGAAAGCGGCATCAGAAGAGTAAATACATTATTGATTTAAAACGCGCTTCGGCGCGTTTTTTATTGCTAACCCCTCTATTGCACTAGAGGTTAGGGCGGTGAGCTATTAAAATGTGCCACTGCCTTTACAAGAAAGAGATTTTCCAATGGGAAGAAGTTTTGAAGTTCGTAAGGCTTCCATGGCTAAAACGCAGGGAGCCAAATCCAAGCTGTATGCCAAGTACGGTAAAGAGATCTATGTTGTCGCGAAGAATGGTGGCGCGGATCCTGACGGTAACCTGGCGCTGCGTCGTATTATCGACAAAGCGAAAAAAGATCAGGTGCCTGCACACGTAATCGATAAAGCGATCGATAAGGCAGCCGGTGGCGGCGGTGAAGACTTCGTTCCAGCGCGTTATGAAGGTTTTGGTCCTGGTGGCTGTATGGTTATCGTTGACTGTCTGACCGATAACAACAACCGTACCTTCGGTGATGTGCGTGTAGCCTTCAATAAAGGCGGTGCCAAACTGGGCGGTCAGGGTGCCGTAGCGCATATGTTCGACCATCGCGCGGTTTTCGTCTTCGCTCATGACGATGAAGATGAGATTCTCGAAACGCTGATGGAAGCCGATGTCGATGTCGCTGATATCGAAAGTGAAGATGGCAAGATCACTGTTTACGCACCACATACGGACTTCTTCAAAGCGAAAACTGCGCTGCATGAAGCCTATCCTGAAATGGACATCGACGTAGAAGAGATCTCTTTTATTCCGCAAACCTTTACCGAAATCAGCGGTGAAGATCTGGAACAGTTCGAGAAGTTCATGGAAATGATCAACGATGTTGATGATGTTCAGGAGGTTTATCACAACGCTGAGATTGCTGAGTGATACTCGATTAGCTAAGAAGCACAGGCGCTGTGAAAAAGCGTCTGACAGTGGCTAAAGATACCCGCATAGATATATGCGGGTATTTTTTTGCGTTAAATACGAGGTGATCTCTATCAGTAATGTGTGCGGTTCAATGAAAGCCTCGGGTATTATGTTCATGCTGATAATCCGGTGCGACGCCAAGCTTGCTTTGAGCGGTTTTTATGGTGACTGGAATTGCAAGCCGAAAGGATGCTGTGGGTTTACTCAAGGTCTGGTGCTGCAACAAACCTTACTACGAACAATACACGTTTGGTGATGTGGATAAGCAAAAGCTAAAACATGGTTATCCATACAGTATATTCGGATAAGTCCAGACTTTATGGCTCGGTTTGCTGTTCAAGTTGGCTCGCTTTTACGCTTGCATTCTTACGAAATTGATTAGATATTAAACACTTAGGGACATTGCTTCGCAGAATAACGCGCAAGCAAAATCATCAAAACGCGCACGCTCGTTTTTATCGGAGGAAAATGGTAGTGCTGTCTGAAAGCCCAATACATTCATGCGCTTATAGCTTTTTTGGTTTTTCCTCATGGAAGAAAAACGCGCTGGCTCGTAATTAAAATGTTGTCGCTGACCCCGTCAATTATCTGATGGAAATTCAGGGTGTTAAGGTCATCAGTATTCAATGGATATCGTCAGAGGACGAGGCAGTGTTTTTCGGTGCAAAATTCAGAAATTGTCCTATATCTGTGAAATCACTCACATGGTACCGTGAAACGGATTCTGTGCTCTTGAACGAGTTCAGAAGACACCGAACCCGTTTCACGGCAAGGATGATTCACGATATGGGCTTAGTTTTCTGCGCTGTGCCGAGCAAAAAGTGCATTACGCCTTTCCAACTCAGAGGTTCCGTAATCGAGTCCTTCCTGTCTGAAGATTCTGGTACAGTCGGGGCAAGACAACAAATTACAGCACAAGATCCTTTATTGCTTCGCAAGTCGAACTTGTGTGCAAGTCGTTAGGCAGGCTAAATTCGAAGAAAGGAGAATATAAAATGAGAATGGTATTACTTTCGTTAATATTTTTGTTAACCAGTGGATGTGTTTCAATTCCACCCCAGGCGGTTACTTCTCAAGCATTGATAGTTAGTGGGCTTGAGTCATCAAAAAACAATCAGATTAAGATTATTAACGCTTATGCTGATGATCAAATCGCGCAAGTAGAAAATCTAATGAAAAACGTCGTAATTGACGATGTTATTGCCTCTGAGCTGAATGGACGAAACGCATTGCCAGCTGACGAAGTTAGAGCGCTTCTAGTTGAGTATGCCGAAGATTTACGATCTGAAATATCAAAAATTGAAGCTAGCCGCCAATCGTTGCTGAAAGAAACAGAAACTGGTTATGGTCAATTGATAGACTTAGCCAAGGCAAACCATGACTTTTTAAAGACAGCGCATGATGCAGCAACTATTCAAAATGATCTAATTGATAAGTACAAAGAAAAACTCAAAGAAGTAGAAAAGAAAGTTGAAGATTACGTAAACAGTGAGGAATAGAGTTATGGGAAGGTTTAGCAATCGTTTAAATGAAGTGGCTGGAAATTCACGTTTTACGCAGCTGGAGCTTGAGTCGATCTTTTCTCCTGAAGAGGAGGAAACTATTTTAGAAGTGAAAGAAGTTTTGGCTTCTGCCATCGATGACAATGAGGCATCGATAAAAATTCAAGCCATGGGTGAAAAAGCAATTAAAGTTCTTGCGAAACTTGGTAAGAAAGCATTGCTAGGATAATTGCCTAACAAACAAAGCCAGCGGATGCTTCGCACCGCTGCTTTGGGCGTTAAGCATAAACCAAGAAGGGATTATTGAAGTAAAGTCCCTTTCCGACAGCTTTGCGAACGAAACCAGTACTATGAAAGGTGCTGAAGTGTTCGCACTTTACTCTGATTCATAGCGTGGATGAGTAAAGTGCGAATATGTGACCGATGCCTTACAGGGTTGCTACCCGGGCCGCCAGAGCGATCAGAATACCGCCGGTAAGTCGGTTGATCAGCAGGCTTTTATCCTGCAGTTTTTTCAGTACTGGTCCGTGGGAAAGTACCAGAGCGATCAGGCTGTACCAGAGGCCATCCACAATGGCTGCAGTGGCTGTCATGATCAACTTGTCAGTCAGAGTGGCATCGGCGCTGACAAACTGTGAAAACAGCGCGATAAAGAATACCGCCAGTTTCGGGTTTAGTAGCGAAATCATGGCGCCTTCGATACCGGCACTGAAAACAGTGGCGGGCTCACCTTTTTCTACCTGCATTGCGGGGTAATCCCCCCGAAAAATAACGGTGCTCAAAAGTAGAGTTTTCTCGTAATCTATACGCAGGAGATTCTGCATGAAAAAATCACGTTACACCGACAGCC
>JAOXSA010000350.1 GCA_025800245.1 Amphritea sp. | reverse complement strand
ATAGGGGGCATAAAGCAAAGCCACCTTCTATGAAGGTGGATTTTTACTTTGGATCCATTGTTTAACTCATTGTAAATAAAAGATTATTTTATTCGTTGGTGCCAGTTTTCAGGCTGGCTCAACAGGTAATCAAAAACTGGTTCTATTGTGATTTGGGCCACCCTCCTAATCTGTTAATCGTGATCTGGTGCTTTTACAGATCGAGTAGTTGAATGCATGGAGTCATGCCAAAAAAGACTCCGGCGCTACCGAACGATAAAAATAAATGGGAGTGGTGCAATGCTGATAGGTGTTCCTAAAGAGATAAAAAACCACGAGTACCGCATTGGTATGGTCCCTGCGAGTGTGCAGGAACTGGTTGGACGTGGCCATCAGGTGGTCGTTGAAACCAATGGCGGTGCCGGTATCGGCTTTTCTGATGATGATTATATTGCAGCGGGCGCATCCATTGCGACCTCTGCTGAAGAGATCTTTGCCAGCGCGGACATGATCGTGAAGGTTAAAGAGCCTCAGGCTGTGGAGCGTAAAATGCTGCGCCCTGGCCAGCTTCTGTTCACTTACCTGCACCTGGCTCCGGACCCGGAGCAAACTGATGACCTGCAAGCCAGCGGCGCGACCTGCATCGCTTATGAGACGGTAACTTCTGATCGTGGCGGCCTGCCTCTGCTGGCGCCAATGTCTGAAGTGGCTGGTCGTATGTCTATCCAGGCAGGTGCTGCCTGTCTGGAAAAATCCAAGCAGGGCCGCGGCGTACTGCTGGGCGGCGTACCGGGCGTTGAACCTGCCAAAGTCACCATCATCGGTGGTGGTGTGGTCGGTACCAATGCAGCGCGTATGGCGCTGGGTATGGGCGCTCAGGTCGTTATTCTGGACCGCTCTGTCGACGTTCTGCGTCGTCTGGTATCTGAGTTCGGTACTGCGATTCAAACTGTTTACTCCAGCGCAGCTGCTCTGGAAGAACATGTACTGTCTGCTGATCTGGTGATCGGCGGGGTACTGATCCCCGGTGCTGCTGCACCAAAACTGGTGACTGCTGACATGGTGTCCCGTATGAAGCCTGGCTCTGCCGTGGTGGATGTGGCGATTGACCAGGGTGGCTGCTTTGAAACAAGCCATGCAACTACCCACCAGGAACCAACTTACATCGTTGATGATGTCGTTCACTACTGTGTTGCCAACATGCCTGGCGCTGTTGCACGCACCTCAACTCTGGCTCTGAACAACGCTACCCTGCCTTATATCGTAGCGCTGGCAGACCTTGGCTGGCAGGAAGCGATCCGCCGGGATCCACACCTGGCGAACGGCCTGAATGTACATGACGGCAAAATCACCAGTGAAGAAGTAGCCGTCGCTCTGGGGCGTGAATACACCCCTTATAGCGCTTAACCCTTTAACAATTACGCGGGTGCAGTGCGCCCGCTTCAGACAATAATAAGGAATACTGACTATGCCTCGTATGACTCCTAGTGAAGCGATGGTGGAAACACTTGTTGCTAACGGTGTAACCGACTGTTTCGGTATCATGGGTTCGGCGTTCATGGACGCCATGGATATCTTTACTCCGGCAGGTATCCGCCTGATCCCGGTTGTACACGAGCAGGGCGCTGGCCACATGGCTGACGGCTACTCCCGTGTATCTGGTCGTCACGGTGTATGTATTGCACAGAATGGTCCTGGTATCACCAACTTCGTAACTGCAATCGCTGCAGCTTACTGGGCTCACTCTCCGGTTGTATGTATCACTCCGGAAACCGGTACTAACTCTCAGGGTCTGGGTGGTTTCCAGGAAGCGCAGCAGCTGCCTTTCTTCGAAACAATCACTAAGTACCAGGTATCTGTGACTAACAACAGCCGTATGGCTGAGTACACTGCACGTTGTTTCGACCGTGCGATCCTGGAAAATGGTCCGACTCAGCTGAACATCCCACGTGACCTGTTCTACGGTGACATCGACTGTGAAATCCCAGAGCCAATCCGAATCGAACGTGCTGCTGGTGGTGAAGAATCTCTGAAAGCTGCCGCTGAACTGCTGGCCAGCGCTGAGTTCCCGGTAATGATCTCCGGTGGCGGTGTTGTTCTGGGTGATGCGTTCGACGAAGCGATCGCTATCTCTGAGCAACTGGGTATGCCTGTTGTAAACAGCTACCTGCACAATGACTCTTTCCCTGCATCTCACCCAATGTGGTGTGGCCCTCTGGGTTACCAGGGTTCCAAGGCAGGTATGAAACTGATCTCCAAAGCCGACGTTGTACTGGCTCTGGGTACTCGTCTGGGACCATTCGGTACTCTGCCTCAGCACGGCATGGACTACTGGCCGAAGAACGCTAAGATCATCCAGATCGATTGCGATCCGAAGATGCTGGGTCTGGTTAAGAAGGTAGACGTAGGTATCTGCGGTGACGCAAAGGCGGCGGCTAAAGCTCTGATGAATCTGCTGTCTGGCCTGTCTCCTAAGTGTCTGGAAAACCGTGACGCACGTGCAGAAGAAATTGCTGCAGAGAAAGCGGCCTGGGAAAAAGAGCTGGATGAGTGGATCCACGAGCGCGACGATTACTCCATGGAGATGATCGAAGAGCAGGCCGGTGAAGAAGGTAACTACCTGCACCCACGTCAGGTTCTGCGCGAGCTGGAAAAAGCGATGCCAGAAGACGTAATGGTGTCCACCGATATCGGTAACATCAACTCCGTTTCCAACAGCTACCTGCGCTTCGAGAAGCCACGTTCTTTCTTCGCGGCGATGTCCTTCGGTAACTGTGGTTACGCTCTGCCAACCATGATCGGTGCTAAAGTAGCTGCGCCACACCGTCCGGGTATCTCTTACGCGGGTGACGGTGCATGGGGTATGTCCATGATGGAAATCATGACCTGTGTACGTGAGAACATCCCTGTCACTTCTATCGTATTCCACAACCGTCAGTGGGGTGCCGAGAAGAAGAACCAGGTGGACTTCTACAACCGCCGTTTCGTGGCGGGTGAGCTGGAAAACCAGAGCTTTGCAGGTATCGCACGTTCAATGGGCGCTGAAGGCGTAACCGTTGATAAGCTGGAAGATATCGGTCCTGCTCTGCAGGAAGCTATCCGTCAGCAGATGGAAGAAGGTAAGACTACCGTTATCGAAATCATGTGTACCCGTGAGCTGGGCGATCCGTTCCGCCGCGACGCACTGTCCAAGCCTGTACGTCATCTGGACAAGTACAAGGATTACGTTTAATCCCTGCTGCTTTTCCAACACGGAAGCTTCTGTCACTGAGGCTTCCAGTATCTCTACCGGAGACTTCGGTCTCCGGTATTTATTCCTCTCTGATCACAGAGATGCCTGTGAATAAGGCACTGTAGTCCGGCGTGTCCGGCTGATGACAGGTCCGAGCCTGCCGGTAATCGGACACCGTTGTCGGAGTGTCTTATTCAGAGGCTTCAGAATCAGAACAATAACCAGAAGGCTGTAAACCATGAAGGCCCTGAACAATATCTTTAAGCGAGCAGAGCAGGACCCGCGCCGCATTGTGCTGGCAGAAGGGGAAGACCCGCGCATCATCGAAGCGGCAGTGACGGCAACCAGCCGTGGTATTGCTGATCTGACTTTGCTGGGTAATGCAGAAACTATCCGCGGTAAAGCGGAAGCGGCTGACCTGAGTCTGTCGGGTATCAGTGTTATCGATCCGGCCGACTCTGGTGCCGTTGAGCGCTATGCTGATGCCCTGTATCAACTGCGTCAGCACAAGGGCATGACTCCGGAAAAGGCCGCTGAGCTGATGCTGGATCCACTGCATTACGCGCAGATGATGGTGCATCTGGATGATGCTGACGGTTCTGTCTGCGGTGCGGTTTATACCACCGGTGACACCGTCCGCGCAGCGATCCAGATTATCGGTATGGCGGACAATGCCAGCATGATCTCCAGTTTCTTCCTGATGATGCTGTGTGAGCCATTCCATGAGCTTAAGGGCGGTGTGATCTTCTCCGATTGCGGTCTGGTAATCGATCCAGATGCTGAACAGCTGTCACAGATCGCTATGTCTGCTGCGAATAGCGCCCAGACACTGCTGAATGAAGATCCGAAAGTTGCCATGCTGTCGTTCTCAACCAGTGGCAGTGCCAGCCACGCTGCCGTGGATAAGGTGGTTGAAGCAACCCGTCTGGTGAAAGCACAGATGCCGGATCTGGCTATTGATGGTGACGTGCAGCTGGATGCTGCGATTGTGGCTGAGATTGCGGAACGTAAAGTGTCGCAATCCGAAACCCATGGTCGGGCGAATGTGCTGGTGTTCCCGAACCTGGAAGCAGGCAATATCGGCTATAAGCTGGCTGAACGAATTGGTAAAGCAGATGCTATCGGACCGATTCTGCAGGGGCTGAAAAAGCCTGCCAATGATCTGTCACGGGGCTGTAGTGCTAATGATGTGGTGAACGTGATCGCGATCACCGTGGTGCAGTCACAGACGGCAAAGTAAGTCGGTTATGTAAGCTGGTTCATAGTTACCTACCGGGGGGCATCCACGTGCAGGTGGGTGCTCTCCGCCTTCAGTTCTTTTCTATCGTAAATCCTCTCTTTGATTCACACCTCCATGCAGGTCCGGTTTTCCGGCCTGCATTTTTTTTATCTGCGCTATCTGCAAGCCCCGCCGCTACTGCATGTTGGTTCTAAAATCTAAGAAATTCTGGCTCTAATCAGACAGCGCTTTCCGGTCTTTAATTAACCCTATCTTCCAATAAAAAAAATAACCAACCGGAGGTTGCTATGGCTTTAGCCCGTTACGGCTTCATCGTAAAAAGCGCTGATCTGGAAATGTTCAAACATCATGCCCGTCTGCAGAGTGAGAACTTTGATATGTCGGTAGCAGGAGTTTCTGATGTCAGCCAGGCACAGCTGGTGGCGCAGGAGATGATCACCAAAGGCGTGCAGCTGATTGAGATGTGCGGCGGTTTTACTCCAGAGGATGCGCAGTCGGTGCGTGACGCGATCAATGATCACATCCCGGTGGGTGTGGTCCAGTACACCCCAGAGGAACGGGAACGTCTGCAGCGCGAGCTGAGCTGAGGACAGGGATGATGAAGATCCTCATTGCTGATTCCTCACCGCTGTACCGTGCAGGTATCTGCCAGTTGCTTGAGCAGATGAATGTCACTGCCCGTATCGACTTTGCAGAAGACTACGAGCAGTTACATACGTTGCTGCATCAGCAGCGCGAAACGACCATGATCATCGCCGACTCCCGCTTACCCGGACTGGTCCGAACCGAGCAGCTGTGCCAGCTTAAATCCGGTTATTGCGACCGGGTGCTGATGCTTTGCGAACATAAAGATCTGGCGCTGATGCGGCGCATACTGTTCAGTGGCGTACGCGGTGTTATTGCCAAAACGGCGGCCCTGAACGAGCTGGAACAGGCTGTCCTGGCGGTGATGGAAGGTCGTACCTGGCGTTATGAAAATGATCTCGCTGATGAGCCGCTGGTAGATCAGGAAACCCGTCTGGGTTACGCACTACGGCGGTTGTCTAATCAGGAAAATCACGTGCTGCAATTCGTCCGCTCCGGTCTGCGAAATAAGCAGATTGCGTCGCAGATGGAGTTGACCGAGCACACTATCAAAACCCATATGTCTAATATCCTCCGCAAGCTGGAGATTGAAAATCGCACCCAGCTGGTGGTCGCTATTCAGAATGTTCAGATCGGGCCGCCGAACGCAGCCTGAACCTGACCGGAGGTGACTTATGTCTGCCACGTTTAAAGTAATCGATATCGAAGCCCGCAGTAATACCGACTATGCCCGCTCATGTGCGGCAATGCTGGATACCATTGCGAGACAGAAGCCACGAATTCAGTGCATTACTAACACCGTGGCGATGGATTTCACTTCGGATATTCTGTTAGCCGTTGGCGCGCGCCCGTCGTTGACGATGGGGGTTGATGAAATCCGTGAATTTGTTGCCAGTTGTGACAGCCTGAGTATCAATATCGGTACGCTCGATAAGATTCGTAAGACAGCGATCCGTCCCGCTATTGAAACTGCACTGGATTATCAGCGTCCCTGGGTACTTGATCCGGTTTCTGTACATGCCTCTGAAACCCGTTGTGAATATGCCCGGGAACTGCTGGAGCTGAATCCCGCAGTGATTCGCGGTAACAGTGCTGAGATCAAAGCCCTGCTGGGGCAGGACGTTCCGGAAGCCGCCTGGTTGCTGGCACAGCAAACCGGAGCTGTCGTAGCTCAGTCTGGTGAAGCGGATATTATCACCGATGGCAGCAAGGCGCTGATGGTTGCAAACGGCCACATGATGCAGACCCGGGTGTCGGCAATGGGATGCGCAGCCACCGCCTTTGTTGCCGCCTTTCTGGCGGTTAACCGGCGTAGTTTTGATGCCACTGTACAAGCGATGCTGGCGGTAGCGGTGGCCGGTGAAATTGCCGCACAACGGGCCAACGGTCCCGGCAGTCTGCACATGCATATTCTGGATACCCTTTACGGGCTTGATCAGGAACAGCTGGAAGCCCGTTGTCATATCCTGAAATGCGAAGAAGTCGCTGCCTGATGAGCTGATCCGGCGCTCTCAGGGCGCCGAAAACCCCGCCTTTTTGATGCTTTGCCCGCAGGTTCTTTCCGTTCTGACTGCCTATACTTAAGTCAGTTAACCTGGAGGATAGGACCATGTTCAGAAATATTGTGGTTCCTGTGGATCTGAAGCACCTTGAGGTGCTCAATAAAGCGATTATCGTGGCCGCGGATATGGCGCGTAACTATGATGCAACCGTCACAATGGTGGCGGTGGCGGCTGCGGCACCGAGTGAAGTTGCTCATAACCCGGCTGAGTTGAATGACGTGCTGGAGGCCTTTGCTGCTTCTAAATCAGATGAGTTGGGTATTCAGTTCAAAAGCTGGGCGGCGATCACGCCGGATCCGGCGGTTGATCTGGAGAAGGTACTGAATAAAGTGACCCATGAACTGAAGGCTGATCTGGTGGTGATGGCGTCCCATGTGCCGACTTTCCGGGATCACTTTATGTCATCTCACACCGGCTACCTTGCAACTCATACTGACGTGTCGGTATTCATTGTCCGGTAGTTGCGGAACCAAAAGCTGATATTCCGAGAGGAAAAGAGCAGGCCCGAAAGCCTGCTCAACTGAGGTCATTTATCAGAATGGCAGCGGCAGTTTGGCAGTCCGGCCACCATCTACAACAAACACCTGTCCGGTGACAAAACCTGCCTGCTCAGAAGCCAGGAAGCTGACCATGGCGCCGATATCTTCCGGTTCGCCGGTGCGGCCGATAGGGTGCATGGCATAGAGGTCTTTCCAGGCCTGCTCCGGATCATTCTGAGCGTTAATATAATCGTTGCTCAGATCTGAGTTGATCCAGCCCGGTGCAATGGCGTTACAGCGGATACCATCCTGACCCAGATCAACTGCCAGCGCGCGAGTGAAACCGTGGACACCGGCTTTAGAACCACAGTAGGCCGCATGGTAAGGGTTGGCACCGATACCTTCGATGGAACCGATATTGACGATACTACCGCCACCCTTGCTGCGCATCTGTTCCAGCACCGCTTTGGCGAGGAAAACCGGGGCGCGCATATTCACGACCATCATCTTGTCCCAGTTCTCTTCTGTCATGTCTTCGATATGCTGCTCGAACATAAAGCCGGCATTATTGACCAGAATGTCACAGCCGCCCAGCTCTGCGGCCTTAGTGGCTATCTGGTAAGGGGCTTCTTTGTCGGTCAGATCGGCATGCAGATAGCTCACTGCCGGGTTCTCTGACAGCTCTTCATCCAGGGGCTGGCGTTGAGCGATCAGTACCTTTGCGCCTGCAGCCAGCAGGGTAGTGGTGATACCGCGACCGATACCGCGGCCGCCGCCAGTTACAATGGCAAGTTTATTCTGTAGATTCATCTCTGTACTCCTGATCAGCCTGAAACGGGTTTAGCACCGGTTACTTCGACAGCTTCGCCGGCGATGTAGCGTGCTTCGTTGGATGCAAGGAAGGCGATCACATCAGCGATATCTTCCGGCTCAGCAATCCGGCCAATTGGTACGGATTTGTTCAACTCTTCTACGGCTTTATCCGGATCCAGGCCGCGGCGTTCAAAGCCACTACGGATCATCGGCGTGTTGATTTCGTGCGGGCAGACAGCATTCACCCGGATACCCAGAGGAGCACAGTCGCGGCCAAGGTTTTTGGTCAGCGCAGCGACGGCACCTTTACTGGTGCAGTAGGCAACATGATTTGGACCAGGATAGGTTCCCCAGACAGATGACGTATTAACGATAGCGCCACCGCCACGCTGCTTCATATGCGGAATAGCGGCACGGCACAGGAAGAATACTGCGTTCAGGTTAACGTCCATTGCAGTGAACCACATGTCGTCAGTGGTTTCTTCGATGGTGCCACGGGGAATGATGCCGGCGTTATTAAGCAGAATATCGACGCCGCCGAATACTTCTGCAGCCTGGGCAATCACTGCTTCACAGTAAGTCTTTTCACGCAGGTTACCAGCCAGATAGCTGACTTCAGCGCCTGCTTGATTTACTTCTGCCGCGGTATTCTGAAGTCCTTCCTCATTAAGGTCGGACAGCATCAGGCGTGCTCCCTCGCTTGCAAACAGCCGTGCCAGTGTCTGACCGACACCGCCCGCGGCGCCGGTGATGACTACAATTTTATTTTCAAAACGCATGGATAACTCCGGTCTTATTTTTGTTCAATAGGCCGATAATGCGAGAACAGTGACGGGGCGACAAACGATTAATTGTGTGTTTTCGGTTAACTTTTGGTTAAGTGAGTGATTGTGCGTGTGCGTGATTATAGGCACCGGGATGCCCGAGTTTTCTCTATGCGACATATGTCTGTCCTGCCTACGTAAATGCGACCTCATGCGAAATTGCGACTGTCGTAATTTGGCATTCCTGAGACGTGTTGAAGCATAGCGCGCTCCACCAGAGTCGCTACTATCGCTTTCATGGGAGTTATGTTGGTAATGCAGGGATTTGGTTGAGACCGCTCAGACAAGAGACGTGGTACTCACCCCAGCTGCATTACTGCCCTACCGTTCTGTCGCACCCCCTTTAATATTTCGGGCAGAGCGGAGAAAAAAATAAAGAACTCATAAATTAACTCGCCTGTTTGGGCAGGGTGTGGAGGTATAGATGTTTACAAAACAAGACCAGATTCAGGGATATGACGACGCGCTGTGGGCAGCGATTG
The DNA here is from genome assembly GCA_025800245.1 of Amphritea sp. Lineage (GTDB taxonomy): Bacteria > Pseudomonadota > Gammaproteobacteria > Pseudomonadales > Balneatricaceae > Amphritea. Next base: position 155 of record JAOXSA010000350.1, on the reverse strand, counting down.
GTAAAGAAGAAGTTCGTCAGGAAGAGCACATCGAGCTGATCGCTTCTGAGAACTACACCAGTCCTCGCGTTATGCAGGCGCAGGGTTCTGCTCTGACCAACAAGTACGCTGAAGGTTACCCTGAGAAGCGTTACTACGGTGGTTGTGAATATGTA
>JAOXSA010000345.1 GCA_025800245.1 Amphritea sp. | reverse complement strand
TACATATTCACAACCACCGTAGTAACGCTTCTCAGGGTAACCTTCAGCGTACTTGTTGGTCAGAGCAGAACCCTGCGCCTGCATAACGCGAGGACTGGTGTAGTTCTCAGAAGCGATCAGCTCGATGTGCTCTTCCTGACGCACTTCTTCTCTGGCGATTGCAGCCCAGAGCGCCTCGTCATAATTCTGAATCTGATCCTGTTTACTGAACATGAAAAATCTCCTGAAAAAGTCAAAGCCCGGAGCAACTGAGATTGCTCCGGTCTGTATAAAAGGGAATAAAAAGTGTTGAGTCGGATTAACCCAGAATCAGGCGGTTGAAACAGTCCACACCGGCCTGAGCAACCTCTTCATCCTGATCCGGCGTGCCGGAGCTGCAGCCAATGCCGCCGACGATCTGGTCATCGGCAAACAACGGCAGGCCCCCGGCGACGATGGAGAAGCGCCCACCGTTACTGGTGTTGATGCCGAAGGCGGGTTTCCCCGGCACGCTGATCTCACCATAGGCGCGGGTCGATTTTCGCGCGGCAGAGGCGGTGAATGATTTGCCGATGGATATATCGATACTGGTGACACGGGCATTATCCATACGCTGAAACAGCACCAGATTTCCGCTGTCGTCGGTGATCGCGATATCCATATCGATATTGATTTCCCGGGCTTTCTCGGTGCATGCCTGCATGATGATCTGGGCATCCTGCAGAGTCAGTTTGGGTACCATACGCATGATGTCGTTACCTTTATTTTTATTTGAAACCGGATGCGATCAGGCCAGCACTTTATCCAGTGCAGCGCTGAAGTTGGCGATGGTGCGATCAATATTCTGTAGCTTGTCCAGCCCGAACAGACCGATGCGGAAGGTCTTATAGTCCGCCGGTTCATCACACTGCAGAGGCACGCCTGCAGCGATCTGCATACCCTCAGCAACAAAACGGCTGCCGTTGTGGATATTGGTTTCGTCGGTGTAGCACACCACTACGCCCGGCGCTTCGAATCCCGGTGCAGCAACGCTGATAAAGCCTTTATCTGCCAGCAGGGCGCGGACGCGTCGGCCCAGCTCCAACTGGTTGTTTTTAACAGTGTCAAAGCCGTACTCCGCAGTTTCCTGCATTACTGTATGAAAGCGTTGCAGGGCATCGGTAGGCATGGTGGCGTGATAAGCATGGCCGCCATTCTCATAAGCCTGCATTATCTGCAGCCACTTTTTCAGATCACAGGCGAAGCTGTTACTGGTGGTCTCTTCGATACGCTGCAGGGCATATTCTGCCAGCATCACCAGACCGAATGCAGGGGAGCCGCTCCAGCCTTTCTGTGGTGCGCTGATCAGGATATCAACACCGGTTGCCTGCATGTCGACCCAGACCGTACCGGAAGCGATGCAGTCCAGCACCATCATGCCGCCCACTTCATGGACTGCATCGGCTAACTGACGAATATAGTCGTCCGGCAGGATCATCCCGGAAGCGGTTTCAACATGCGGCGCAAATACCAGGTCAGGCTTCTCTTCACGAATTGTCGCAACAACCTGTTCGATCGGAGCCGGGGTGAAAGGGGACTGATGCTCATCGCTGATGCGCTGGGCTTTCATGACCGTGCAAGCAGATGGAATTTCACCCATCTCGAAGATCTGGCTCCAACGGAAGCTGAACCAGCCATTACGCACCACCAGACATTTCTTATCGCGGGCGAACTGACGGGCAACTGCTTCCATACCAAAAGTACCGCTCCCTGGCACAACAATCGCTGCGTTGGCGTTGTAAACCTGTTGCAGGGTGCTGGAAACGTCGTGCATGACGGTCTGGAACTCAGCCGACATATGGTTCAGTGAGCGATCGGTGTAAACAACGGAATATTCCATCAGACCTTGTGGGTCGATCTCAGGAAAAATATTGGACATAATTCACATCTCCGTGAAATTAATTATTATTTTTTCACGAGAATGCACGAAGAAAACCGGTCTTGCAAGTATGAAAATGAAAAAATGATCAAAAATTGTGCGGTATTTCGACAGCCTTTTACCGGGGAGCTGTATAGAATCAGGCTCGGGATAGTCCTGCTTATCAGGAGTAATTGCCTGAATTTGATCGTATTATCCGGATATCAGACGAATAGAAGTACTCTTCCTGAAGAGACAGGGAATCAGTGGAGTAGGCTTATCTTAAGTGAAAATAATAATTGAAATTTCATTTTTGTGTATGTAGATTCCGGCAGATCTGCTCTCTTAATCCTTAGCAGGGCCGACAATAACAATAACTTTCTTGATAGCTGGTTGGCGCGACTGCAGCAATAACAGCGAATGAGCATAAGGTGAGAAGTATGCAACGAGAAGCAATGGAATTTGACGTGGTGATCGTCGGGGCTGGCCCTGCCGGTCTGTCCACCGCCTGCCGTCTGATGCAGCAGGCCAATGACGCAGGCCAGGAACTGATGGTCTGTGTGGTTGAAAAAGCCGCCGAGGTGGGTGGTCATATTCTGTCCGGTGCCGTGGTGGAACCCCGCGCCC
>JAOXSA010000330.1 GCA_025800245.1 Amphritea sp. | reverse complement strand
AGTTCGGCGTTTATAACATCGGCTATTTCCTCGCCTCTTTTCCACTGCTGCTTGGAGGCATGGTAACATACAAGGTATTGATCCCGATCTATCGCGATAGCCCACCAGCAAAGTCCCGGAAAAATTTCCTTAGATTGCGGCGGATGCGTATGCTGGCCACTGGCATATTGGTTATGCTGCTGCTGACAATGGCGCTTCTGGGACCGTGGCTAGTCAGTATCCTCTATGATCCCCGTTATGAAAAAGCGGGAGCCATCGTCATCCTTCTTGCACTCATGCAGATCCCCCAAGTTATTGTTCTAACCTATGATCGCGCGGCTCTTGCCACCGGTGACAGCCAACGCTTTTTTGTACTCGCCCTGACGCGCGCCGTCCTGACGCTGACGGCTCTTGGGTTAGGCTTGGCAATTTATGGACTGATCGGAGCAATTCTGGGGCTTGGCCTGTCTGGGCTGCTGACCTACCCGGTGGTGATCTGGCTGGCACGACATCAAGGTGCCTGGGATCCCCTACATGACCTGATCTTCACCTTTGCGGGCTTACTCTGCGGCGCGGGTCTCACTATACTTCACTGGGAGAAGATTTTTTCGCTTACCGTATAACGTGCAAAACTGCGCCTTTTGTTTAGAAATTTACGTCTTTTTCGCAAATTCCCATGCGTTCACGCCTCAAAGTGTCCTTATTCTTCCCGTATCCTTTTGTAAGTTAGTCCGCGTCGCTGAGTTTGTTTTCTATGTCGAAGTCTTTTTCACAGACCAAGAGTGCCACACATCCCGGCACTGTAGCGTCCAAGGCCGCATCCCACGGCCCCCGCTCTATCGCACCCGATGCGACGGACCAGACAGGCACGACAGACAACGCCCCG
>JAOXSA010000316.1 GCA_025800245.1 Amphritea sp. | reverse complement strand
CGGGGCTGTACACCCCATCGATGAAGCCGGATATAAGCGTGCAACTCATCTTAAAGGTCGAAAATAGTTTGCAAAACAGAGGTGGGTCCATATAAGGGGCTTCCAGCCGCGATTATCCTGAGCAGGTGCGGTATTAATTTCATCGCGGCGGGAAGCCCCTCCTACACGTTCAATCCACTAATAAGCTTTCGCCGGCTTTTTCCAGCAAGCTGAGCTCTGCTTAGCGTTCGAGCGAGGAAGGTTTACCTTCCGGTCGAGCCACGATGCCCACTTCTCCTGAATCGGCACGGGGGCGTGCCTCGCTACATATCCCTTATACGGCACCTCTCCATCTTTTCGAGCCACATCTTTTCAAATTTCACCAAAAGCTAAAAATTAACCCTTCCTTTTCCTTACAAATGAATTTATTTCCATTCAATCATCATTTTTATAAAAAAATAGAAGATAAAAGTGCTTGACATAAAAACATGCTTTAACGAATATACAAATGAAAATAATCAAAATAATTTCACGCATGTGATTTTGCGTGATCGTTTTTAGTCGAGGTCAAGATGAAAGTACTGGTCGCGGTAAAACGGGTTGTTGATGCCAATGTGCAGGTACGCGTGAAAGCGGACAACTCCGGTGTAGAACTGGCCAACGTGAAGATGGCTATCAACCCATTCTGTGAAATTGCGATTGAAGAAGCGATTCGACTGAAAGAGGCCGGTCAGGCGTCTGAAGTGATTGTGGTCAGCGCAGGTGATGATGCGTGTCAGGAGCAGCTGCGTACGGCGCTTGCGCTGGGCGCTGATCGGGCCATTCAGGTTGCTACCGATGCTGAGCTGCAGCCGCTGGCGGTGGCTAAGCTACTGAATCAGATTGCTACTCGTGAGGAAGCGGGTCTGATCATCATGGGTAAGCAGTCTATCGATGGTGATAACAACCAGACTGGCCAGATGCTGGCCGCGCTGGCCGGTATGCCGCAGGGTACTTTCGCTTCTGAAGTAAAGATTGAAGGCGATGAAGTTCTGGTTACCCGTGAGGTTGATGGCGGTCTGCAGCAGGTTGGCCTGAAGCTGCCAGCGGTGATCACGACCGATCTGCGTCTGAACGAGCCTCGTTACGCGTCTCTGCCAAACATTATGAAAGCCAAGCGTAAGCCGCTTGAGTCGGTGACCCCTGATGAACTGGGTGTCGATGTTGCACCGCGCCTGACTACTGTTGAAGTGAATAATCCGCCGGCCCGTGCTGCAGGCCAGATGGTAGGCAGCGTAGCTGAACTGGTAGAAAAACTGAAAACCGAAGCGGGAGTACTGTAATGACTATTCTGGTAATTGCTGAACACGATAATCAGCAGCTGAAAGCGGCGACTGCGAATGCCGTGGCTGCGGCTGCTCAGCTGGCTGATAAAACCGGTGCATCTGTAGCAGTACTGGTGGCTGGTCAGAACTGTGGTGGTGCCGTGGAGCAGGCAGCGGCTGTTGTTGGTGTTTCCCGTGTACTGGTCTGTGATTGCGATGCGCTGGCAAATCAGTTGCCGGAAAACCTGGCACCGATGCTGACGGATCTGGTAACACAGGAAGCGGTGACACATCTTCTGGCTCCGGCAACCACTCAGGGTAAAAACCTGTTGCCACGAGTAGCAGCGCTGCTGGACGTTGCTCAGATATCCGATATCACTGAAGTGATTGATGCTGACACTTATGTACGTCCTGTTTATGCCGGTAACGCACTGGCGACGGTAAAGAGTGCAGACTCTGTGAAAGTCATCACTGTGCGTGGTACGGCATTTGAAGCGGCTGAAATGAGTGGTGGTAGTGCTTCGGTGGCTGCATTGGATGCTGCTGCAGATGCTGGTCTGTCGCGCTTTATCAGTGAAGAAGTCATTGAGTCTGACCGTCCTGAACTGACCGCTGCCCGCACCATTATTTCCGGTGGCCGTGGTATGCAGAACGGCGAGAATTTTGTGCTGCTGGAGAAGGTGGCTGACAAGATTGGCGCTGCCGTTGGTGCTTCCCGTGCCGCAGTCGATTCCGGTTTTGTATCCAATGATATG
>JAOXSA010000476.1 GCA_025800245.1 Amphritea sp. | reverse complement strand
GGCGTACGACGTCTGCCCTACTTCTGCTCCGGCTGCCCGCACAACTCATCTACCAAAGTGCCGGAAGGCAGTAAAGCCCAGGCCGGTATCGGCTGTCACTTCATGGCCTCCTGGATGGGACGGAAAACAGAATCCCTGATTCAGATGGGCGGAGAAGGGGTCAACTGGATCAGCAAATCCCGCTACCTGAACAACACCCATGTATTCCAGAATCTGGGCGAAGGTACCTACTTCCACTCCGGTTCCATGGCAATTCGCCAGTCGCTGGCAGCGGGTGCCAACATTACTTATAAGATTCTGTTTAACGATGCAGTGGCCATGACCGGCGGTCAGCCGGTGGACGGTGTCATTACCGTACCGGCTATCGCCAATCAGGTATACGCAGAAGGTGTCCAGCGCATCGCAATTCTCAGCGATGAACCGGAAAAATACAGTGATAAAAGCATCTTCCCGGATGTCGTCAGTTTCCATCACCGTGATGAACTGGAAGCGGTACAACTGGAACTGCGGGAAATCACCGGCGTTACCGTACTGATCTATGATCAGACCTGTGCCGCAGAAAAGCGCCGCCGACGTAAACGCGGCCAGTTCCCGGATCCGGCTAAACGGGTCTACATCAACCATCACGTCTGTGAAGGTTGCGGTGACTGTTCAGCACAATCCAACTGTCTTTCAGTCATCCCACGGGAAACTGAGCAGGGCCGCAAACGCAAGATTGATCAGTCTTCCTGTAACAAGGATTTCTCCTGCGTCAAAGGCTTCTGCCCAAGCTTCGTCACCATCGAAGGCGGCGAACTGAAACGCGGTGCGGGTATCCGAACAGGCGATGACTTCCAGCAACGTATTAACGCCCTGCCATCTCCTGCTATTCAGGCAATTGATCAGACATTTGATCTGCTGGTCGGCGGTGTCGGTGGCACTGGTGTTATCACTGTCGGTCAGTTGATCACCATGGCAGCGCACCTTGAACATAAAGGCGCATCAGTGCTCGACTTTATGGGCTTTGCCCAGAAAGGCGGGACTGTTCTCAGCTATGTACGCCTGGCTAACAAACCGGCGGATATTGATCAGGTACGAATTGATCAGGGACAGGCCGATGCCCTGATCGCCTGCGATATGGTTGTGGGCACATCTGATAAGGCTCTTAGCGTGCTGCGCCGGGAGCACAGCCGTGCCGTCATGAATCTGGCACAAATGCCCACAGCGGACAACGTACTGTACCGGGATGCCGATATGCAGGCCACCCGCCGCCAGCGCATCCTTCAGGACGCTGTGGGTGACAATAATCTGAATACACTGGATGCCAACCGTCTGGCTGAAAGCCTGTTGGGTGACACCGTTTTCTCCAACGTCATGATGCTGGGATTCGCCTGGCAACAAGGGCTGGTGCCACTATCACTGGATGCACTGATGCGGGCTGTGGAGCTGAACGGTGTCGCCGTCGACAAGAATAAACTGGCGTTCAGTTGGGGTCGCCTTGCGGCTAACGACAAGGATTTTGTAGAGCAATGTGCCGGAGGCAACATCATGCCTGAAGCGACGGACCTGGCCAGCCGTATTCAGCGTCACTATGATTTTCTGACCCGCTACCAGAATGCCGCCTATGCTGATAGGTATAAACAGCAGATCGAAGCGATCGCAAGCACTGAGCAGGCCGTGAATGGTCAGCAGGCACTCACCGAAGCGGTCGCTACCCAGCTGTTCCGGCTGATGGCCTACAAGGATGAATATGAAGTAGCACGGCTGTATACCGAGACGGATTTCCTGAAAGAACTGGAAGATACCTTCAGCGGTGACTACCGGGTAAAACTGCATATCGCGCCGCCATTGCTGGTGAGAGGTAAGCAGGGTAAGCGTCCGGATAAAATTGCCGTGGGCCAGTGGGGACTGAAGATGCTCAAAGTACTGTCAAAGCTAAGGGGTCTGCGCGGCACAGTGCTGGATATCTTTGCCCACAGCGCCGACCGCAAACTGGAACGCCGGTTATTAGCCGATTATGAGGTGCTGCTGAAGCAGCTTGAGGTACAATTAAGCAAAGAAAATCATCACCTTGCCGTTAAACTGGCAGAGTTACCGGCAGAAATCCGCGGCTTCGGTGAAGTGAAAGAACAGGCCGCACTGCAGTCTGAAACAGCAAAAGAAGAATTGCTTAAACAGTTTCAGGCTGCCTGACAGAGAGAGGAAGAGAAGCGATGTTTGAAGGACTACAAGCCCTGCCACAGGATCCGATTCTGGGGCTGATGCTGAAATTCCGTGACGATACGAATCCCGATAAGCTGGATCTGGGTGTTGGCGTATACAAAGATGAGCAGGGCAACACGCCAATTATGGCCGCCGTGCACGCTGCTGAAGCGCAGTTACTGACATCCGAAACCACCAAAACCTATATCGGCCCGGCTGGCTCTGAACTGTTTAACCAGCGCAGTCGGGAACTGGTATTCGGTAGCGATCGCAGCGTCATTAAAGACAACCGGATCGCCTCCGCTCAAACCCCGGGCGGCTGTGGTGCACTGCGCATGGCCGCCGAATTTATCCGTGGTTGCAGCACTGACAGTAAAGTCTGGGTCAGCACGCCGACCTGGGCCAATCATATACCGCTGCTGGGCGGCGCTGGCGTACCACTGAAAGAGTACCCTTACTACGACTACGATCAGAAAAGCATCCAGTTCGATGCCATGATGGCCACGCTGGAGCAGGCAACAAAAGGCGATTACCTGCTGCTGCATGGCTGCTGCCACAATCCCAGCGGTGCCGATCTGAACCGCGATCAGTGGCAGGCTGTCGCAGAGCTCTGTAGCCGCAAAGGGATTATTCCATTTATCGATATGGCCTATCAGGGATTGGGGAACGGTATTGATGAAGACGCCCATGGTGTCCGTCTGCTGGCCGATACCGTACCGGAAATGCTGGTAGCTACCTCCTGCTCAAAGAACTTCGGTCTTTATCGCGAACGTACCGGCACCCTGTTTGTGGTGGCTGGCAATGCACAGCAGGCCGCTATTGCCGGCAGCCAGCTATTCAACAAAATTCGTGGCCACTACTCCATGCCACCATCCCATGGTGCTGCAATAGTGGAAACAATCCTCAGCGATAACGCACTGACGCAGCAATGGCAGGATGAGCTTCAGGTCATGCGCGAACGGATTCAGTGGCTGCGGGATACGCTGGTTGAGAGGATCACCGCTGCAGGTGTTGAACGGGACTTCAACTTTATCCGCCAGCAGTACGGTATGTTCTCGTTCCTGGGAATAACAGCGGAACAGGTTGCCCAACTGCAGCAGGATTACAGTATCTATATGGTCGATTCCAGCCGCATGAACGTTGCCGGCCTGAACACTGACCGGATGGATTATTTTGTTTCTGCGCTGGCAGAGGTGTTGCACCGATAGGTCAGCCCCTGATCCCGATAAAACTAAAAAGCGCTACGGCGCTTTTTCTGTTTCTGGCTGGTCAGCCAACAGCTAACCGGTATAAGCTGTTCAGAAAATAATGATAACAACAGGGCATCCATGACTCAGACGCTTATGACTCAGACAACGATGAAAGCGGTAGTAACTACCGGGAATGGCGGTTTTGACAAACTGGTTTATCAGGATGTGCCTGTCCCTGAACTGCTGCCCGGAGAAGTACTGATCAAAGTACTGGCAGCAGGCGTAAACAATACCGAGATCAACACCCGGTTGGGCTGGTATTCCTCTTCGGTTACCGGCTCTACCAATGCGACGGCTGATCAGTCATCCGATTCTGATAAAAGCGATGGTGGCTGGAATGACGCCACGCCCTTCCCCTTTATCCAGGGTACTGATTGCTGTGGTCAGGTTGTCAGCACAGCTGCTTCTGAGCATGACGATCTGATAGGAAAACGGGTACTGGTACGCCCCTGTACCCGGAAAACAGATTTCGACTCACTGGACCATATCTGGATGGGCTCAGACTTTGACGGCGCCTTTGCCCAGTATGTTAAGGTCCGTGCCAGTGAAGTGTTTCCAATTCAGTGTGACTGGAGCGATGCTGAGCTGGGTGCCATCCCCTGTGCCTACGGCACATCGGAAAATATGCTGCACCGGGCCGGACTGAAGACCGGTGAAACCGTATTAATTACCGGCGCTTCTGGCGGGGTTGGCTCTGCAACGGTGCAACTGGCCAGACGCCGGGGAGCGAACGTCATCGCCGTGGCCGGCAAAGAAAAGCATCAGATCGTTGCAGACTTAGGTGCTGACCGGTTACTGGATCGTTCTGCTGACCTGCTCGCTGAACTGGGCGAACAAAGTGTCGATCTGGTGGTGGATAACGTTGCCGGCTCAGACTTCCCCACTATGCTGAAATTGCTTAAACGGGGCGGACGACTGGTCTCTTCCGGTGCGATTGCAGGTCCTGTGGTCGCGCTGGATATGCGTGATATGTACCTCAAGGATATCTCTCTGATCGGCACCACCGCCTGGGAAGAGCCGGTATTTCCGAACCTGATCCGTTACATCGAACAGGGCGAGATTAAACCGGCACTGGCTAAAACGTTTCCGCTGGAGGCGATCGCTAAAGCCCAGGAAGAGTTTCTGATGAAAAAACATGTGGGTAAGTTTGTGTTGATACCTGCCTGATATCACCAGGTCTCCTGAAATAACCGAGCCTCCTGATACAACCAAACCTATATCCCGGAGATAATCTGAAGATCCATGGAACTGGAAGTTACCCTCGCGCTGGTCCTGCTGCTGACCGGCTTTGCCGCCGGCCTGATTGATGCCATCGCCGGTGGCGGCGGGATGATCGCCCTGCCCGTATTGCTGGCCTGTGGCCTGAATCCGGTTGAAGCGCTGGCGACCAATAAATTGCAGGGCAGCTTTGGCACTCTGACCGCCGCCCGCTATTTTGTGCGTAAACGACTGGTCGATCTGCGGCAGATGCGAGTTCCGATTATCTGTACCTTTATCGGTGCCGCCACCGGTACCATACTGATTCAGTTAATGGATGCCGGCTTTCTGGCCACTCTGATGCCAGTACTGCTGATCGCTATTGCACTGTTCTTTATGTTCTCATCCACGATCAGCGATGAGGATAAACAGCAGCGTCTGAAACCGTCTGTATTCGGTCTGGTGATCGGAAGCAGTATCGGCTTTTACGATGGATTTTTCGGTCCCGGCACCGGCACCTTTTTCACGCTGGCCTACGTCACCCTGGCAGGATACGGTATGGCCAAAGCCACCGCTCATACCAAGGTACTCAATTTCACCTCGAATATAGCCTCACTGCTGTTCTTCGCTTTCGGTGGACATATCATCTGGTTCGCCGGCCTGATTATGGCCGCTGGACAAGTGATGGGAGGACAACTGGGGGCGCGACTGGTGATCAGCAAAGGCACCCGACTGATCCGACCTCTGATTGTCACTATGACCCTATTGCTGTCCGCAAAGCTGCTTTATGAGCAGTTTATGTAAAGCCGCCAAAGCGGCTTGAATGGCGAGTGGCGAGTGGCGAGTGGCGAGTGGCGAAACAGCTTAATTCAGACTTGTGGGAGGGGCGCCCTCGCCGCGATGATTTGGCACTGTACAGATTAATCGCCGCGGGGGCGCGCCTTATATGGACCCACCTCTGTTTTGCAAACTATTTTCGACCTTTAAGATGAGTTGCACGCTTATATCCGGCTTCATCAATGGGGTGTACAGCCCCGAGCCATTATGAGATGTGCGCCCATTCTCCTAAT
>JAOXSA010000304.1 GCA_025800245.1 Amphritea sp. | reverse complement strand
GGTCCGGGTGGTGCTTTTTGACGTCCCCCTGCGCACATAGCCGCACCACAGACGGGCATACTCAGTGCCCGACGCAACTTGTTATTTTCTTTACAAACATCTGTCTAAAAATCAAACAAAAAAATGTAACCCATTGTTAATAAAGGGATATACGCACTAAAAAAGCGCACTCAAACCTGTTAGAAAAACTAACAATAAGAAAAATTTTCTCAATTGTCGGAGGCGTTTTTTCGCGGCAGTATCGATAGCAGATCACCTCAATGAGGTATCAGATTCCCGCCTGCACACTGAGTGCGGCACTGAATAAAAATAAGTAAAGCTGCTACGCAAAGACGAGGATCCTATGAAAAAAACTATCCCTACCGTTCTGCAATCTATCGCTTTTACTGCATTGGCAACCGGCGCCGCTATGACTCAGGCTGCCGATCTGCCGGATAAAGTATCCGTGGGTTACTTCCTGGAATGGCCTACCGCTAACCAGGCGGCACAGGTCAACAAAACATACGACAAGGCGATGGGTGTCGAAGTGGAATGGCGCGCCTTCGATTCCGGTACCGCTATGTCTGCGGCGATGGCCTCCGGTGACGTCGATATGGCCTACTCTCAGGGCCTGGTGCCGTTCACAGTTGCGGTCTCTCAGGGACTGCCCATCAAAATGATCGGCATCGCGGTGTCCTACGCAGAAAACGATAACTGCGTGGTCGGTAAGTCCACCAATATCACTCAGGATAATGCTCAGCAACTGCAGGGTCAGGCCGTCGCCGTACCATTCGGTACCGTTGCCCACTACAAGATGCTGCGGGTAATGGCTCATCTGGATGTCGATAGCACCAAGATCCGCCTGCTGGATATGCCACCCGCGGATGGTGCTGCTGCACTGGCTCGCGGTGATGTTGCTATGGCTTGTGGCTGGGGCGGTGCACTGCGCCGGATGAAAGAGTATGGCGATGTACTGATGAGCGCGACCGAACAGGAAGCGATCGGTATCCGCGTATTTGATGTTATCTCTGCCAGCAACCGTTTCGCCGAAGAACATCCGGAGCTGGTGACCAAGTTCCTGAAAGTCACCGACGATGCTAACCGCAGCTACCAGGAGAACCCTGAATCGGTTCAGGAAGTGATCGCCAAAGCGTCCGGTATGTCCGTGGAAGATTCCAATCAGGTACTGGCACTGTTCGACTTCCCGCTTAAAGACCAGCAGGTTTCAGTGCAGTGGATGGGCGGCACCGTGCAGCACTTCACCAAGGAAGTGGCTGACTTCTTCGTCAAGCACAAACAGATTCCGAAAGCACTGGATGACTACAGCGACACCATCGATGCCAGCTTCTACGAGAACGTTAACTGAGTCTCAGACCCGCTTAACTTAACTCTCTCATACCCACCGCAGCCCGGCCGGGCTGCGGTGTCAGATAATCATAAAAATAAGGGTATAAACCATGTCTGAGCTTATTGTGAATAACGTATCAATGATTTTTGATACCCCCGACGGCGGACAGGTTGAAGCGTTACGTAATGTTAACTTCAGCCTGAAACAGGGCGAACTGCTGTCGGTTCTGGGTCCTTCCGGTTGTGGTAAGAGTACCCTGCTGAACATCATCGCCGGCTTTCTGGCACCGACCGAAGGCACCGTCAGCAACGGCACCACTGAACTGCACGGCCCCGGCCCTGACCGGGGCATGGTTTTCCAGCAGGGCGCACTGTTCGAATGGCTGACTGTGGCTGAGAATATCGGCTTCGGCCTGACCATGAAAGGCGCTCCGAAAAACGAAATTAAACAGACTGTCGACCATCTGCTGGAAACTGTCGGTCTGCAGGATTTTGGTCAGAAAGCGATTTATGAACTGTCCGGTGGTATGCAGCAACGGGTGGCACTGGCCCGCTGTCTGGCAAACGATCCGGACATTATTCTGATGGACGAACCCCTGGGCGCACTGGACGCACTGACCCGTGAAAAGATGCAGAGCCTGGTGCTGAAGCTCTGGAAAGAAACCGGTAAAACCATCGTACTGATCACCCACAGTGTTGAAGAAGCCTTGTTCCTCGGTGAACGGCTGTTCGTTATGGCGCCCCGTCCCGGCCGGGTTAAGCAGGAATATCTGCTGCCCTTTGCCGAAGCCGGTCTGACTCAGGATCCCCGTGAGATCAAGGCCTCGTCCGACTTTATCGGTAAACGAGAAGAGATCCTCTCCATGATCTGGGAGATGGAGGAAGAAATTATGGGTCGCGGTGAAGCAGTAGGAGCCTGATTATGTCTATGATGCAAACATTTAAAGAACGGGTTGGCCTGAGTGAAACCGGGCTGGCAAAACGTAAAACCGTCACCTTCGGTGACAGCTCTTCGGTGACGGATGGCCGCTTCTGGAGCACCCTGTCGGTGATTACCATGGCTGTGGTCTGGTACCTCGGCAGCGCCATGGGGCTGGTGAATCCAATCTTCTGGCCATCACCGGAAGCGGTCTGGCAGCAGTTCATCAGTATTTCAGGTGAAGGCTACCGTAACTTCTCCCTGTGGGAACACGTCTGGGCCAGTCTGTACCGGATTCTGGTGGGCTTCGGTCTCGGCTGTCTGATCGGTATTCCACTGGGCTTTGCTATGGGCCTGTCCAAGGTAATCCGTGGCTGGTTTGATCCGATTGTGGAGTTCTTCCGTCCAATACCTCCGCTGGCGTTTATCCCGCTGGTCATTATCTGGTCCGGTATCGGCGAACGCTCCAAGATCCTTCTGCTGTTCTTTGCGGCACTGTGGATCATGGTGATCGCTGCCCGTGCCGGTGTCAGCAGTGTGAAACTGACCAAGATCCATGCGGCTTACTCACTGGGTGCCAGTAAAAGGCAGATACTGCTTCACGTAATCCTGCCTAACTCTCTGCCGGAAATTTTCACCGGTATGCGGGTTGCGATGGGGGTTTGCTGGGGTACCGTGGTCGCCGCTGAACTGGTCGCTGCAGAATCCGGCGTCGGCTTTATGATCATGGTGGCCAGCAAGTTCCTGTCCACCGATATTGTGGTACTCGGGGTAATAATTGTCGGTCTGATCGGCTACGGCATCGATATCCTGATGCGTAAGATCGAAGCCCGGCTGATTCCCTGGAAAGGCAAAGCCTGAGGATGAAAAAAAGCGGTAGCCAGAAGGCTACCGCAAAACCGTAACGTGCGATGCTGCCCGGTAACCCACAGATAATTACCGGAAGTTACGGTAAGCCGTCCGGGAGACAGCACTATGAAAAGCTTGATTATCAGCGGATGTCACCAGCTTCCGGTCCCCAGGCATCCGGCAGCGCGAAACCATTCGCAAACGGATCATCCGGATCCAGCGCCAGCTGACTCATACCGTAAGTCCAGCAACGACCGCTGACATTCGGCAGAATCGCTGGTTTCCCCGCCAGCTCAGTTTCGGCGGTCAGGCGCACGCGGAACTCAGAATTGATAATAGAGCGAGTCGTAATCTGCTCTCCCACAGCCACTTCGCCACGGGCGTGCAGCACAGAAAGAATCGCAGAACTGCCAGTACCGCAAGGGGAACGGTCGACACGGCCCGGCCACAGTGTGCAACAGGTACGCACCGAACCATCGTCCATACGCTGGGCAAAAATGGTGTAAGCGATATGATCAATGGATGGAATCTCCGGATGCAGCACCGAGAATTTCTCGTTTGCAGCTTCTTTAATCACCATACCCGCTTTAACCAGATCGGCGGTGTATTCAGGAGTGATCTCAATACCCAGTTGATCAACAAACACCACAGCATAAAAAACGCCACCGAATGCCAGATCCAGCGCGACTTCGCCATACTCTTCAGTGGTCACAGACTGATCCAGTGCTTCGACAAAGGATGGGATCATATCCAGCGAGACTCTCTCGCAACGACCATCATTACAATCAGCAGTCGCAGTAACGATACCCGCCGGCGCTTCCAGACGCAGAACCGTTTGTGGCTCTTTCATCTCGATCATGCCGGTTTCCAGCAGCGCAGTAGCGATACACATGGTATTAGCACCGGACATCGGATGCGCCTCATCCGCCTGCAGTACGATAAAGCCAGCATCAGCGGTCGGATCACAGGGAGGAATCATCAGGTTAACGGTCTGGTTCACCGCACCGCGGGGCTCCAGGCAGACAAACCGACGCAGACTGTCATCCTCTTTGTTGATGTAGTCCATCTTCTCGGTCATGGTGTTACCCGGAATATCGTAGATACCCGAAGTCACCACCTTGCCGACTTCGCCTTCGCAATGTACATCCAGCAATTGCAGTGTTTTTTTCCAACGCATAATTTATTCCTCACTTTTGCGGGACAAAAGTCCCCCTGCGAGCCTTTAGCGGCCCGCATAAGCTATTTATTTTTCAGGGAGTTAAAGAATCAGTTACTCTGGCAAACTGACTCCTTGGGATTACTGGCCTCTGGCCGTTTGACCGATTCACCGGAACCGTCCATTGCTGCTCGTTGCTGCAGCAGTCCGGTCAGCCAGTCAGGATTCATGTCCGGCACCGATGACAGCAGCAGTTCGGTATAAGGATGGTGCGGCGGTCGGAATACCTCATGTTTGGTGCCAGCTTCGACGACCTTGCCGTACTGCATCACCACCACATCGTCGGCAATCGCCTCAACGGTAGCCAGATCATGGGTAATGAACATATAGGACAGACCCAGCTCAGACTGCAGCCGCTCCAGTAGCTTCAGAATGCCTTCGGCCACCAGTTGATCCAGCGCAGAGGTAATCTCATCGCAGATAATAAAATCCGGTTCCGCCGCCAGCGCCCGGGCAATACCGATACGCTGCTTCTGACCACCGGACAGTTCTGTCGGGTAGCGTGAGTAATAGATATCCGGATCAAGCTCAATCAGCGTCAGCAATTCCCGCACCCTGGCTTTCTTCTCCTCACCCCTGAGGCCGAGGAAAAACTGCAACGGGCGGCCGATTATGTCGCAGATCCGCTGCTTGGGATTCAACGCGGTATCGGCGATCTGATAGATCATCTGCAGTTCACGCAGTTGCTCTTTACTGCGCTGTTTTGATGAGATCGGCAGCTCTTCACCGTTATGTAGAATGCATCCTTCACTGATCGGCAACAGACCTGACAGACACCGGGCTGTGGTCGATTTTCCGGAACCGGACTCACCAACAACCGCCACCGTGCGCCCCTTGTGGATATCGAAGCTGACATCGTGCAGCACCCGAGGGCCATCGGAGCCATAGCTGGCACTGATATTCTGGATGCTGATAATAGGCACATCACTATCCTTCACAGCCGGCTTCTCTACGCTACGATGACTGCGCACCGCCCAGAGAGAACGGGTGTATTCCTCTTTCGGGTCGCTCAGCATAATCCGGGTATCTGCCTCTTCGACTTCGTTGCCGTAGCGCAGTACCTTGATTTTGTCAGCCATCTGCGCGACCACCGCCAGATCGTGAGTGATATAGATCGCAGCAGTATTGAACTGACGGACAATATCCCGGATCGCTGATAACACCTCGATCTGCGTGGTGACGTCCAGAGCCGTGGTCGGTTCATCAAAGATGATCAGATCCGGCTTACACGACATCGCCATCGCCGTCATCACCCGCTGCAGCTGACCACCGGACACCTGATGGGGATAACGGAAGCCGATCTCACCAGGATTCGGCAACCGCAGTTTTTCATACAGCTCAACCGCTTCGTCCCGGGCGGTATCCCGATCCAGCACATTGTGCAGCACCGCTGTTTCACAGCACTGATCGATCAGCCGGTGCGCCGGGTTAAAGCTGGAAGCCGCCGACTGCGCGACATAGGCGATCCGGCTGCCCCGTAACGCCTGCTTCTGCTTTTCATTTTTCTCCAGCAGCTCCTCGCCATCGAACACCACAGAACCGCCGGAAATACGGCAGCCATCACGGGTAAAGCCCATCGCCGCCAGCCCGATAGTGGACTTGCCAGCACCGGACTCACCGATCAGCCCCATTACTTCGCCTCGCTTCAGGGTCAGATCAACACCATGGACGATCTCGTTCCAACCATCATCAGACAGAGCTTCAATTCGCAGACCTTTAATATTCAACAACAGATCATTATCAGTCATAGCATCACCCCTTTAAGCCGGTTGAACGGTGCAGAAACCAGTCTGCGATAAAGTTAACGGCAACCGTCAGCAGCGCAATGGCCAGCGCCGGAATCAGTGGCGTGACCTCGCCAAAGGAGATCAGGTTGGCACTTTCACGGACCATTGAACCCCAGTCCGCTGTTGGTGGCTGAATACCCAGCCCCAGGAAGCTCAGCGCCGAGATCAGCAGGAACACATAGCAGAATCGCAGACCGAACTCGGCCACCAGCGGTGCGGTGATATTCGGCAGAATCTCGCGGAAGATCAGATATCCCAGTCCTTCGCCACGTAGTTTTGCCGCTTCGATATAATCCATCGCTACCACATTGACGGCGGCAGCACGGGACAGTCGATACACCCGGGTCGAATCCAGCAGCGCAATAATCAGAATCATATTGATAATTGAGGTACCGAAGATGGTCAGCAGCAACAGCGCAAAGATCAGCTGTGGGATCGCCATCAGGACATCCACAGAACGCCCCATCAGTTGATCCAGCCAGCCGCCGATAGTGGCAGACAACACCCCCATCAGACTGCCGAATGCAAATGCCAGCAGCGTGGTGAGAATTGCGATACCCACAGTATTCCGTGCGCCGTAAACCAGTCGTGAATAGAGATCACGTCCCAGGTTATCGGTCCCCAGCAGGAACTCATCACTCCAGGGCTCAAATACCCCGCCGACAATTTCTGTCTCGCCGTAGGGCGCGATCACCGGGGCAAAAAACGCCACCAGAATATAGACTGACACCACCACGATGCCGAACCAGGCCGACAGGGAGATCTGTCTGAGTGTCTTTGTTAAATCTTTCATTGGATTACCTCTGGTGGATCAGCCGTGGGTTACTCAGGGTGGACAGCACGTCTGCCAGCAGATTGAGCAATACATAGGTCATGGCAAAGATCAGACTGCAGGCCTGCACCACGGTGATGTCACGTTTGGCTACCGAATCCACCAGCAGTTGGCCCAGTCCCGGATAGACAAACACCACCTCAACGATCACCACACCCACCACCAGATAGGCAAGGTTCAGAGCGATCACGTTGATCACAATGCCCAGAGCGTTCGGCAAAGCATGACGCACAATCACACGGGCCGGACTGACTCCTTTAAGGCGCGCCATTTCGATGTAAGGAGAGCCCAGCAGATTGATCAGCGCTGCGCGGGTCATCCGCATCATGTGCGCAGTCACAACCATGGTCATAGTCAGTGCCGGCAACACGGTACGATAGGCTTTCTCCATCAGACTCATATCACCGGAGATATTGGAAATAGAGGGAAAGAAACCGGTCTGCGCCAGCAGAAAGATCAGAATGTATGCAACAAAGAACTCCGGATAGGAGATCGCTGTTAGTGTGCAGATACTGGTGCCCTTATCGAACGCAGTATTGCGGTACAGTGCCGCCAGTACACCCAGCGTCAGTGCCAGTGGAATAGAGATCAGCGCTGACATTCCCGCCAGGAACAGGGTATTGCCCAGCCGCTCACCCATCAGCTCGGAAATTTCCCGGCCATTAGCCAGCGACGCACCGAAATCACCGCTGACAACACCCAGCAACCATTCCAGATAACGCTCCGTCGCCGGGCGATCCAGTCCCAGCTGCTGTCGGAATGCAGCAATACTTTCCGGTGTGGCCGACTGTCCCAGGATCTCCTGAGCCAGGTCACCCGGCAATAACTCAACCCCACAGAAAATGATGATCGAGATAACAAACAATGTAACGACACCCAACAACAAACGGTTGAGCACCAGTGAAGAGATAGATGCGTGCATAGAAATCACCAAAACGCACTGTGTACAGATTATGCGGCGCTATAACTGCCGATAAATCAGAAACTGGCGCACGGACTCAGGAGCCCGTGCACCGGGAGAACTCCGATGATCAGGATTGCCACCAGCGCTTCAGGAAGTGACCGCCGTCCATATCCCAGCCACCGCCGATCTGACCGGTGGTGCTGACTTTCTCAGAGAGGCCCTGAATCAGGTTGGCAAACGCCGGAATAATGGAACCGCCCTGGTCACGGATAATCAGCTGAACATCGCGATACATCTCACGACGACGGGATTCATCCAGCTCACTGCGGGCGGCGATAATCAGCTGATCCAGCTGCTGATCCTTAAAGTGACCTTCGTTCCACTTGGCATCGGACAGATACGCCAGCGACAGAATCATGTCCTCTACCGGACGGGAACCCCAGTTACTGGCAACAAAGCTCTTCTTCAGCCAGACGTTGGACCAGTAGCCATCATTCGGCTCTTTAACCACATTCACTTTAATGCCTGCTTTGGAAGCGTTTTCCTGGAACAGTACACCACCATCCACAGCGCCTGCATAAGCACCATCGGCACAGTGGTAGTTCACAGTCAGGCCTTCCTGACCAGCTTTGCGCAGGTAGAACTTCGCTTTTTCAGGATCGTATTCACGCTGTGGGATATCCGCTGCGTGGTAACGAAATGCCGGGCCCAGTGGGTGGTCATTACCGATCTGACCATACCCGTGCAGCACCTTGTCGAGGAACTCCTGACGATCAATAGCGTGCTTCAATGCTAGTCGGACATTCGGATCATTGTACGGCGCCATATCGGAGAACATCGGCATGCTGTAGTGAGTACGGCTTGGTACGTCGAGGATGCGGATACCGGAACGGCGCTTCATCAGGTGTACGGTCTTGGTATCAACCCGGTTGATAACATCGACTTCACCAGTCAGCAGCGCACTCTGACGGGCACTGTCATCGCTGATAGCGATAAACTCGGCGCTATCAAAGAAGCCAAACTCCGTCTGCCAGGCATTCGGGTTACGCTTCAGTACCGCACGCACGCCCGGCTCAAAGGCTTCCAGCAGATACAGGCCAGTACCGGCACCGGACAGCCAGTCCGGTTTACCGTCCACCACCGGGCCAACATTCAGGTGATAGTCGGTGAGAATATAAGGGAAATCCGCATTACCGCTGGTCAGTTCAAAAACTACGGTATGATCGCCGTCTGCGGAGATATTTTTGATACCTTCCACCAGCGCTTTAGCACCGGACTTGGAATCCGCACCGCGGTGAGCGTTGATGGACCCGATTACGTCTTCAGCCCCAAACGGTTTACCGTTGCTGAACTGCACGCCCTGGCGCAGTTTAAAAGTCCATTTTGCCGCACCGGGTTCCGCTTCCCAGCTTTCTGCCAGTGCCGGCTTCACCGTATTGTCCTGCCCCAGCTCTGTCAGGTTATCCCGGATAGAGAAACCTACCGAGATCATGAAGGTGTCAGAGAATGTGGTCGGATCGAGAGAGTCTGATGTCGAACCTCCAGCCAGACCTGCCTTCAGATGGCCACCCCGACGTGGTACTGGTTCAGCAAGTACATTACCACTAAGCAGAGAACCACCGACGGCCATAGATGCACCGGCCAGCGTGGTACCCTGCAGAAAGCGACGGCGGGAAACCTGAGCATTGCCCAGCAGATTATCGATTGGGTTCTTATTCTTCATTGCTTACCTCATACACCGGTCACACTGAAAACAACCACTGCAACAGCACAATCCGGAGGGTTAATTATTGTTATTTCGCTTTTCAGAATATTCAGATAATCTAGCCATCTATAGTTTATTACAGTCAAATAGCAGTACATTTAAGACAAAATAGATTCTTTATGGTCGATTTTTATACAGATCCGCTCAGTCCGTTTCTGGTGCCCAGGAAAATGACGCCGGATGTTCAACCCGCCCTGAAGGTTGGAATTCTGGTCAGCCCGGACTTTACTCTGACCCCTCTGGCACTGTTTACCGACTGCCTGCGACACGCAGCAGATGAAGCAGATTTCAGCCGTCAGGTGTACTGTCAGTGGAAACTTTTGTCCCATACAGAGGCAGCCATTACCTCCAGTTGTGGCTACAAACTGGAGCCTCAGGGATTGCTGGATGATCCGACCGGATATGACTACATCGCGATTGTCGGCGGGCTGATTCACTCCCGGGAACAGGTCCCTCGGGAAATTCTGGAATATCTGCAACTGGCGCAGTCAAAAGAGGTCCCCTTACTCGGCATCTGCACCGGATCTTTCGTACTGGCAGAAGCGGGTCTGCTGCACAACAAACGCTGTGCGGTGCACTTTTCTCTGGAGCAGATCATGCAGGAACGCTATCCGGACGTGTTACCGGTATCCGGCGTACCCCTGGTTCATGATGGCGATATCACTACCAGTCCGGGAGGGATGACCGCGATCCACCTGGCGCAGGAACTGGTGCTGCGTCATTGTGGTGCAGCCCGGGCGACCAAGGTTCAGCAATATCTGATGCACAGCGAGGATCAGAGTGGTTTCGATATGGCCCACCTGACACCAATGGAAGAGATGGCGCTGAGTTGCAGCGACCGGAAAGTGGTTCAGGCGGTGGCACTGATGCGACAACGGATGTACGAGCATATGTCGATCGCACAACTGGCGGAGCAGCTGGGTACTACCGAACGACAGCTAAGTCGTAGCTTCCGAAAGCAACTGGATACCACCCCGGCTTTTTTCTGGCGTGATATTCGTCTGACTCAGGCACACTGGATGGTAATGAATACCGACCGTTCAGTGGCTCAGATCGCCTATGAGTGCGGCTTCTCCGACAGCACCCACTTCGGCAAACACTTCAAGAAAAAATATAGTCAGACACCGGCCCATATGCGCAAAAGACAGGCCCTAGTAGGTGGTCTCTGAGTAAGGCGTAAGACGCTTTCTATCAGGAAATAGCAGACACAAAAAAGGTCGCCCTGAGGCGACCTTTTAAAATCTGCAACTAAACCGCAGCTCAGTGTTTTACACAGTAAGCAGGGCTGTTGATGAAACGCATCTGCTTGCCGATGCGCTCCAGCACGGCAACGGTGCGCTCGATACGCTTTTGACGAGCTTCTTCTTTCTTCTTCTCTTTAAATTCGCGGTACATGCGCTCAAAGATCTGCGCTTCAGTCTCAGGGAAGCGAGGCTTCTGAATCTGCATGATGTATTTTGGATCGTAAACGTACATGACGGTGCTTCCTAAAAAATTGGGTTTCGCTGTATCTTCCGGGAGCGAAAAGGCACTGTTCTGGTGCTCTCCCTATGAATTGTGCGCGATTTTATTGCACACTATTTAACCAGACAAACGAGATTTTCTACACCAACAGATGAGTTTTATTTATCTATTATAATTCTACGAAAGTCTACTTAATCCAGCACTTAGAAGGACCGTCTGCCGAATGTTTCACACCTGTATATAACCACTTGAATTTGTTCAGAATCCGGGCATAAAAAAGGCTGCATATTAGCAGCCTTTGATTTTCCTGAAGAGTCTATAATACGTAACTTACAGTAAATTCCTGTTACGAAGATTAACCATCTATCCTGCTGTGCGTTGTTGGCGTTGCCACATGAAACTTCGGATTATCATATTCCCTACGTTTCATGGCGTAATAATCCTGATAGAAGTTACCGTCTTTTGCTGCATTAAAGGTGAAGAACATTGCACGTCGGGTTTTCTGCGAATTGTTCTTTTCCGAGTAATGCGGCACATAGGAATCAAACAGCACAACATCACCACGTCTGGCCGGTAATGGCTGCCAGCGAATCTGCTCACAGATCTCCTGGTGGATGTTGCCGTTATCAGGGCCGCCATCATAACTGGCCAGTACCGGTAGCTTACCCAGCGGGGTATCCGCCACCGAGCAGTCCAGATGACTCAGGTCGGCACGGTAGTTCTCAGGAAAGTGCAGGCAGCCATTCTCCAGCGTGGCATCGTCAAGGAAGATCGCCGCGGTTACATGGTAAGCCGGTTTAAACTGATCGTAAGCGATCACATCCTGGTGAGGGTCAAACGCGCCGCCGCCCGGATTCTTGGCGTTACATTTATCCTTAAAGAGAACAAACTCGCTGCCGGTAAGATCCTCAATATAGCCGCGCAGCTTTGCAACAATGTGCTCGCGCATGGTCTGACTGTAGCCATCAATATATTCGTAACGGCAGACTTTCAGAGGATCATCGATCTCCGGTACAACAATCAGCTCATCATCATTGTGCTTGTAGAACTCACTGATCGGTTCTCCCTTCTCTGCCAGTTCAGCGAGCAGGCTTTCAGCACGCTGATAAAGCATCTGGCTATTCTGCTCCAGCAGCTGCATATCCTCTGCATCCAGCCCCTGTGGCAATACGATGTATCCCTGTTTTCTGAACGCATCACTGTATGACATATTTCATTCTCCCGGCATTCAGTGTGTAACGCTGCTCAGTGCAGCGGTCATGCTCTCAAGGTAGTCAGCAATCTGCTTATTGCTTAACTCATCAACCTTGCCCTCATCATCCCAGCGGCGCAGACGCAGCGCAGCATCAGCAAAAGGTTCCTGAAGGAATGCTTCCTGCTCGACCGGGTCCATCAGCCCACCCTGATGCTGCAGCGAATCCAGAGAAGCATCGGAGAGGCCCGCCAGATAATCCTGCTCTACAGCACAGAGATAGCGCTTTGCCTGAGCATGCAGACGAATCGGTTCAGTCACCGCCGGTGGAAAATGCGGTGTCAGGTAGTCAGCACCGATAGAGTCGTGTTTGTAATTACCAAAGGCGATATCGGTTGTAGCCATCAGATGACCAACATCATGCAACAGCGCAGCGGTGACCATCTGAGCGGATTCACCCTCTCTCAGGGCCAGCTCCGCACACTGTACGGCATGCTCAATCTGGGTGATTCCTTCACCATAAGTGTGGTGACCTTCGGCATCGTATAGTTCGATCAATTGTTGAATAAATGGGTGCATTTCAGCTCTCGTCAGCATAGTTATTAATCATTGGTATATACCAATTTAAGCGGACGATATTGGATGCAGACAGGAAATATAAGGGGGAATTAGACGTAAGAGTGAGTTTTAACAATTATGTAATAATCGCTGTAGTTAGCGAATTTTAAAGACAATATAACCAACTTTTATTCATTATTTGCTGATAACGTTACTGGATATACTGCTGCAGAACCGGGTCCTGCATCAACTCCCTATTTAGCCAGTTAGAGAAGCATATCGCTCTGGAGTTAGCCAGATTGGCGTTCTGTTGCACCAGATACCAGGTACCCCGCTCCGGCGCTGTCATTGGCAGGGGAACCACCAGCTTACCGCTGGCGATATCACCACAACC
>JAOXSA010000276.1 GCA_025800245.1 Amphritea sp. | reverse complement strand
AGAACAGGCCGCCAAACATCGCGGGTACAATCTGCAGCAGGGCTGTGATCGCCAGAGTACCGATACCGACCAGTAAAAAAGAGCCTTTAAGACCAGCGATAAACAGATAAGCACTGCCGATCACAATCAGAGCGACGATGCGTCTGGCCGGGAGCAGATATCCGCGGATCCATGACAGAGCGGGATAATGTTCAGCGACGGGCAGTATCAGGTGGTTGGAGACCATTGTCGCAACAGTGGTTGTGGTGATAATGACCATGCCAGATGCGGCTGCAAAGCCACCGATAAAGGTCAGAAGGGTGAGAATCGGATAGCCATTCTGCATTGGGACAATCAGCAGTGTCATATCTGCCTGTTCCGGTGCAACTCCCTGTAGCAGCCCGGCACCGGCAACCGGCACCACAAATACCGAAAACAGGAACATGTACAGGCAGAGTATTATCGCGGCCGGACGGATATGGGACTGAGCGTTATTCTCAACTACCGCAATATGGAACTGGCGGGGCAGCATAATCACGGCGAAGAAGCCGATGACAAACAGTGAGATTAACGATGAAGTGCGGCGGGTTTCAGGGCCCAGTCCGAAAATCTGCTGATCACTCTGCTCCAGGCGCTGGAAAATATCGCCGAAGCCATCGTACAGGCCAAAGGTTATAAAGGCACCGACGCCAATGATGACCAGTAGCTTGATCATACATTCCAGTGCTAACACCACTAACATGCCATAGTGATGCTCGGTGGGATCAAGACGACGAATACCATAGAGAATGGTAAACAGCAGCAGAACCGCGCTACTGCCAATCCCGATCAGCTCATCGGAGCCGTTTCCTGCTGGCTCAGCGCTGATGACACTGACCGACTCCATGACCGCTTTAATCTGCAATCCGATATAGGGAATACTGCCCAGCAAACAGATTATCGCGACCACCGCGGCAATGATCCGGGAGCTTGAATAACGGGCGGCGATCAGATCAGCAAGGCTGGTGATATGCAGTGCCTCTTTGATCTGTACCATCCGTTTCAGCAGAATCCACCACAACGCAACGCAGCAGTAAGCACCGATATCCAACGCCAGAAACTGAAAACCGTTACTGGCAGCATCGCCGATATTGCCGTAAAACCCCCAGGAGGTGTGATAAACACCCAGTGATAAACCGTAGATCCAGATATAGTAAGGTTGTAACTGCGACTGACGGTGTTCGGCGCGGGTTGCCAGCGCAAACAGCATCGCCATATAAACGACAATGACACAGAAAACAGAAAGCAAGCTGAACATCGACGATCCTTCTGCCCGTATATGAAGGCCGACAAATCAGT
>JAOXSA010000272.1 GCA_025800245.1 Amphritea sp. | reverse complement strand
GTTTAACGGCAACCCTATCTCTGTGACGCCGCCAAACTTTGTCGAACTGCAGGTAACTGAAACTGATCCGGGTCTGAAAGGTGACACGGCTCAGGGCGGTTCTAAGCCAGCGACTCTGCAATCCGGTGCTGTGGTACGTGTACCACTGTTCATCGAAGAGGGCGAAGTGCTGAAGATTGATACCCGTACCGGTGAGTACGTATCCCGCGCTTAAACATTGTTTGAATGCTACTGCGTTTGCAATATCTGCGCTCATAACGCATTCAATGCAATTTTGATCTGAAAATGGCAGCTTCGGCTGTCATTTTTGTATCTGAAGTACAGGGTTAAAATACTTTGACAGGTGAGACTGATGACTGAGCAGTGGCGGGCGACGGCACCGATTGAAAATCTGCGCAAACGGGCGGCCATTCTGGCGCAGATCCGTACGTTTTTTGCTGAACGTGGGGTGCTGGAGGTAGAGACGCCATTGATGACTCAGGCGGCGGTCAGCGATCCCTATATTGATACTATCGAGTGCCGCTATCACCCGATACCTGCTCAGCAGGAAAGCGCCCGGTACCTGCAGAGCTCGCCAGAATACGCGATGAAGCGTCTGCTCTGTTCCGGCAGCGGGCCGATCTATCAGATCTGCAAGGCATTCCGGAATGGTGAATCCGGTAAGCGCCATAATCCGGAATTTACCATGCTGGAATGGTACCGGCCGGAGATGTCGCTGAATCAGCTGATGGATGAGGTACAGGCGTTGGTCGGTTCGGTGTTGAAAAAATCATTGTGGCAACGTTTCAGCTATGGCGAAGTGTTCCAGCGTTTTCTGCAGATCAATCCTTATCGCGCCACTGCTGCTGAACTAGCAACCATTACCCGGCAACATATCGAACTGGAATTCGAGGATGACAACCGGGATAACTGGCTGAATCTGCTGATGTCTCATGTAATTGAGCCGCAGTTGGCTGATCTGGGGGCGGTGTTTGTGTATGACTACCCGGCTTCTCAGGCAGCGCTGGCGCGGGTATCGAAGAATGCTGAGGGTGACGCGGTTGCCAGCCGCTTTGAGCTGTTTATTGGCGGGGTTGAG
>JAOXSA010000248.1 GCA_025800245.1 Amphritea sp. | reverse complement strand
TATGAGAACGAGCAGTTGGTGGTGATCGAGATCACACAGCAGCCAGGTAAGCGCAATATGGCGCAGGGCAAAGTTATCGAGGTGCTGGGCGATCACCTTGCTGCCGGCATGGAGATACAGGTTGCGATCCACAACTACGATATTCCCAATGAGTGGCCTGCTGAAGTTACTCAGCAGATTGCTGAGCTTTCACCCGAGGTAGAGGAGTCAGCTAAAACGAATCGTATTGACCTGCGGCATCTGCCGCTGGTGACCATCGATGGTGAAGATGCACGGGACTTTGATGATGCTGTTTATGCCGAGCGTAAGCGCGGCGGTGGTTGGCGGCTTTGGGTCGCGATTGCGGATGTGTCCTGGTATGTTCGCCCTGAAACCCCGTTGGATATTGAAGCACATAAACGCGGTAACTCGGTCTACTTCCCTGAGTATGTGGTCCCTATGCTGCCGGAGCTGCTCTCCAACGGATTGTGTTCGTTAAACCCTAAGGTTGACCGGTTAGCGATGGTCTGTGAAATGACGATCAGTGCAGCGGGTAACCTATCAGGCTATCAGTTCTATGAAGCGGTCATTGAGTCAAAAGCACG
>JAOXSA010000231.1 GCA_025800245.1 Amphritea sp. | reverse complement strand
AGCTGGAAAAAGCAAAAAAGCTTGATAGCAAGTAGGGTGCGTTATAACGCACCGATTCTGTTTATGGTGCAATACGCTGCGCTATTGCACCCTACATAGTTAAAGATATTCTGCTCGCCACTCGCCACTCGCCACTCGCCACTCGCCACTCGCCACTCGCCACTCGCCACTCGCCACTTATTTATGGGCGCTGAGCTTCACCACCGAAGGCGTCAATCAAGGCCGGAATCAGTCGGCTGAATTCCAGGGACATCTGCGCAAATTCGCTGTCGAAGCGCTCGATTGCAACGTCGGTGCTGTCCTGATCCAGTTTTTCCTGCAGGGAATCACACAGCTTAATACGCTTGATGCACAGATCGTCCTGCAGAATAAAGCTCAGGCTTTCCTGCCATTCAACCGCCAGTTTAACCACTCGCTTGCCCGCTTCCAGATGCTGGCCGATCTCGTCGCTGAGCAGATCCTGCCCCTTGCAGCGAATAACACCACTTTCCAGCGCGCTATCACGAAGTTCGCACTCATCCATCAAAGTAATGCCAGCTGGTTGCTCCTCAGGGCGCTCCAGCCAGTGTGACATAATTGCCGAAGGTGAATGGTTAACATCGGGCAGAATAACCGGTAGAGAGCCCAGCAGGCTGCGCAGATGACTCAGCAGTTCTTCAGCACGTTTATGGCTGCTGGCGTCCACAATCAGGAGATTGTGTTGCGGAGCGATCAGTGCCCATGTTTTCTGATATTTACTGAAGGCGCGGGGCAGTAGATCAAGGATGATCTCATCCTTGAGCTGGTCTTTCTCTTTTTTATAAACCTTACGGGCCTGCTCATGCTCGATCACTTTAACCTTGTCATCGAGTTGCTGCTTAACCACGGCCGAAGGGAGGATTTTTTCCTCTTTCTGGCCGGCGATCAGCATAAAACCGTTACCTGCATGAACCAGCATATCGGACAGGCCGCTGGTTGGGCTGACCCAGCCAAAGCGGGTCAGTTCCTGGCTGCCGCACGGGGTGAATGCTTTTTCCTTGAGTTTATCTTCCAGTGTTTCCGGGGTGTGGGTGAAAGCCTGACTGAAACGATAGAAGATAGCATTTTTGAACCACATAAAACGGCGCCTTAATTCAGATGTAAACAGGTGCGCCATTGTACTGGCAATAGGGCGGATGGAATAGGGCTAGAAATGCTTATGGTGTTGTTTTAAGCCGGTGGGCAATCTTTACCTGTTTGTCGACGTAGAAACCGTACATTTCGATATTGCTGACACCAATCATTTTATCGGCAATCTCTGCACCGCTCTGGGGGTCAATAAACAGCAGTGTCGGAGTCATACTACTGTTATAACGGCGGGCCAGCTGCGAAGCACTGATCATCGTACCGTCGGTGTCAGTGACATCCCGTCCGTCGTGGATGATCAGATTACGGAATAGCAGTCGGCCATCATACTGACCGCTCAGCTGCATCGGTTCCAGCACCTCTTCTTCTACCAGCTCGCAATAACTGCAATCCGGCTGACTGACCAGTACCAGCAGAAAACGATCGCCGGCATTCTGCTGGTCGGCCTGCAGGTTCTCCAGAACAGGCAGTGGTTGGGCGTCAGCGGCACTGCTGAAACTGATGATCAGCGAGGCAAAAAGGGCTGCGAAACGGGTCCTGAGTGTCATAGTTGGTCCATAAACTCGACGATGTGTTCAATCATTTCATCGGCATACAGATCCCGGAAATAGTGGTCTGCGCCATCAATGGTGACCGATTGTACCGCAGCAGTACTGACTTCAGCCATCGCTTCAGGAAGGTTGGCTACGGTATTATCCTCAGAACCGATCAGTACCAGAGTCGGCAGGCTGGTCTGCTGTAGCAGAGTAGGTGTGTTTAAGCGCTGATCCGGAGTGTAGTAGTTTACAAAGCTGCCGGCGCTGACGGTGCTGTCCTGGCAATAGATAAATCCGGTGTTCTTCATTGCTTTGTCCGGGCTGAGGCTTTGGGCCTGCTCCAGTAATGGTTGAAGTGGCTGCTGATAGCGATTCTGGTAGTTTTCTGCAGCACCGGCTTCGCTCCAGGTTGCCGGTGCAATCAGCACCTGAGCCAGGCTCTGACCGCTGTGATCCTGGTTGTACCAGGCAACCTGGTTCCCACCCCGGGAATGGCCGATAGTGATGACTTCGGCGGCTCCCTGATCCTTCAGCCATTGATGCCAGTGATTAATTTCGTCGACAGCATCAGTATGCTTATGATCATGAGGTACTGCGCAGTCATACATACCGTGGCGGTTATCGAGACCGAGGCTCAGATTGATCGCCAGACTGGGAATCTCTTCATCGGCCAGCAGTTCCTGCAGTGTCGCGATAATCTCCATACCGTTGTGGGCCAGAGTGCCATGGGTAATCATGGCTACTCGGCCGGACAATGGCTGTCCTTCGACGAGTTGGAGGTTGGCATTCAGAGTCAGGCCGTTATGCTCCAGCGTGACTTCTTCAGCGAAGGTTGTAGTGGACAGAGCAAGGGCGCAACAGGCGGCAAAAGTAGCTGTTCGGGACATGGTCAGATCACTGTATTTATTGTTTTGGTTATATTTATATATCTTTAAGGTTTATAGCAACTATCAGAAGGTCGCAGGCAGTGGCGTCTGTCGCCGGTTCGGAGCATTAAAAAAGGGCCCTGCAGGCCCTTTTCAAATTAACAACGTTGTCTCAGAGGCCTTCATAGGCCAGCAGGGTATGAACCGGTACGCCGGTCTCCTGAATTTTTTCAGAGCCCTGCAGGTCCGGCAGGTCGATCAGAGCTGCAGCTTCATAAACCTCGGCTCCCAGTTCCTTGATGATCGTGCAGGCTGCCAGGATGGTGCCCCCAGTCGCGATCAGGTCGTCAAATACCAGTACTTTGTCGCCATCGGCAACGGCATCGATCTGCATTTCGACTGCGGCTGTACCGTATTCAAGCGCGTATTCGCGATGAATGGTTTTGCCCGGCAGTTTACCTTTTTTCCGGACCAGTACCAGTGGGATGTTCAGCTGATAAGCCATGATTGAGCTGATCAGAAATCCCCGTGCATCGATGCTGGCGATATGGGTGATCTCCGAATCAATATAGCGCTGAATAAAGGCATCAGAGATCATGCGCAGTGCTTTCGGATCTTTAAACAGCGGGGTGATATCCCGGAACATTACGCCTGGCTCAGGCCAGTCGGGAATCGTGCGCATTACAGACTTGATATAGCATTCGTCAAAAGACATTGGACAACCTTAGGACTTAATCAGGACCTTATTCAGGTGCTTACTCAGAAAATACCCGCAACAGGCTGCGGGTATTGGTATGAAAACGGTTTTTGTAATTGCTTACAGCAATCCGGATCAGGTGTTAGGGCAGGTTTGCTGCTCACAGGGTTCCTCATCAGGGGATTCCCCGGAGAGGCTGTAGATCTCTTCCAGATCCAGTAGCTCAATCTCTTTACCGTCAACGCGGATCAGTTCCATTTTCTGGAACCGGGTAAAGATACGGCTGACCGTTTCTACTGCCAGTCCCAGATAGTTACCGATCTCGTTGCGGGACATGGACAGACGGAAGTTAGCCGCAGAATAACCGCGGGCTTTAAAGCGGCTGGATAGCTTAACCAGGAATGTTGCGACTCGCTGCTCAGCGTTTTTCTTGCTCAGCAACAGCATCATCTGCTGATCATCGCGGATCTCTTTGCTGAGTGTACGCAGAATCTGACGACGTAGCTCAGGCATCTGGCCGGACAGATCATCCAGACGCTCAAATGGAATTTCGCAGACGGTGGTGGTTTCCAGAATTTTGGCAGAGACAGGGTATTCATCACTGTCAAAGCCGCTCATACCCACCAGTTCACCCGGGAAGTAGAAGCCGGTAATCTGCTCTTCGCCTTCGTTTGTAAGGGTGTAGGTCTTGATGGTGCCGGCGCGGATTGCATAAACAGAGGAGAATGACTCGCCCTGATGGAACAGATGATCGCCTTTTTTCAGCGGTCGGCTCTTATCGATGATGTTATCGAGGCGTTCCATCTCTGTCATATTCAGAGATACTGGCAGGCACAATGAACTCAGGCTGCAGGTGCTGCAATGAACCTGCTGTAAACTGTGCAGTTTTCCTTCTGTGGCCTTATGGTTACCCATAATCTGGTCCCGTCATTTCGTTAATTGCTCAGCAATTATCTACTAATTCTGCAACCGGGTGAAGTATTTCCCGTATCAAATGATACGGGAGAAGCCTTTGGTCGGCTGCTGCTTTGGTATATAAGCATCAAAAGACATGCAGATCCGGCGAATCAACAGGCGGCCAGCCGGGGTCACGGAGATCTGTTTTTCATTCAGTTCTACCAGCCCGTCTTCGGTGAAGCGTGCCAGATCTTCCAGCTCTTCTGCGAAGTAGTCATCAAAACGGATATCGAACTGTTGCTCAATGGCGGCTTTTTCCAGTTCGAACTGACAGATCAACTGGGTGATCACAGCCCGGCGGATACGATCATCCCGGGTCAGTGTTACACCGCGCTTGATGGCATCACTGCGCTCTTCTACCGCCGCGGTATAGGCGGCAATATCATGTTCATTCTGGTAATAAACATCGCCGATCTGGCTGATTGAAGACACTCCTATGGCCACCAGATCACAATCGCTGTGCGTGGTGTAGCCCTGGAAGTTACGGTGCAGTTTGCCGTTCTGCTGAGCCAGCGCCAGTTCATCATCCGGCTTGGCAAAGTGGTCCATGCCGATATAGACATAACCGGCGTCCATCAGTTTGTTGATGGTGGTTTCCAGAATGGCCAGCTTGGTTTCAGGGCTTGGCAGGTCTTCAGCATTGATGTGCTTCTGAGAACGGAAGCGATCCGGCATGTGTGCATAATTGAATACCGACAGGCGATCCGGGCTCAGTTCAATGATGGTATCCAGCGTTTTGCTGAAGCTTTCCAGTGTCTGATGGGGCAGGCCGTAGATCAGATCCATGTTGATCGAACGGAAACCCAGGCGACGGGCTTCCTGCAGTACATCGGCCACTTCTTCTACCGGCTGTACCCGGTTAACCGCTTCCTGTACTTGCAGTTCGACATCCTGAACACCGAAGCTGACCCGGTTGAAACCGATTTCACGGAGGACACGCAGGGTTTCGTGATCAACTTCGCGGGGATCAATCTCAATGGAGTAATCACCGGAATCATCATCCAGCAGTTTGAAGTGCTTACGCAGCTGCTGCATCAGCTCGATCATCTGTTCGTTGCTGATAAAGGTCGGAGTGCCGCCGCCCCAGTGCAATTGCTCGACGATGCGGTCATCAGAATACCATTCAGACAGCTGGGCCATCTCTTTGTAGACAGTATCCAGATATGGCTGAGCTTTTTTCCGGTTGCGGGTAATGACTTTATTGCAGGCGCAGTAATAACAAACGTGAGCACAGAACGGAATATGAACATACAGCGACAGTGGTGAAGTGCGATCAGCTGTTTGCTGGCCTGTGCTGACCAGATCGTTAGCTGACAGCTCAGGATCAAACTGGATTGCTGTAGGGTAAGAGGTATAGCGGGGACCTGAAAGATCGTAACGACGGATCAGATCAAGATCCCATTTAATCAGATTGTTCTGGCTCACAAAAAACTCTCTCGTCTACGGCAAAAGGGTGATTATAGCGGTATATGCGCTACGGGTATTGATGTTTATCAAGCAATGCCAAGGCTCTGTATCAGCCCGGGCCAGGGTACAGTAAATAAACCAAATCCGATGATCAGTACGCCGGCGATGGTTTGAGTACTGCGCTGTTTAAGTATGGTCTGTACCTGCTGTGCCAGCAGTCCGGTGGCAAACATGGCCGGGACGGTACCCAGGCCGAAGCAGGCCATCATCAGCGCTGAGGTCTTCCAGTCTGCAGCGGTCGCGCTCCAGATCAGGGTGCTGTATACCAGACCGCAGGGCAGCCAGCCCCATAAAGCACCCAGTGCCAGCGCCTGAACAGGATTGCGCACTGGCAATAAGCGTTTGCTTAATGGCTGCAGGTAGCGCCAGATATAGTTGCCCTGTTTTTCGATCCAGCTCAGACCTTTCCAGATCTGCGCGACATAAAGGCCCATCAGAATCAGAATGATGCCAGCCAGGCAGCGTAGCAGAAGTGATATCTCAGGTGATCGCAGAAACCAGCCAATGCTGCCCATCAGGGCGCCGGCCAGAGTGTAGCTGGCAATCCGGCCCAGATTAAAGCCGCTGAGTAATAACAGGGGGTTGCTGTTCTGTCGGTCAATGCCCATAGCAACAGCGCTGGAAATGCCACCGCACATACCCAGACAATGGGCGCTGCCCAGCAGCCCCAGAGTGATCGCTGTTAGTACAGTTACAGAATCGCCGATCATTTGGTTTCGTTATCGTCGCGGGGCTTGGCGTCGTCGGGAATCAGGTGGTCATCATCTTCAAACAGAATGCTGTGCGCTGGTGATTCCAGGTCATCCAGCTGGCCACTGTTAACGGACCACAAGAATCCCCACATGGCCACACCGGCGAGGATGATCGCGATAGGTATCAGCAGGTAGATTATAGACATAGTGATATTTCAGCTAATTTAATGGGGTTATTCTACCGGATTTGTCTTGCCAAGTTTAGTCAGACGCAAAGCGTTACCAACGACCACAAGGGAACTGACAGACATGCCGATAGCTGCCATCCACGGGGCGATCATCCCGGTAGCGGCTAACGGCAGGGCGATCAGATTGTAAAAAATCGACCAGCCCAGATTCTGGCGGATATTGCTGCGGGTGCGACGGGCCAGTTGCAGTGCCTGCGGTAAACGCATCAGTTCACCAGAGATCAGTACTGCGTCGGCATTAGTCTTGGCCAGATCAGTGGCGGAGCCCATAGCGATAGAGGTCTGGGCACCCGCGAGTACCGGGATGTCGTTGATGCCATCACCGACCATAATCAGTTGCGCGCCTTCATCCTGAAGTTTCTGAATGTGCTGCAACTTCTGTTCAGGGCTGACGCCGGAAATCACACGGTTAATCTTCAGTTGGCCAGCGATATGTTCAACCGCCGCAGAGCTGTCTCCGGTCAGCATCTGAACCTCAAGGCCCATCTGTTGCAGTGATGTGATCATTGTTGCCGCTTGTTTACGGGGCGGATCGTTCAGGCCGAACCAGGCCAGCGGTTGATCTTCACTGGCTAGTAGCAGCCATTGGCCGGATCGGTCTGGTGCATCATCAAAGCTGAGGTCAGCTCCGCAGTGTTGGGACGCAAATCCGGGTTTGCCGATAAAATAGCGCTGACCGTTAACAATGCCTTCCAGGCCCTGTCCGACATGGTTTGTCAGTGTTTCAGCGGCGGCGGTGTTCTGTACTCGTGGATCTTTATGAAATGCTTTGGCAATAGGGTGCTCGGAATGGCTTTCAAGGGCTGCGGCAATTTTCAGACTATCAATGTCTGTTATCTCTGAAAGGGTTCGGATCTGCTGCAGTGACAGGTTGCCTTCGGTCAGGGTGCCGGTTTTATCAAACACGATATGGGTAGCTTTTGCGAGGCTTTCGAGTACATGCCCGCGGGTGATCAGCAGGCCGTTCTGGCGCAGGGTGCCTGTTGCAGCGGTCAGGGCGGTCGGGGTCGCCAGTGACAGTGCGCAGGGGCAGGTAACAACCAGTACCGAAAGGGTGATCCAGAAGGCGTGATCAGGATTGATCTGCCACCAGGTCAGGCCGACAGTGGCAGCGGTGATCAGTACGGCAGCAACAAAGTAACCAGATACCTTATCAGCCAGGCGGGCTACCTGCGGCTTCTCTTCGTGGGCGCGTTCCAGCAACCGGACAATTGAGGACAGCTGGGAGCTGGCGCCTACCTGAGTAACTTCAATATCAATCGGGTTTTCAACATTGATGGTGCCGCCGACAACACTGTCTTCAATGCCTTTGGTCAGTGGCAGATATTCACCGGTCAGGGCGGATTCATCGATACTGCTGCTGCCTTTGATTATCCGGCCATCGGCTGGAATGGTGTGGCCTGGCTTAACCAGCACCCGGTCGCCTTGTTGCAGCTCATTGGCGGCAACCACCGTTTCCTGGCCGTCATCGTAACGGACTGCGCTTGCCGGTAGCAGGTTGAGCAGGGCGTTACCGGCTCGTCCGGTCCGGTGTCGGGCTTTCATTTCCAGGAAGCGACCAATCAGCAGAAAGAAGGTAAACATGGAAACCGAGTCAAAGTAGACTTCGCCGGAATTGGTCAGGGTCGCCCAGATACTGGCGGTGTAGGCACCACCTATTGCGATGGAAACGGGCACATCCATTGTCAGGTGACGGGTCTTCAGATCCCGCAGCGCGGCTTCAAAGAAAGGCCGCGAGGCATAGAAAACCACGGGGGTGGCCAGTACCAGACTGGCCCAGCGAATAAAGGTTTCATACTGCGCTTCAAGGCTGGCACCGGCACCGGTGTAAAGTGCGGCTGCCAGCATCATGATCTGCATCGAAAATACGCCAGCGATACCGAGTCGGCGCATCGCCAGTTTGGTTTCCCGTTCCAGTAACTGCTCTTCTTTATCCGGGTGGTAAGGGTGCCCCTGATAGCCAATCGAATGGATGGCCAGCAGAATTTCACTGAGTTTTATCTCTGATTGCTGCCAGTCGATCCGGGCTCGATGATTAGTCAGGTTAACGCTGACTTTTTCGACCCCGTCCAGAGCCCCCAGGTGGTGCTCCAGCAGCCAGACACAGGCTGCGCAGGTGATGCCTTCGATCACGAGGGTGGCCTGCCGGGTCAGTTTATCAGTCTGGACCACAAAGCTGCTCTGAACGCTGTCATGATCGTAAAGAGACAGTTCGGCCAGTAGTTGATCATCGGCGGAAATTGCTTCAGGTGAAGTCGCTTCGCTGGTGCGGTGCTTGTAGTAGTTTTCCAGCCCGCCGTCGGCGATAACCTGGGCAACTGCCTGGCAGCCCGGGCAGCACATCTGTCGGTCTACACCACCTATCTGTGTGATGTACTGGCTGCCGGGAGGGATATCAAGGCCGCAGTGATAGCAGCCCTGTTCGTGTTTCAGAGGGTCCTGGGATGCGTTCATTAAGACTTAGCTATCACCAAAGCTGAAAGATTGCTGATCGTACGGTGGTTCGGCCTCGTTGACCAGCAGCCAGCTGTTATCCGGCGGGCTCAGGATCAGGGTTTTACGACCTTTCATACTGCCTTTCAGCTCACCGACATAATGGCCTTTCTGCAGTTCACGCAGGGAAACCTGAATATCCAGACTGGACTTGGTTGGGTGACCAATGGTCAGCTGCAGCTGCTTTGGCAGTTCGGCGTTCTTAGTGCTGTTGAGCTGCACGCTGATATCGTTGGTGATCAGGTCGAAGCGCAACTTACCGTTCAGGCCCAGTTCTTTCGCAGCCAGAGTCCGGGTTTTGTCTTCGTGGAACGCTTTGGCTTTCTTGGAGTACTCTTCCAGAACCACGCCGTCGTGGGTAACAACAGAAGCGGTGATATAAACGGTGGAGTAGAGCAGTGTTGCAATCAATGGTGCAAGGATAAACCACAGCCAGGGCTGCTTATACCATGGTGCGGTGCTTTGATCAGTCATAGGTTTCCTTAGTGCAAAAAACAAATAGCTGCCGGATTGCAACCCGGCAGCTATTTTAGCTCAGTCAAATGCGGGACGGTAGACCGTTATCGCTTTGCGGGACCGATAAATCGGTTTTCCTCTTCAATAACAATATCCGCATCATCCAGTGCCTGAACTCTGAACATAATGTCATAGTTCGGGCGTTCCAGGAAACGTGGATCAACCTGCAGGCTGATCGGGTATTCCAGCAATTCACCGGAGCGGATGGTTACTTCGTTGTCCGCCAGCATTTCCAGGCCATCGATACCGCTGATTTCAATGCTGTAGCGATGATCTTCCTGAGACTTGTTGGCCAGTTTCAGAGTATATACGTTTTCGATATTGCCGTTGGATGCTTCGATATAGAGTTGACCCCGGTCACGAAGAATGTCCACTTCCAGAGGAATGCGGGCATAAAGTGTATAGCTGAAGGCGATAAACATGGCGCACAGTGCAACAAAGTAGCCGATCAGGCGAGGTCGCATGATGTGAGTAGTGCCACCTTCAAGTGCGTGCTCGGTGGTATAGCGCACCAGGCCGCGGTCGTAACCCATGCGGTCCATCATGTCATCACAGGCGTCTATGCAGGCGCCACAGGCGACACATTCGTACTGCAGGCCATCGCGAATATCGATGCCCACCGGGCAGACATGAACACAGGCGTTACAGTCGATGCAGTCTCCCAGTCCCTGAGCTTTATGGTCAGAGTTTTTCTTACGCTTGCCGCGGGTTTCACCGCGTTTCTCGTCGTAGGAAATGACCAGTGTATCCTGATCAAACATAACGCTCTGGAAGCGGGCATACGGGCACATATAGATACAGACCTGCTCGCGCATCCAGCCGGCGTTGGCATAGGTGGCCACGGTCAGGAAACCGATCCACCAGGTTTCCCAGGGGCCG
The DNA here is from genome assembly GCA_025800245.1 of Amphritea sp. Taxonomy (GTDB): domain Bacteria; phylum Pseudomonadota; class Gammaproteobacteria; order Pseudomonadales; family Balneatricaceae; genus Amphritea. The sequence goes on along the minus strand of JAOXSA010000231.1, from coordinate 54,589 downwards.
AGATTCCAGCTCAGAACCGCCGGAGTCAGTTCGCGGATCGGGGTGAAGTAACCGACAAAAGCGATCGCTGATACTGCAGCGATAACAAACCAGAGGGTGTGTTTGGCAGCTTTTTTAGCCAGCTTCTTACCGCTCCAGGGTTGCTTGTCGAGCTTCATGCGCTGGTTACGGTCGCCTTCGGTTACCCGTTCAGCCCACATGAAAAACCAGGTCCAGACGAATTGTGGGCAGGCGTAGCCGCACCAGAGGCGTCCGGCAAATACGGTTACGAAGAATAGGGTGAAGGCGAGAATGATCAGCAGCCAGGACAGTAGCATGAAGTCCTGCGGCCAGAAGGTGAAACCGAATACATGGAACTGGCGGCTTGGCAGATCAAACAATACTGCCTGATGGCCATCCCACTGTAACCAGGAGAAACCGTAAAACATGACCAGCATGATAATGCCGGAGATGGTACGGAAGTTTTTAAAGAAGCCTTTGTAGTATTTAACGTAGATATGTTCCCGTTTGGCGTACAGGTCGTAGCTCTCGTTATTTCCCTTCTGGCTCTTTGGTGTTACGTCTTTAACTGGTATCTGGTTCATACCATTCCTCACCCTGAAATATTTCGTAATGCTCGCACTCTAAACCTTATAGAATCAGGTTTATTAGTGATTGCGAATATTATACCCGCGTTTGTTTCGGGTGTTAAAGTCTGGCACAAAAAAAGGCGATATGATTTTCATCATATCGCCTTTTTATTGATCTGAGCCTTACTTATCAGACAGGCTTACAACATAAGCGGTGATCAGGTGGATCTTGTCATCGCTCAGCAGATCTTTATGAGCAGGCATTACACCGTTACGACCTACGCGGATAGTGTGGCTTACCTTCTCAAAAGAAGAGCCGTACAGCCATACGTCGTCAGTCAGGTTAGGTGCGCCCAGTGCCTGCAGGCCTTCGCCGTTCTGGCCGTGACATGCAGTACACAGAGCCTGGAACTGTTGCTGGCCGCGCGCAGCGCCTTCAGCATCGTGTTCCTTGCCGCTCAGAGACATAACATAGCTGGTTACGTCACGAACGCCTTCTTCACCCAGTACCGCACCCCATGGTGGCATTGCACCGGTGCGGCCTGCTGCGATTGTTTGCTTGATGGCATCGTGAGAGCCACCGTACAGCCAGTCGTTGTCAGTCAGGTTAGGGAAGCCGTGAGCACCGGTACCGGTAGTACCGTGACACAGTGAACAGTTGTTCGCGAACATGCGCTGACCCATCTTCAGACCTTCAGGCTGACCCTGCAGATCTTCGATAGACATTGCTGCGTATTTAGCGAATACAGGCTTGTAAACCTCTTCAGCGTGCGCCATCTCTTCTTCGTACTGGCCTACAGAACTCCAGCCGTAGAAGCCTTTTACGTTCGCCAGGCCGTAAAGACCCAGGTAAACGATACCGAAGATAACGGTACCGATGAACATCTGGAACCACCAACCCGGCAGCGGGTTGTCATATTCCTCGATGCCATCGAACGCGTGGCCCACAGTTTCCTCAGTGGTTTCTTTATACTGCTCGCCTTTGCGAGTAGCCAGCAGCAACCAAGTACAACCCAGGATTACTGCCAGGGTAATTGCCCATACCCATGCGCTCCAAAAAGCACTCATTTTTCTTTTCTCCCGTCATTGGTCGTATCTGTCTCAGCTGCATCTTTCTCCTCGTCGGCGAAAGGGAGCTGGGATGCCTCATCAAATCGTTTGCGGTTACCCGGTAACAGAACCCAGATAAACAGGCCGATAAAGGTGAGTAACATCAACCCCGGCAGATACGGACCATAAACTTCGTAGCTCACTCGGATTACCGTTTGTTGGTGTATTCAGAGTGGGTTTTACCAAGTGCCTGCAGGTAAGCAACCAGAGCGTCAATCTCACTCTTGCCTTCTACCTGCTCGCGAGCTGCGTTAGCTTCTTCTTCGGTGTATGGAACACCCATTTTAGCCAGCACTCGCATTTTGGCAGCCGTATCTTTACCGGACAGTTTGTTTTCAAACAGCCAAGGGTAAGATGGCATCTTGGACTCAGGTACTACGTCACGCGGGTTGTACAGGTGAGCACGGTGCCAGTCATCACTGTAACGACCGCCTACACGGGCCAGATCCGGACCGGTACGCTTGGATCCCCACAGGAACGGGTGCTCCCATACAGATTCGTTAGCAGTAGAGTAGTGACCGTAGCGCTCAGTTTCTGCACGGAACGGACGGATCATCTGAGAGTGACATACGTTACAACCTTCACGGATGTAGATGTCACGACCTTCCAGTTCCAGTGCTGAGTATGTACGCATGCCATCAATAGGCTTGGTAGTAGCGTTGGTGAAGAACAGAGGTACGATTTCAGCCAGACCACCGCCGCTGATCACCAGAATGATCAGCAGGATCATCAGGCCAATGTTCTTTTCAATCGTTTCGTGTTTGATCATCTTATGTGCTCCTCTGATCCTTAAGCTGCTTGAGCAGACGCGTCAGCTGCAGGAGCTTTGCTGTCTTTACGAACAGTCTGGTATACGTTGTATGCCATCAGGACCATACCCAGCAGGAAGAACGCACCACCCAGAGCACGTACGAAGAAGCCAGGGTGGCTTGCTTCCAGAGCTTCTACGAAGCTGTAAGTCAGGGTGCCGTCTTCGTTTACTGCACGCCACATCAGACCTTGCAGAATACCGTTTACCCACATTGCACAGATGTACAGTACGGTACCGATAGTTGCCAGCCAGAAGTGAGTGTTGATCAGGCTAACGCTAGCCATCTGAGCTTTACCGTACAGACGTGGAATCATGTGGTAAACAGCACCGATGGAGATCATTGCAACCCAACCCAGCGCACCTGCGTGTACGTGACCGATAGTCCAGTCAGTGTAGTGAGACAGAGCGTTTACAGTCTTGATAGACATCATTGGGCCTTCGAAGGTAGACATACCGTAGAAGGACAGGGAAACAACCAGGAAGCGCAGAACCGGGTCAGTACGCAGCTTATGCCATGCACCAGACAGGGTCATCATGCCGTTGATCATACCACCCCAGGAAGGAGCCAGCAGGATCAGGGACATTACCATACCCAGAGTCTGAGCGAAGTCAGGCAGAGCAGTGTAGTGCAGGTGGTGACCACCAGCCCACATGTAAGTAGCGATCAGAGCCCAGAAGTGAACTACGGACAGACGGTAGGAGTAGATTGGACGTTCAGCCTGCTTCGGTACGAAGTAGTACATCATGCCCAGGAAGCCTGCAGTCAGGAAGAAACCTACTGCGTTGTGGCCATACCACCACTGAACCATCGCATCAACAGCACCAGGGTATACAGAGTAAGACTTAGTCAGAGAAACAGGCAGTGCCGCGCTGTTTACAATGTGCAGTACTGCAACCGTGATGATGAATGCCATGTAGAACCAGTTACCTACATAGATGTGGGAAGTCTTACGCATCTTCACTGTACCCAGGAAGACAATTGCGTATGCAACCCATACCACTGTGATCAGCAGGTCAATTGGCCACTCCAGTTCGGCATATTCTTTTGCAGAAGTGATACCCAGTGGCAGAGTGATCGCTGCCAGCAGGATAACCAGCTGCCAGCCCCAGAAGGTGAATGCTGCCAGTTTATCGGAGATCAGACGGGTTTGGCTCGTACGCTGTACGACGTAGTAAGAGGTTGCGAACAGTGCGCAGCCTCCGAATGCAAAGATAACTGCGTTGGTGTGCAACGGACGCAGGCGACCGTAAGTCAGCCAGGCAGTATCAAAGTTAAGTGCAGGCCATACTAACTGGGACGCAATTAATACGCCCACGGCCATTCCAACAATACCCCATACCACTGTCATGATGGCGAATTGACGCACCACCTTGTAATTGTAGGTTGGGTGTTCAGCTGCTGTGCTCATATCAGGCTCTCATCAACAAGCTATTAGAAAGGTTTAGAAAGTAAATTTCCGCTGGCTATTATCTGTAAACAGCCGTCATATTTCAATGAGTTTACGGTATTACTTGCGACATAGTGTCGCACTGCAAAAACAGTATAAGCTTTTTCTTATATTTTATTTTCTGTTTTGACAGGCTTTGTAACATGTTGTTTTTTATTGAGTATTGATGGTTGGTATTGATTGAATGGTTTTTTCTTCATCATTCTGGATTAGCTCTTTTGTGCGATGGAGGTCGTTCCCGGGCTGGTATCATCAGTTACTAATTCAAGTTTTCTTGATGTGGATCAAGTGGTTTTTTCGGGCATAATTGCGCAGCCGGAATTTTGCAGGAGAAAACAATGATCAGAGAAGGGCAGCCAGTATTGGGGCGGATATTGCTGGCCCATGGCGCCGGAGCGCCAATGGACAGCGATTTTATGGCTTCAGTGGCGCATCAACTGGCCAGTGGAGGACTGGAGGTAATTCGGTTCGAGTTTCCTTATATGCAGAAGCGTCGTGAAGACGGTAAGCGCAGGCCGCCTGATCGTCAGCCGAAACTGCTGGAGTTTTTTGAGGCGCTTATTGAGCAGTTCTCTGAGCCGGGGCTGCCGCTATTCATTGCCGGGAAATCGATGGGTGGTCGTATGGCAACGATGCTGGCGGATGCTGAATCCGTACACGGATGTTTTGTCTATGGCTATCCGTTCTATGCGCCGGGCAAATCGGACAAGCCCCGTGTCGATCATTTCGAATCGATGCACACGCCTGTGCATATTTTTCAGGGTACCCGTGATCCGATGGGAAACCGGGAGGCGGTAGCGGGTTATCAACTGGCAGAGTGCGTTCGTGTGCATTGGCTGGAAGATGGTGATCATGATCTTAAACCGCGTAAAAAGTCAGGATTAAATCAGGACGAACACATCAGCTTTGCAGTAGAATCCACTCTGCAATATTGCCAGCAAATTAAAGAAGGTTCCGCAGAGTGAATCACCTGCTTTTGTACTGTCGTCCCGGTTTTGAGAAAGAGTGTGCCGCAGAGATACGTGATCTGTGTGAGCAGCGAGGTATCTACGGCTATTGTAAGCTGGATGAGCACAGCGGTTATGTGTTGTTTGTCAGTCACCAACCGGATGGTGCTGAGCTGGCCGTTCAGCAGATCTGTTTCAGTGAGCTGATCTTTGCCCGTCAGTGGCTGGTCTGCCTGCCCCTGATCGAAGATGTTGACAGGGAAGACCGTATTGCCATTCTCAGTCAGCATCTGGAGCAGTTTCCTCTGTGTCAGGAGTTAATTGTAGAACCTGCTGATACTACCGAAGGGCGTGAATTGCAGCGTTTCTGTAATAGCTTTGGTTCGGCCTTCAGTCAGTCGCTGAGGAAAAAGGGGCTGCTGCAAAAGAAAGCCCTGCACCGTTTGCACCTGTTCGCGATCAGTGGTGACTGCTTCTATCTGGGCTATGCCGCGATTGACAACTCTGCCCCCTGGCCGATGGGGATTATGCGTCTGAAGTTTCCCAAGGCCGCGCCAAGTCGCTCAACGCTTAAGCTGGAGGAAGCCTGGCACTGGTTTATCCCGCAGAAGGACTGGCACCGCTATGTATCCAGTGGCAAGAGGGCTGTGGATCTGGGGGCTGCGCCGGGTGGCTGGACCTGGCAACTGGTCAATCAGAATATGTTTGTGACGGCGATTGATAATGGGCCGATGTCACCGGAGTTGATGGACAGTGGTCAGGTAACCCATCTGACGGAAGATGCTTTCACTTATCAGCCCGCGAAACGGTTTGACTGGATGGTGTGTGATATCGTGGATAAGCCTGCCAGGGTTACTCAGCTGATGACTGAGTGGTTGGTGCAGGACTGGTGCCGGGAAACAATTTTTAATCTCAAACTGCCGATGAAACAGCGTTATATTGAGGTTAAGCAATGTCTGCAGCAGCTGCAAAACAGTTTGTCAGAGGCGGGGATTGAGTATCATATTGCCGCTAAACATCTGTATCATGACAGGGAAGAGATCACTGTACATGTGCGGGTATTAAACGCCACTGACTGAGTCAGTGGCGTCTGTTCCGATCAGTGTTCCAGGATGGTAATTTTTTCTTCGGTTTCCAGCATCGGATTGATCGCTTCCATGATCTCTTTGCGTTCAGGTGAAGAGTGCCAGCGTTGCCAGTCCTGAACGGTCCGGAAGGTTGCCATGACGACCCGGTGATTGGGCTTATAGGCGTTGCGCAGCGATTCGCCGGAGATGAAACCATGGGCTTGCATAGCGGTTTGCAGGGTGTCGCGGGCGGCTTTTTCGTAATGTTCCGCCAGTTCTTCAGCAATGTGACGTTCAATAATTACACGGATCATTATCGGCTCCTCAGCAGATTAAAGGCTTTTTATTTCAATATAATAGCAATGTCGGCGCGGGTAAAATGTTATCTCTGCAAAAGATGGGTTTTTCTGTCCCGCGTAATTTGAGACAATATGGGCCGATGTTGTATTTGAGGTTAAGCCGATGGTAGATGTAAAAGCAGACCTGACAATGGACGCCTGCGGGCTGTTCTGTCCGGAGCCGGTAATGCTGCTGCACAACAAAGTGCGGGAGATGGCCGCCGGTGAAGTACTGCAGGTAACTGCAACCGACCCGTCTACCCAGCGGGATATTCCAAAGTTCTGTACTTTTCTGGGTCATGAGTTAATTGATCAGAAAGCAGAAGATGACCAGTTTTTTTATCTGATTCGTAAAGGTGCATAGCTGCATCCTGTTTACGTGTCAGGCGATTTCTGAATCGGACGGGCCTGCCCGACGGTTATATTTAACGATTTGAGAGAGTGAATTGTGACTGCTACTACAACAGACACAACGGCTGATAAAGCTAAATCCCGTTCCCGTTCTAAAAACCGGGCGGCAAACCAGGCTGCACTGCAAATGCTGTGCGACACCTATCCTGAAGTGTTTAATCGTGACAATGTGCGCCCACTGAAGATCGGTATTCAGGAAGATCTGGTTGCTGATGAGAAGGTGGCGAAGAATAAGATTAAACGAGCGCTGGCATCTTATGTCCGATCACCTTATTACTTCCGCAGCCTGCAGGAAGGCGCTGATCGTATTGGTCTGGACGGTGAAGCTTCCGGTGCGGTGACTGCTTCAGAAGCGGAGCACGCCAAGCAGCAGCTGAAAGAGATCAATAAGCGTCGCCAGCAGCGTGTCCGTGACGATAAAGCTAAGCAGCGCGAAGAGCGCATGAGCAATAAGCTGGAACTGCTGCTGAATAAGCACGGTTAATCAGAAATTGATTCATTAAAAAAACCGCCGAATGGCGGTTTTTTTGTAGCTGATGTTTATCCGTTTATTTATCTGAGGGTCTCTGGTCGGCCATGTACCCAGCCCTGAGAGCCGTCGAGTTCCAGTTGGCGCAGATGGTTCAGCTGGCTTTCTCCCTCTACATGCTCAGCATAGGCCTGAATATCAAGACTGTGAGCGGCGGTGACCAGGCTGCGGACAAAGAACCGGTCTTCGGCGCTGTGGTCCAGTTCGCGGATCAGTGAGCCATCGACTTTGACGTAATCCGGTTGCAGGGTGTAGAGGTAGGCAAAGCCTGCCGGATTAATGCCGAAGTTGTCGACCCCGAAGCGGATTCCCAGGCTTTTCAGCTGCTCGCGGAATCGTACAATCTGTTCCATATTGTTGAGCACGGAGCTTTCGTTGATTTCGATATGCAATTGCTGTGGCGTATTCAGAGTGCCCGCTTCGCTGACCAGCCAGTCACAGAACTGTACATCGCGAACGGCATCGTTACTGAGGTTTACAGAGATCGCATCCTTTGTGTTGTCTTTCAGGTAGGCGATTACGTGACGGGCCACGGTTTTATCAAGCGCAGCCATCAGGTTCAGTTGCTTGACGACACTGATGAACTCGCCAGCCATACAGGGTTGCTGCTGCTGGTCGAGGATACGTGCGTATACTTCGTTATGAATAACGCCGTTATCCTTTGACAGGCCCAGTACCGGCTGCGCCTGCAGAAATATATCTCCGCTGTTGATAGTGTCGCAGACGTGTTGATGCCAGCTTTCCTGGCGTTTATCTTCATCGTCGCTGACACATTGCAGGGACTGCTCGCTTTGTTTTGCCTGCTGGGCTGCCACACGGGCATTGGCCAGTAGTTGTTCAGCGGAACTAAGCTCGTTGCAGGGGACTGCACCGATACAGGCGGGTTTTAGTTGACCCTGATTGTTCAGTTGGCGATAAAAGTCGTTCAGATTGGCAATAATGGCTGCCAGCTCGCGCTGCAGTTGGTCGGGGTCGGTAATATCGCTGAGCAGTACAAAGTCAGAGCCGCTGATACGACCAACGACTGCTTCATTGGTGGTGCGCGACAGCTGTTCAATCTGCTGGGCGGCAGCACGGATAAAGTTATTGGTGCGCTCCATGCCCAGTTCCTGGTTCAGGGTCTGAAGCTCGGCAATGTGCAGGTGGATAAGGCTGCCGCGGCCAAAATCTTTCCGGTAATCCAGGCGCTCAGTCAGCTGCGTCTGAGTAGCCCGCTGATTGGCCAGCCCTGTCAGTTCATCCTGATAGGCTGCACGACGGATCTCTTCGATATTCTTGGCCTGTTCGTCAAACATAGTACGCACCCGGCGCACCATCATATTCATGGCGATAACGACCTGTTTCAGTTCTCGGGTGCCCGGAATATGGCTCTGCTCGATATAGCGTTGCTGAGACAGAGCTTCTGCCTGCTCTTCCACGCCTTTAAGGGGAGCCAGAATGTAGCGCACCAGAAAACTGATAAAGAAGATGCTGACGAACGAAAGCAGCACGAACCAGATAAAGGTTTGCTTGGTGCCGCGCCAGAGTTGTTCGTAAGCATAGCCTGCACGGCTCTGAACGAAGATAGTGCCTGCTTTCTGCCATTGGTGGGTGATATCCCGGGTCATCTCCGGCGGGGTAATGTCCACCAGACCAATAAACCAGTCCGGAACCTGATCGCTGATACGGGCATCGGCATGTTTTTCAAACAGTGGTTCTCCAGCGCCATCCACCACTTTAATGTTCTGGTAGAAGCCGCTGTCAAAAATAGCGTTCACTGTGGTTTCAATGGCTGCGGTATCCTTGTCGGCCATAAATGGCGCCATATAAAGACCCAGATGGGTAGCAGTATCCTGACCATGGGATTCGAGCTGATTCAGCAGCATCGCCTTTGAACTGTCTGACATCAGATAGACTGTGCCTGAAACCAATCCGATCAGAACGGCTAAAACCGCGGCCATTAACTGATTTACTATGGACATGCCTTACTCCTTTTAACCTGATCAGTTCAGGTTTATATCCTGATTCTTAATACGGGACTGTAGTTGCACCCAGGGCTTGAGCTGGTCCGATGTGCCGACCAGTGTACTACGGCGGCCCTTTTTCGACAGCCACAGGTTATCACCGTTAAAACTGTATACGTGTTGCAGATCCGGACGTCGGTTCGCCGGTTTGATCTCACCGATAAGGTTATCCAGTACCAGTGGGGTAGCCGAGGCTTTGGAATAATAAGTCAGCACCATATGGGCCTGATTCAGTTCCAGGGCTTTTACGTAAGCGATGCTGAGTTTTTCGATAGGTACGCCGACCTGGCGCAGTGTGTAGTACTTGGCGATGGAAAAGTCTTCGCAGTCACCACCATTGGTGATCAGGAATTCAACCGGGCTGGCCCAGTAATCTTTCTTGCGCCAGTGAACAATATCATCGACAAAGCGCAACTGATTAAAAAAGCGGTTAACCCGCCACAGCTTGTCTTCCTCGTCGAGATCGGCGATATCCACCATCAGATTCTGCCAGGCTCTCAGGCGTCGTTCGGCCATTTCGCCGTAACGTTGTCCGAGCTTTTTGATTTCAGCTTCGCTCATGCGCACGTCAAGCGCAGGCGCGGCGATCAGTGTATAGGTCACCGGCAGGAGAAATAGCAACAGAATCAGCGTCCAGCTGAAATGGCAACTATAGCCTGACTGTCTGTTGTGGTGAATCATCCTTGGATAATGGCCATCATATGAAAATGGGATAGGAGGCTATTGTTCCATACCTGCTGCGGAGGGTCTTATATCGGGTGCCCAAAATGAGTCATTAGAGCAGGTGGTCAGCCCTGACCCGGCATCAGGCCGCACTGGCCCAGCAGTGTTTGCCAGGCTTTGGTATGGCGATCTCTGGCCTGGATATAGGTTTGCCAGACAGAGCCCTGAAACTCCATACTCAGAGCCTGTTGCTGATAGTGACGCATGGGTTGAGGGATCTGGCTGAACTGCGCTAGCAGCTGATTATTCAACTGTAGCCATTGCCGGCCCTGTTGATCGACCCTTGCCATATAGGGCTGTAACTCACCGGCGTAATACTTTGTGAAAACGTTTCTGACGATATTGGCTTTGGGATTGGTTTGGTTGTTGTAACAGAGAGGGCGGTTACCCAGGCGCTTTTCAATGGCGCTCGCTGTGTGATTAAGGGTTGCGGTGAGAAGGTTGACAGAGTGTAACCAGCGACTGCCGAAGCGGTTGTTATAAAGCGCCTGGTAGTGATTTTCCAGCGTCTCAAGTTCGGCAGGAACCGGCCATTCAGTGTCGTCATTTTGCAGCGCTGCAAGCTTTGTCAGCACTTCAAGGGCCGTCTTATCACTGATAAACGAGTTACTCTTCTCCAGAGGTAGCGGAGGCTCTGAGCGGGAGAAGTTACGTTCAACCGCTTCGCTGGTATAAATGCCGTTCCACAGAACCCGCGGCAGATTGCGTTCTTTTATGACCAGAATCTCACTGATTTGCTGGATCAGCTCCTGTTCTGCGCGGGTCTGGATCAGTTGCTTCAGGCAGTCTCGCAACCCGACATAAAGCTTCAGTTCATAGGCCAGTTGTCTGGAGGGAGGCATGACTTTGCCCAGTGAGCTGTTGCGCTCGGCCACCAGGGTAATCAGCTGGCAGTGACGCAGGTTAAAAACCTCAACCAGGCCCTGGCGGATATCTTCAACAGGTTGAAGACGATCTCTGCGGCGGGGAAATTCAGGCAGAGACACAGGGGCTTTCAGGTTAAGCCGGTCAGACTGGTCCAGCGCATTGCTTACCCGGTTGCTGTAATTCTCCAGCATATCCTGCGGGGTGTTATCACTGCATCCTGCGATAAACAGTGTGACAAGCAGGGTAGTGATTATGCTGAAGGTTTTGTGCTGCAAGCCATTATCCATTGTTTGCTGACTGTCTGATAACGAAATAACAGTAGTATAGCCCCCACTGTAAGGCCCAGAACAAGGCTGTACCAGAATCCAGCCGCGCCCATGGCAGGCCCGAATATGTCGGTCATTCCCAGGCTGTAGCCACTGGGTAATCCGATAACCCAGAATGCAATAAACACCATCAGTAGTGGTCTGGTTGTATCTTTGTAACCCCGCAGAATGCCTGCGCAAGTGGTCATGATTGCATCCGGTATCTGAAAAATTGCGGCGATCAGCAGCAGGCTACTGGCCAGCCGGATAATAGCGGACTCTGTTGTGTAAAGTGTGGCGATCTCTGTTGCCAGCAAGCTGATTGATGTGCAGGAGAGAATAGCACCCAGTGTGGTGATCAGAAGTCCGGTGTTACCTGCTATGCGTGCCTGGCGGGCATCACCGCTTCCGATTAGCTGGCCAGTACGTATGGTGAGTGCCATCGCGATGCTGAGCGGTATCATAAACACCAGGCCGGAGAAACTGAGCGTTATCTGATGGGCTGACAGCACCGTTGTACCGAGTCTGGCGATGATCAGTGCGATCACCGAGAACATGCTGACTTCGATCAGCAGAGTAAAACCAATGGGAATGCCCAGTAAGAGCAGGCTTTTTATCAGATCGGGCTGGAATGCGGAGCGGCGCCTCAGCAGCTGCAGAGGGCTGAAAAGGGTGCTTTTATGCAGGTATAGTCCGGCGCAGATCGCCATGATCCACATGACTGCGGCAGTCGCCCAGCCGCAACCGACACCTCCCATCTCTGGTAGTCCGAACTTGCCATAGATAAAGATGTAGTTCAGAGGGATATTGCACAGCAGAGCGAAGATGCCGATCTTCATCAATGGCCGGGTTTTACCAAAGCCTTCGCAGTAACTCCGGCAACATTGATAGAACATCATTGCCGGAACACCCCAGGACACGGCTCGCAGATAGTCAGCGGTTTTCTGCATCAGTGCTGTGCTGATCTCCATATGGGTCAGGATCAGTTCGCTGTTCTGCAGTATCAGACAGGCAATGACAGATGTCAGTAGGGCGCATAGCAGCCCGTGATGCAGCGTGGCGGGTGTGGCCTGGGTGCGATTGGCGCCTACCAGCTGGGCAACACTGGGGGTGATGGCTATGAGTATACCGCCCAGGGAAATTGAAACAGGTAGCCAGATGCCGGAGCCCAGGGCGACGGCTGCCAGATCTTCGGCGCCATAGCGTCCTGCCATCAGAGTGTCGACGAATCCCATGGCTGTTTGTGATAGCTGAGCAATAATGATCGGAATTGCCAGTTGCAGGATAAGGCGGCATTCCTGGCCGCTGAAACGATTCTGAAGAAGGGGCAATGGAGTGTCTGCTAAAAGTGTTTTTGATTGGCTAGATAGATCTGAGTTGGCATTAAGCCATAAAAAAAGCCGGAGCGCAGCTCCGGCTTTTCTGAAAGATCAGGGTTTATTCAACCCGGGTAGATACATAACGACCCGGTGCAGGCTCGACCACTTTGTAGTCTGCGTTGCCGTAGTCTTTTGGAGCATCAACTTTTTTGCCGGACTTCGGACGGATCCATTTTGCCCAGTTTGGCCACCAGCTGCCTTCCTGGCGTTCGGCGGTTTCCAGCCAGTGATCCGCCCCCTGACCCAGTTCGCCACCGGTCCAGTAGTTACGACGGTTCTTGGATGCCGGGTTGATAACACCAGCAACGTGGCCGCTGGCGCCCAGTACGAACTCGATCTTACCCTGCATCATTTCGGTACCTTTGAAGGTGCCTTTCCATGGGGCAATGTGATCTTCAATGGTGGACAGGAAATACACCGGGATTGTGATATCGCGCAGGTCAATCTGTTCACCGCAGATAGTCAGGCCGTTTGGCTCTGCCAGTTTATTGTTGATGTACATTTCGTTGATATAGAAGTTATACATCTTCGCAGGCAGGTTAGTGGAGTCTGAGTTCCAGTAAAGGATATCAAACGGCGCCGGATTCTGACCTTTCAGGTAGTTGTTTACCACGTAAGACCAGATCAGATCATTGGAGCGCAGCATGTTGAATGCAGTGGCCAGATTGCGACCGTTCAGCAGACCTTCGTCATCAACTTTCTGAGTCAGTTGTTTTACCTGCTGCTCATCGATAAATACGCGCAGGTCGCCCGGATCGGTGAAATCGGTCAGGGTGGTCAGGAAGGTTGCGCTGGCAACAGACTCATCTTTGCGTTTTGCCAGTACTGCCAGAGTTGAAGCGAGAATGGTACCGCCGATACACCAGGATACCGCGTTGATCTTATCTACGCCGCAGATCCCTTTCACGGCTTCAATCGCCTTCAGGGTGCCGTTACCAACATAGTCGTCCCACGCCAGATCACGTTGTTCGATGGTTGGGTTAACCCAGGAAACCAGGAATACCGTGTGGCCCTGGTCGACGCAGTAGCGTACGTAGGAGTTATGCTCCTGCAGGTCCATGATGTAAAACTTGTTGATGCATGGTGGCACGATCAGCAGTGGTCGGCCGTGTACCTGTTCGGTGGTCGGCTTGTACTGAATCAACTGCAGCATCTCGTTCTCGAACACCACAGCGCCTTCGGTGGTGGCGATGTTCTCTCCCAGTGTAAAGGCGGCTTCATCGGTCATTGTGATGCGGCCTTTCTCGACGTCACCCATCAGGTTCTGAAGACCATCAATCAGACTCTGTCCCTTGGTTTCAAGGGCCTGCTGAAGTACTTCGGGGTTGGTCAGGGCAAAGTTGGTCGGAGACATCGCATCGATGTACTGCTGAGTGTAGAACTCAAGCTTGGTCTGTTCGCTGTCGCTCAGGTTGGCATTCGCCGCCATCTCGTTGAGCAGGTTTGAGGTCAGCAGATAGGATTGCTTGATATAAGAGAAAACAGGGTTCTGGCTCCACTCTTCGGCGGCAAAACGGCGATCACCTTTCTGTGGTTCCGCAACAGGTTTATCGATTGCTTTACCGGTCAGGATGTTCTGCCACAGGTTCATCTGCGCCTGCTGATAATCAGCTATTGCGCGAACCCATACTGTTGGATCTTCGAAAGAACGGGCCGCCAGTTCAGTCCATGACTGAGTAAACTGTGCGAACAGGTCGTCATGTCCGGTCTGGGAGTACATCTCCAGGACCTTCTGGCTTTCCTGGTTCAGGTAATTAATGAATTCTTGCGGGTTAGAGAGGATATTGCTGTTGTTTTCCATAAAACTGCCTTCTTCTGAAGCCTGCCTAATCGGTACGGTGCTTACTTCTGATGGTCTGCTACCGCAAGTATCTTGGCTGAAATGTCATTCCTGGTCTGTGTCGTCTTACTGGTACAACATTGCCCTTTGCTCAGTGAGTTTCACAAACAGAACCTACGAGAATAGACAACTTGATGCAGCGCAGCAAGTCGCATGAGCGCTACTTTAGTTCGATTTTTCACCAGGAGGAGCCAGCTCCGGTGAAGAACAGCTCCATAGTATCTTGTTTATGTTGCAGAAATTTTTATCTGTTTTGCATCGCGGCATGTGCAATTTTTTATTTGCTCTAAGGGTATAATGGCGTGGATCTGAAAAATGTCTGACTGAAGGAAACGTAATGCGAAATTTTCTGTTGATGAGTAGCGTGGGATGTCATCTGTGTGATCAGGCGGTGGAGATTCTTGTGACTCAGATGGATCCGGCCCTGCATCAGGTAGAGGAGGTCGATATTGCGTTTGATGATAATCTGATGGAGCGCTATGGGGTGCTGATCCCGGTACTGGTGGACGAAATCAGCGGGGCAGAGCTGCGCTGGCCTTTTGATGCTTCAGGGCTGCATGAATTTATAGCGGGCCTGCCGCCAGTTGTATCAGAGTCGGAATAGATTCCGGCAGTTCTGCTCCAGCTGCTCGCTCAGTTCCTCCTGGTCGGCCTGACGGCTGTGACAGACGGCGGCCAGTATATGCGGAAGAAGCACCGGTAGGTTGCGGCGGCTTTTAGGTTTAGGGCGCATATCCCGTGGCAGTAGGTAGGGAGCGTCTGTTTCGATCAGAAGCCTTTCTGCCGGAATGTCTTTGATCAGTTGCAGCAGCTCGGTGCCTCTTCGCTCATCGCAGATCCAGCCGGTTATGCCAATATAAAGATCCAGATCCAGATAGTTGTAGAGCTCTTCACGGCTGCCAGTAAAGCAGTGTGCGACACCCCCATGTAAATGATCACGATGATGAAACAGCATTTCACGCTGCTGCCGGTGGGCGTCCCGCTCATGCAGAAACAGAGGTAGCCCGGTTTCCGAAGCCAGTTCCAGCTGCTGTTCGAACGCCAGGATCTGTTGTTCCGGTGTTGAGAAGTTACGGTTAAAGTCCAGACCGGTCTCTCCCACGGCGATTACTTCAGGACGCTGCATCAGAGCTTTCAGCTGTTGCCGGGATTGTGCGCTGAACTCTTTGCTGTAGTGAGGGTGGATACCGGCGGTACAGAGCAGAGTGTCAGGATGTTGCTGGCACAGCTTCAGCGCCTGCTCGCTCTCGGCTTCAGTCGTCCCGGTAACAATCATTCGTCTGACACCGGCCTCCCGGGCGCGGTCGATAATCTCATTGCGGTCTTTATCGAATGCGCTGTCGGTCAGGTTAACGCCGATATCGGTAAGAAACAGCCCGGAGCTGCTGTGCTGATCTGTGCTGGTCATTGTGCTACTGAGTCTGAGTGGTTTCCAGAATCCCGGGATTCTGCTTGATGAAGCTGCGCAGATGCTTGCTCTGGCTGACACCGGTGGTGTCTTTCATCGCCAGGCGGAAGGCCGTCTGGCGCGGCATGATGTGGGCCGGTTGGCCTGCCAGGGTCTGGTAGATGGCGTGATAAGCCATCACGCTCATCACGTACTTACGTGTTTCTCTGAAAGGAATAGTTTCTATCCAGATATCGATGGGTAGCTCACCCCGTTCTTTGAGCCAGCGATCTACCCGGTGAGGTCCGGCATTGTAAGCCGCGGTTGCATGGATCTGGTTATCCTTGAAGCGCTTCTGCATCTCGGCAAGATAGGCAACACCCAGATTAATATTCAGTTCGGGTTTATTCAGCTCGGATACGCGCCGGTAGCTTACTTTGTTTTTACGTGCTGTTGCTTTGGCGGTGCGCGGCATCAGTTGCATCAGTCCCCGGGCGCCTACCGATGAGCGGGCGCTGGTCAGGTAGGCGCTCTCCTGTCGGGCAATGGCTCTGGCCCAGTTGGTATCAATTTTAAACTCCCGCGCCCTGGTGCTGAAAATAGCACCGTAAGGCATAGGGAAGCGCAGACTGATATCATCCCAGTACTTCGATACGGCCGCTCCGCGGATTGCCAGACTGTACCAGCCCCATTCCTGAACAACGGTAGATAGAGTCCGCAGCTGATCCGCTGGCATTTCCCGGGTGTATTGATTCCATTCACGGCGGGCCAGATACAGCTCGTTGAGATGATAGAGTTCCTGCATTCGCAATACTGTAGGCTGTTCACGGAAGCTCTGCAGATGCTGGGCCGGGATGCGCTTCTGTTCCGGATTCAGATGGAAGCGGGTTTCCAGTACCCGGGCGGCGAGAAGACCGTAATAGCTGCGCTGTTTGCTCAGATCCACAAAGGCTTCGGAATAAGCCGGCTTGAGCCCTCTGATATGACTTGCAGCAATGGTTTTCCAGTATATTTTTGCTTCGCTGGCCTGCTGTTCAGCATCGAGTTCATTGATCAGTGAGTAGACCTGCTGCCAGTCCTGCAGGGTCAGTGCCTGAAGGATGCGTCGATCCTGAATTTCGTTGTCGAAAGGTTTATTCAGGAGGTTGAGCAGGGTATGACTTTTTTCGTCATTACGGCGAATAAGGCGTTTGCTGATCGCGCGATTCTGCTTAATCGTTTTGGCGTCGCTGATGGTCAGCTGATCACGTACCTTCAGCCAGTATTCTGCGGCCTGTACCGGAGAGGTGCGTGACAATCGCTCCAGAGCATAGATATATAAAGGTGCTGCTGCCGGGGTGTGAGCCAGTAGTTTCTTGTTTTCCAGCAGCAGTTCAGGTTTCTGGCGCAGACTGAAGAATAGCTGGGTATCGCTGCGTTGCTGCTTATCTTTAATAAACTTCTGCAGATAGCGGGCGAGTTTAATTTCGTTGTTTTCTACGGCTTTCCAGAAGCGCTGATAGGCCAGAGTGCTGGAGGGGCCCTCTGCTTTTTTGATCCAGTGCTTAAACACCGGATCACAATGGCTGGAGACGGAGTGACCCTGATTCCAGAGTGACTCAACTCCGCTCAGGGCCTGTCGGGCCTGACCGGTACGTAGCAGAGCCTGGTGACGCAGACACAGGAACTTTTCGTTGCGGATATCCGTTTTGTCATAGGCCAGAAGGTAGCGGGACCATTGCTTGCTGTTTGCCAGATGATTCAGCCAGCGGCGCTGCAGGATAAAATTGGTTGGCAGTCCCTGATACTGTTCTGCGTACAGATCAATCTGATGCTGGTTGATCTGACTGAAATTCTGTTCCAGCTCGAGCTGCTGCAGGTAAGGGTAGAGCGGATAGTCTGTCAGGCGAGCCTTAAGTTGGAAGTAGGCCTTGGTGTTGCCTTTTTTCAGCTGCGCCCGGGCATCCTGATAGACAGCCCGCTGTTGCGACAGAGTGGTGGCTTCTGCAGTCTGGTGCAGTGTTGCTGTGACTGTCAGTAATGCTACAGCCATGGCAGTAAATCGGGTGTGCAACATGCGGTCGGTGTTCTCCCTGAGCGTTCGGAGTCCCTGATGGAACTTACTGGTTATCATAGCGGTTAACATTGAAAAAACTAGAGAAAAAAACGCACTTGATTATGAATATTTCAGGATTTACAGCGGTTTTTTTGTAGAATAGTCAGCCCAATTTTTAGGTGGTGTTACAGATGGCTCTGATCAGACTGGATAAGGTCTCCGTCGCGTTTGGCGATAAACAGTTACTGGATAATGTGGAATTTCAGCTTGAGCCAGGTGAACGGGTTGCGTTGGTCGGGCTGAATGGCGCCGGCAAATCGACCCTGTTAAAGGTGATTGCCGGTCATCAGGCAACTGATGACGGAGAGATGTGGCAGGATGGCGGTGCCAGGATCGCTGAGCTGGCGCAGATGCTGCCAGCAGCCGATGAGCGTCTGGTGCGTGAGGTCGTGGCTGCAGGTCGGGCGGATATTGTGGCGATGCTGGATCGCTATGAGGTGCTGGCACAGAGTACCGATGCGGCAGATATGGCTGAGCTGGAGTCACTCCAGCATCGGATCGAGGCGGTGGATGGCTGGCATCTGCAGCAGAAAATTCAACAGGTACTGGACCGGCTTGAACTTGACGGGGATCTGCCCATGTCCGCTCTATCCGGTGGCTGGCGTCGACGCGCGGCACTGGGGGCTGCGTTACTTCAGGAACCGGATATTCTGCTGTTGGACGAGCCAACCAACCATCTGGATATCGAGACCATCGAGTGGCTGGAAAAACAGTTGCTGGCGTTTCGCGGTGGCGTCCTGTTTATTTCGCACGATCGCTCTCTGGTTGAAAAGCTGGCGACCCGGATCGTTGAACTGGATCGTGGCCATCTGACCTCTTTTCCTGGCAGTTACACGGCTTATCTGACTCAGAAAGAAAAGCTGCTGGAAGAGGAGGGCCGCCAGAACGCGCTGTTCGATAAACGGCTTGCTGAAGAAGAGCGCTGGATACGACAGGGTATTAAAGCCCGACGCACCCGTAATGAGGGGCGGGTTCGGGCATTGAAAGCGATGCGTGTTGAGCGCTCTGAACGACGTGAAAAACAGGGCCGGGCAAGTTTCAGCATGGAGCAGGGAGAGCGTTCCGGAAAGCTGGTGGTTGAGGCCGAAAATGTATCCCAGTCTTACGAAGGTAAGGCCGTGGTTCGTGACTTTACAGTGTCCATTCAGCGCGGTGATCGAATTGGTCTGATTGGTCCTAACGGGGTAGGTAAGAGTACCTTATTGCAGATTTTGCTGGGTCAACTGATACCTGATCAGGGCAGTGTACGACAGGGGACCAGCCTGGAAGTGGCTTATTTCGATCAGCTGCGCGGTCAGCTGGACCCTGAGAAGACCATCATCGATAACATCTCGGAGGGACGAGAGAGTATTACCGTTAATGGTAAGTCCCGGCACATTATCAGTTATCTGAGCGACTTTTTGTTTGCTCCTGAGCGGGCCAGAACGCCGGTGAAGGCATTATCTGGTGGTGAATGTAACCGGGTTATGCTCGCTAAACTGTTCAGTCAGCCCGCCAACCTGCTGGTGCTGGATGAGCCAACCAACGATCTGGATATCGAAACCCTGGAGCTGCTGGAAGAGATCCTGCTGGAATATAAAGGCACGCTGTTGCTGGTGAGCCACGACCGGGCATTTCTCGATAATGTTGTGACCTCGACCCTGGTTTTTGAAGGGAACGGGCGAATTCAGGAATATGTGGGTGGCTATCAGGACTGGTTGCGTCAGCGCCCTGAGCCTGTTGCCGCTGCAGCTCAGGCGAAAAAGCCTGTCTCAGAGAAGAGTCAGGTAAAGGTGGATGTTCAGGAAGAAAGTGCACCAAAAGCGAAGAAGAAACTGAGTTATAAGTTGCAACGAGAGCTTGATCAGCTGCCTCAACTCCTCGAAGAGGCTGAAGCTGAGCTGGAGAAGCTTCATGAACAGACCAGTGCGGCGGATTTCTATAATGGAGACCATGCGCAGGTCGCTGAGGTTCTGGAAAAGCTCCAGGCGCAGGAAGCGCGGGAGGAAGAGTTAATGGAGCGCTGGGTTGAGCTGGAGGCAATGCAGTAACCCGAAGCCGGGTTACTGCACCGGACTATGATCGAATCTGATCAGTCCTCTTTACCGACACGTACGGCGAGTACATCACACTGGGCGCCATGAAGCACACCGTTGGCAGTGGAGCCTAACAGCAGGGCCAGGCCGTGGCGGCCATGGCTACCAACAATGATCAGATCGCATTGCTGTTCTTCAGCAATGCGGTGTATCTCGCTTTCGGTATGTCCGGAGACGATGTGAGTGTGTCGGACAGGGTAGTTCAGTTTCTGACAATAGCGATCCATTTTGCTCTGGGCATGCTCATCCAACTGCTCCTGAATGGCGGTGAGATCCATGGGAACATCGCCACCATAGGCAAAACTCAGGGGTTCGATGACATGAATAAGGGATAAGTCTGCCTGACAGTTCTCTGCCAGTGTGCGGACTTTGTCCAGCAGCAGACCTGACTCATCGGACAGATCAATCGCTACCAGAATATGTTTATATAGGGCCATCTGATTTTCTCCTGTTGCTTCCCGGCTTGTCTCTCTGACTTCAGGGTAGCATACCCGGAAACCGGGAAAATCTGACCCCCGTCAAAAATACAGAGGTGAATAATGAAGTGGGCAATAATCGTCCTGATAATGATGTCGCTGATCGGCTCAATGATGTGGGTAATGCCGACTAAGCGGCAGCGTTTTCTGGCGGATCTGCGAATGAAAGCAACCCGACTCGGATTTCAGGTGCAGCTGATACGGCTGACGCCGCCACGTGCAATGGGAGAGGTGGAGGCTGAAACCTTCAGCGCATCTGCCTATCGCTTGCCGCGGCTGGATATGAAAAAGGAGCAGCGTGATGGCTTTAAAGAGTGGCGGATCTTCAGGCAGGAGGCGATCAGCAATGAAGGGCTGCCCGCTGGCTGGTGCTGGGAAACCGGTGAGCGTCAGTTGACCGAACAGCAACTGCAACAGCTGAACGAATTTATCTCAGAGTTGCCGGACGGGATCAGAGCAGTTGAATCGACCCCGATTCACCTGACGCTGTTCTGGGATGAAAGAGGTGACGAAGCGGTTCTGGAGTCACTGAAACAGAAAATGCAGCAGATGCTTGAGAAACAGTTCTAGGAGAAATGATGGCGACTTTGCAGACGGGTTTATACCGCCACTATAAAGGTTCAGAGTACCGGGTGATTGATCTTGCGCGTCACTCCGAGACCGAAGAATGGCTGGTGGTGTACCGGCCATGTTACGGTGATGAGGCTTTGTGGGTCAGGCCCCTTGATATGTTTACTGAAATGGTGGAAAACGCTGATGGCGAGTCGGTGCCACGTTTTCAGCTGATCAGTGCGGACTGAAACCAGTTTTATTCTTTTTCCTTCAGTATATCCAGTGATGCTGCCAGGTTTCCTGATGCCGCAGCACTGCTGGGTCTGGCAGCGTTAAGCAGATCTTTCAGCTTATCCATATAACCCTGTTTCTGACGTTGCGGTACATTGGTGCGGGCAATAATCGCTTTGGCGTGCTTGTAGTGTGACATGGCGATCAGCTTATCGCCCTGTTCGAGAAAATAGTTACCCTGTTCAATGTGTGCATCGGCAAATACGCAGACGTGCAGCCAGTAGAGTTCATGCTGGAACTGTTTGGCTCTGACGATATTAAGCTTACCCAGCTGGGTCATTTCGATCAGCAACCGCTCAGCGTGCTGAATATGGATCTGAGCCCGCTTCAGCGCCCGGTCATTGGTAAAAGTCGTTGTGCTGGGTGTGATCCGGTCGGTGCTCTCTTTCTGTGCGCTGAGCTCCTCAAGAAGGTCTGAGCCGGGAGCGAGTTGGGCGATCTCTTCAATCATGCTAATGACATACTCGCCCAGCTTCTCTACGATATCGGCACGACAGTTAGCCTCGCGCAGCAGTGTCAGGGTGATCAGAGCATCTTCAGATTTACGGCGCAGCTCGTGCAGGCGCTTGAAACGATACTCCTGCCGCTGCTCACGGGCAGAGATATAGTAGTTAATCAGCAGCGCGATCAGACCAATGGCCACCAGAGAAATCAGATAAATCAGGTTGTCTTGAAGCATATTCTCATGTAGTTGTAATTAATAGATCGCGTTGCAGAGTGCTTTTCAGGCTTTGATAAGGAGCCGTCGTGCTTGCTGTAATGTATTAAAGGTAGGCGGCAAAGTATACCTTTCTGTAACCGACATTATAGTGCTGACACAGGTTTTTTTACTTCGGGCGCTTGACCCTGTAGAAAGCAGCCCTTATATATGCACGCAGTTTTATATTGGTATCTACACCCCAAGGATCGTATTTATATGGGCAAGTCCCTCGTTATTGTAGAGTCACCGGCCAAAGCCAAGACCATTAATAAGTATCTGGGCAATCAGTTTGTCGTAAAGTCCAGTGTTGGCCATATTCGTGACCTCCCGACCAGTGGTTCAGGCAGCGCATCCAAGTCTGACCCGAAAGAGCGTGCCCGTCAGGCAGCGCTGACCCGGAAGATGTCGCCGGAAGACAAGATTAAGCATAAGGCCCAGAAAGCCAAAACCCAGCTGATTGCGCGGATGGGTGTTGACCCGGAAAAGGACTGGGATGCCCAGTATGAGATTTTGCCGGGTAAAGAGAAGGTCGTTGATGAACTGAGACGACTGGCTAAAGACGCTGATACCATCTATCTCGCGACCGATTTGGACCGCGAGGGAGAGGCAATTGCGTGGCACTTGCGTGAGGCGATCGGTGGTGATGATGATCGCTATCGCCGGGTAGTCTTTAACGAGATAACTAAAAAAGCCATTCAGGAAGCGTTTGAAAGTCCCAGCGATCTGGATATGAGCCGTGTGAATGCACAGCAGGCGCGTCGCTTCCTGGATCGGGTCGTCGGTTATATGGTATCGCCGCTGCTGTGGGAGAAGGTTGCCCGGGGGCTCTCAGCGGGTCGTGTGCAGTCTGTTGCTGTACGCCTGCTGGTAGAGCGTGAACAGGAAATTCGCAGTTTTATCCCGGAAGAGTTCTGGGAAGTACATGCTGATGTGAATTCGCCCGCTAAAGAAGCATTGCGTCTGCAGGTAGAAAAGTTCAGAGGTGAGGCGTTCCGTCCGGTCAGTGAAACTGAAACCCAGGGCTATCTGGATCAGCTAAAGCAGCTGGAGCTGCGCGTTGCTAACCGTCAGGACCGACCAACCAGCAGCCGTCCCTCGGCGCCATTTATTACCTCGACCCTGCAGCAGGCCGCGAGTACCCGGTTGAGCTTCGGGGTTAAGAAGACCATGATGCTGGCCCAGCGGTTGTATGAGGCTGGTTACATCACCTATATGCGTACCGACTCGACAAACCTGAGTGCGGAAGCGGTAGCCGGTTGTCGGGATTATATTCAGGACAATTTCGGTAAACGTTATCTGCCGGAAAATCCGAATCTGTACAGCAGCAAAGAGGGCGCGCAGGAAGCGCACGAAGCGATTCGTCCATCCGATGTCACTATCGAAGCGACTGCGCTTAAAGGCATGGAGCGGGATGCTGAGCGCTTGTACGAGCTTATTCGCCGTCAGTTCATCGCTTGTCAGATGACACCAGCAGAATATACCAGTACCCGTGTAACGGTAGAGGCGGGTGAATTTGAGCTGCGTACCAAAGGCCGGATTCTGCGCTTTGATGGTTATACCAGAGTCTTGAACAGCCGTGGTAAGGATGAGGATATTATCCTGCCGGATGTGCAGACCGGTGACGTGCTTACGCTGGAGCAATTAGATCCTAAACAGCACTTTACCAAGCCTGCACCGCGCTACACTGAAGCCAGTCTCGTTAAGGAACTGGAAAAGCGGGGTATTGGTCGTCCATCCACTTATGCATCAATTATCTCTACGATTCAGGATCGTGGTTATGTAGAAGTACAGAACCGCCGTTTCTATGCACAGAAAATGGGTGACATTGTTACCGAGCGGCTGGTGGAGAATTTTACCGATCTGATGGACTATGGCTTTACTGCCCGGATGGAAGAGTCGCTGGATGACATCGCAACCGGCAGTGCGGACTGGAAGGCGTTGCTGAATCAGTTCTACCAGGGCTTTATTTTTCGTCTTGAGCAAGCTCAGCATCCGGATTCCGGTATGCGTCCGAATGCACCTACTGAAACGGATATTCCCTGTACCACCTGTGGTCGTCCGATGATGATACGTACCGGTACAACCGGGGTGTTCCTGGGCTGTTCAGGCTATGCACTACCACCGAAAGAGCGCTGCAAGAGTACCATGAACCTGGTGCACGGTGACGAAGTGGTCAGTGTCGATGGAGATGATGAAGAAGAATCCCGTATCCTGCGCAATAAGCATCGCTGTAAGCTGTGTGGCACAGCGATGGACAGTTATCTGATTGATGAGCAGCGAAAGCTGCATATCTGCGGTAATAATCCCGATTGTTCCGGCTTTGAAGTAGAGCAGGGTAGCTTCAAGATTAAAGGCTACGATGGTCCGGTGCTGGATTGCGACAAATGCGGTGCCGAGATGCAGCTGAAAACAGGTCGTTTCGGTAAGTTCTTTGGCTGTACCAATGAAACCTGTAAAAACACCCGCAAGTTGCTTAAAAACGGTGAGGCAGCGCCGCCGAAAATGGATCCTGTACCGATGCCGGAGCTGGCTTGTGAAAAGGTTGAGGATACCTACATTCTGCGTGATGGTGCATCCGGTCTGTTCCTGGCTGCCAGTCAGTTCCCGCGTAACCGGGAGACCCGTGCGCCGAAAGTTGCCGAGCTGCTGCCGCATCAGAAAGAGATCGATCCGAAATACAGTTTCCTGTTCAGCGCGCCGGTCGAAGATGATGAAGGTAACCCTGCCATTGTTCGCTACAGTCGGAAAACGAAAGAGCAGTACGTTATGACCGAGGTCAATGGTAAGGCGACCGGATGGCGTGCATTCTACAAGGACGGTAGCTGGATTGCTGAAAACACCAAGGCAAAGAAACCTGCCAGGAAGCAAACAGCAAAAAAATAACTGACAGGCAACGGAGGCTCTGATGAGCGGCGTGTATCTGACCAGAACGAACCAAAAACTGAATTTCACCCGTATCCATCTGGATGCTTTGAAACAGGCTCATGAGTCATCAGGTTGGAGCAAGCACGCACTGATTGAGTCGTACAATGAGTCGGTGTTGTTTCATATGACATCGGCTTACAGCTCCCTGCTTCGTGAAATTGCTGAACAGTACAGTTTCGATGCAGAAAAGATCAGCAAACTGAAGCAGTTAGTCGCGCAGATGGAAGAGCAGGGTCTGGAAGCGCCGGAAATTAACGAACTGCAGCTGCTGCATCAGAATCCGGAAAGCTGGTTACATCACCTTTTGGCGACTTACAGAGCCTGCTGGCGGGCTGAAGATCATGAACAGTCTGCCGGTCAGGCTGAGAGTGTGTCAGAGATTCATGTGATGCAGATTAATCCGAATCATGCGGAAGATGCTGATATTCTGGCTGAGTATCAGAACTGGTTTGCTGAGTTCAAAGCTCTGGTGGAGCGGCTGCGTGCCGGTATGCAGGAATGGTAGGCTGTCAGGCAGTCTGGAAAGAGAGATAACTGATGTCAGATATGTTTTTAGAAATCGTTGAGATGGATGATGGTCAGATCGCCCTGAGAAGAGCTGATTCTGATGATGAGCCAATTATGCGGATTACTTTCTCAGATGAGGTGCGGGAGCAACTTGATGAGGAGTATATTGATGTTGCCAAGGTGATGATGACCGCAGGTATCCATATGATTTCTGATCTGAATGTGAAATCAGAGGAAGAGCGGTCTGATTCGGAACCGGTTGAAGAGAGCGATCAGCCCCGGGTCATTCACTGAACTTTTATTCACTGAGCTTTGATCTACGGGACTTAGTATTCACTGAGCTTTACGCATAAAAAAACAGCGCTTTGGACGCTGTTTTTTTATGCTGGATCCTGGCTTAGCTGTTGCGGCGACCGCGGACCACGATACCATGACTCTGACCATTGCGAGCCGCGCTTTCGAGGCCATCGAACTCAGCATCGCTCAGGCTGCCTGGCCAGGTAATCACCGCATGGCAGGTGCCAGCTTTGAGCGCCTGACAGGCCAGATCATAGGTAGAGTGGCTCTGATCCGGCTGTAGTAGCATTACTTTATTCAGATCGATGCCGGCAGCTTCAAGCAGGGCTTTCGGCAGAGTCTTAGGTGGTGCAATCCAGGCAAACCAGCGGTCATCTTTGCTCAGTTGTGCAAGCAGGGGCAGTAACATCGACATCTGGCCAAAGTCTTCATCCTGCAGCACGATCTCGGTGACCTTACCTGCCAGATCCACGGCAGCAGGTGCTTCCGGGCGGATCAGACTGACTGGAAAACTCTCAGGTGTGTTGAAATTTTCTACTTGCATCATGGTGTTTATCCTCTGCGAATGACCCCGACACCGAGGCCCTCAATTGCGAGTTCCTGCTCTTCAAGGTTGACCACAATTGGTTCGAACTCTTCGTTTTCTGCAATCAGGTGTACAACGTTACCTTCCTGATTAAAGCGTTTGACTGTTACATCGTTTTCTACCCTGGCCACAACTATTTCACCGTTACGGGCGGTCTGACAGGCGTGGACCGCCAGAAGATCACCATCCATGATGCCAACGTCCTTCATGCTGGTGCCGCGTACCCGAAGCAGGTAATCCGCAGGAGGGTGAAAGAAATCAGAAGCAATAGTAATACGATCTTCCACGTTTTCCTGAGCCAGAATCGGCTCCCCTGCCGCAACCTGACCAACGATCGGCAGGCCCTGGTCTTCATCTTCAAAGCCCGGAATGCGGATGCCGCGGGAGGTACCTGGGATCATCTCAATAGCCCCTTTGCGGGCCAGTGCTTTGAGATGCTCTTCTGCGGCATTTGCAGATTTAAATCCCAGCTCTCTGGCTATATCAGCACGGGTTGGCGGATAGCCGGTAGTGCTGATGTAGTGTTTGATACACTCAAGAACATCGGTTTGGCGTTGTGTCAGTTTCATGGTGATCTCTGTGTTTTTATCCAGTATCTGTAACTATATACAGTATTTTGCTTTTGTAAACATTTTTTTCTGTTTATATATCCAGTACTTTTTCATCTTGTTATCATGGCGCAGGTTTTGATATGGCAGGTACCCGGTGTGCTTTCAGACGAGTTAAAAAAAGAGATACAGAGCAGCTATAGTCGCTTTCTTGAGAGTCGGCAGCTGAAGCCCCGTCGGGGTCAGAAGCAGATGATCGCTGAGATCGCCAAGGTGCTTGGTACCATCCTCAAAGATGAGAAAGGTCACCGACTTGGAGAGAAGCATGTCAGCGTGATTGAGGCTGGCACCGGTACCGGTAAAACTATCGGCTATCTGCTGGCGGTTCTGCCGATTGCTAAGGCCCAGGGTAAGAAGGTGGTGCTGTCTACTGCGACCGTTGCGTTGCAGGAACAGCTGGTTAATAAGGATCTGCCTGAAATTGCTGAACATGCAGGTTTATCTACGAGTTTCAGTCTCGCCAAAGGTCGTGGACGATACTTCTGCATTAATAAAGCCGAGCAGCACCTGGACAGTCATGGTGCGACCGGGCAGCAAGCTCTGTATGAGGATGAGTTGGCGCTCAGGCTTGATGACGAAACCGTCGAGTTCTATAAAAGCCTTCTCAATGAATATGCTTCCGGGCGTTGGGACGGTGACCGGGATAACCTATCTACCGCTATAGATGATAAAGACTGGATTCCACTGACCAGTGATCATCTTCAGTGCAGTAACAGACGTTGCAGTAATTTTTCCGCTTGTAGTTTCTTTAAGGCCCGTAAGGATCTGGATCAGGTCGAATGTGTCATCGCTAACCATGATATTGTCCTGGCCGACCTTGCTCTGGGGGGCGGAGCAATCCTCCCGGATCCTGCTGAAACCATCTATATCTTCGATGAAGGGCACCATCTGTCGGACAAAGCCAGCGGGCATTTTTCCTACAGCCTGCGCCTTAAGTCGACAGAGCGCTGGTTGAACTCTACTGCCAGGCAGTTGGCTAAGATGCTTGACCAGACCGGTAACCCTCAACTGATGGCTGATTATGTTCAGCAGCTGCAGAAGCCCGGTGAAGATCTGCAGGTTGTACTTAATAACTGGGCCGAATTGCTGCGGCCTGTGCTTTTGGGGGACGCTCTTAAGCGACCTCAGGAGCGTCTCCGTTATCCCGGTGGCGTGGTGCCAGAAGAGGTTCGACAGTTCGGTTTACAGGTGGAGCATCTTACCGCGAGGATGGCGAACAAGCTGGAAATGGTTCTGGATCTGCTCAAAGAGTCGCTGGACGGTGAGGGCAGTCTTGATCGACAGCTGGCAGAGATGTGGTTTCCCCGGGTCGGTATGATGGTTGCCCGTATGCAGGGTGTCACAGGGCTGGGGCGGTCTATGGGGCACGTCGATGGTGAAGGCTCTCCGACCGCCCGCTGGGTGGCTCTGGTTGAATCCGGTCAGGGTTATGACTTCGAGTGTCGTACAGCACCGGTTTCCGCTGCAGAAATGTTACGGATGAATCTCTGGCAGCACTGTTATGCGGCGGTGGTGACATCGGCAACGTTGACGGCGCTGGGGCGCTTCGATCGCCTGTTGGATGATCTTGGCCTGCCAGCTGAAACGCCTTGCTTCAGTCTGGCCAGTCCTTTTGATCATTATAATGCCGCAGAGTTGCTGGTACCGGCCATGGATGTTGAGGCAAATGATCCGGAGAAACATACTGCGGCCGTGTGTGATTTTCTTAATCGGGAGCTGGAAGGGGCCGTTGCTACCCTGGTTCTGTTCAGTTCCTGGCGTCAGATGCGCTCGATTCTTGAGGATCTGAAGCCAAAGTTGCGTGAAAAAGTCCTCGCACAGGGGGATTTCAGTAAAAATGAGATACTTAAGCGACATAAAGAGCGCATTGATGCCGGTGATGGGAGTATAATCTTCGGGCTGGCCTCCTTTACGGAGGGCGTGGATCTGCCCGGTGATTACCTCACCGAGGTAATTATTACCAAGATTCCATTCAGTGTACCGGATGATCCGGTTGACGCCACGATGTCCGAATGGATAGAACAGCGTGGTGGTAACCCGTTTATGGAATGGGCGGTGCCGATGGCATCGGTCAGACTGACCCAGGCGGCAGGCCGATTACTGCGTACAGAGCAGGATCGGGGGCGTATTGTGCTGTTAGACCGCCGGGTAGTAACGCGACGTTACGGCAGGCAGTTACTGGATTCATTACCGCCTTTTCGTCGCCGTATAGAGTAGCCAGAGGCTAATAAGGTATCAGTTTGTTAAAGAAATTATTTAAGCGCTCCGGGAATGAAGCGTCAGTCGAGAATCAGCAGGCAAAGCCCGACGTTTCGCCAGAAAAAAAGAGCAAAAAAACAGCTCAGTCTTCCCAGTCAAAAAAAGCCAGATCTCAGTCCGCTAAGCCTAAAAAGCCTGCGCCTAAACCCTGGAGTCTCGATGAGTTTCAGGTTCCTGCCGTTGAGGGTAAAAGTCGTTTTCATGATTTTGATCTTCCTGATGACGTGATGCATGCGATTGCTGATCTGAATTTCCAGTACTGCTCAGAAATTCAGGCGGCAACTCTGGAAGAGTCTCTGGAAGGTAAGGATATGATCGGTAAGGCGCAAACCGGTACCGGTAAAACGGCCGCTTTCCTGATCAGTATCATTACCGATCTGGTGGATTACCCGCTGGATTACAAACGCAGTAAAGGCGTGCCGCGCGCTCTGATTGTCGCGCCTACCCGTGAGCTGGCATTGCAGATTGCTTCTGACGCTGATGAGTTGGGTAAATACTGTAATCTCAGTACTGTCGCATTAGTAGGCGGTATGGATTACGACAAACAGCGTAAGAAACTGGCGAACCGTCCGGTGGATATCCTTGTTGCAACGCCGGGACGTCTGATTGACTTTATCCGCTCAGGTGATGTGGATCTTGGGGATGTGGAAGTGCTGGTACTGGATGAAGCTGACCGGATGCTGAGCATGGGCTTTATTCCGGATGTGCGGACGATTATCCGTCATACGCCGCGCAAAGGTGATCGTCAGACACTGTTGTACAGTGCCACTTTCACTGACGATATTATGAACCTGGCGCGTCAGTGGACTGTTGATGCGAAAGTGGTTGAGATTGCGCCAGAGAAGAAAAGTACCGATTCCGTTAAACAGCTGGTCTATCTGGTATCCAGAGAAGATAAGTACAAACTGCTGCGTAACTTTATGCAGTTGAATCAGCTGGAGCGGGTGATCGTGTTTGGTAATCGTCGGGATGAAACCCGTCGTCTGGCTGAGCGTCTGCAAAAGGACGGGCTTGCTGCAGCACTGATGTCCGGAGAGATTGCACAGCAGAAGCGGTTACGGACTCTGGAGGAGTTCCGGACTGGCAAGATTAACATCCTGGTTGCGACCGATGTTGCTGGTCGGGGTATTCATGTTGACGGTGTCAGCCATGTAATTAACTATGCGCTTCCGGAAGATCCGGATGACTACGTTCATCGCATCGGGCGCACCGGTCGGGCCGGTTCTACCGGTACATCCATCAGCTTTGCGACCGAGGATGATGCTTTCCTTATCCCGGATATCGAAGCTGAGGCCGGGGTTAAAATGGAGTGTGTTTACCCTGATCCGAATCTGCTGGAAGCGGTCGAATAATCTTCAGTTGCTATCAGCCCCTTTTGATGACTCCGGTTATCCATGGGGGCTCAGCCCTCAGTTCTGATGCCCGAAATTCAGCTGTTTTTCTCGCTGAAGCTCTGGGTTTGTGTTTTTGTCTTTAAATTTCAATCGGCTGCCGCAATAATCATTGCATCAGTTCTTGCCGTTTAAGGAGGCTTTAGTGGATAAGCATAACACTGGGCGCATCAGCCAGATTCTGGCTCTGCTTGTGGCTGCTTTTTTTGTCATAGTCGCTGTTACCGGTTATCAGAAGACCGACGATATCAAAGTGTTAATGTTGTTTGGTGTACTGGCTCTGGTTGGCTATGCAGTCGTGAAGTTCCTCTTTGTCGGGGTCAATAAGTTACTCGATTCTCTGGATAATAATCATAAAGACCGCTCGTAAAGGCAGGATGGAAAATGGCTGAACAGTTACAGAAAGAAGCAAAAGTTGCGGTTCTTGGGGGCGGCAGCTTTGGAACAGTAATTGCCAATCTCATCGCAGAAAAAGGAGAGCCTGTTAATCTCTGGATGCGTGACGCCGATCGTGCGCAAGAGATAAACAGCACCAGAGAAAATAGCCGCTATCTTCCAGGGCAGGTTCTGGCAGAACCGCTTTATGCGACTGCAGATCTTGAGCAGGCGCTGAAAGGTGTGGATCTGGTATTTGTTTCAATTCCCAGTCAGGCGTTTCGCAGTGTCATTAAACAGGCTGCCGCCTATATCGATGCGCAACAGATGGTGGTCAGTACGACAAAGGGTATTGAGGCTGGTACTTTTTGTCTGATGAGTCAGATTCTGGCGGCAGAACTGCCGGAAAACCGGATCGGGGTTATCAGTGGACCGAATCTGGCGAAAGAGATCGTCCAGAAACAGCTGACTGCAACGGTGATCGCCAGTGAGCATGATGAGGTGCGCAAGGCGGTTCAGGACGTTCTTCATTGTGCTTATTTCCGCATCTATGCCAGCAGTGATATGTACGGTGTTGAGCTGGGTGGAACACTTAAGAATATCTACGCTATCGCGTCCGGGCTGAGTGCGGCACTGGGAATGGGTGAGAATACCAAGAGCATGCTGATGACCCGCAGTCTGGCAGAGATGAGTCGGTTTGCTGTGCAGCTGGGGGCAAACCCTCTGACATTTCTCGGTCTCGCGGGAGTCGGTGACCTTATCGTTACCTGTTCATCCCCGTTGAGTCGTAACTATCGGGTCGGCCATGCCCTAGGGCAGGGGCAGACCCTCGATGATGCCGTAAAGTCTCTTGGTGAAGTTGCAGAGGGGGTGAATACTCTGCGCTATGTTAAAGAGAAAGCTGACGAGATGGAGGTATATATGCCTCTGGTCAGCGGTCTGTATGAAGTGGTCTTCAACCATGCACCGGTATCAGCGGTGGCGAAAACCATGATGCTGAACACTCAGAGCAGTGATGTTGAGTTTATTCTGCCCCGGGATGCTGAGTGATGCGTTTGTTTCTCCTGCGACATGGAGAGGCGGGTTATGATGCGCTCAGTGATGAGTTACGTTCTTTAACTCCTGCCGGACAGTTTCGTCTGAAGTCGATGCTGCAGCAGAATGCAGGTCTATTTGGCGCTGTAGAGACTGTTTTTCATAGTCCTTATCTGAGAACCACTCAGACTGCCGGGTTAGTTGCTGAGGTGTGTGCTGCACCTCTGCAGATTTCTGACCTGCTGGTACCTGAAGCTTCACCACGACAGATTATTGATTTTCTGCTGGAGCAGAATGGCGATAACGACCTCATGCTGGTTACCCATCAACCCCTGATCGGTTATCTGGTTTCCCTGCTTTGTGAGGGAGATCTGTCACGCCCGGAGCCTATGCTACCGGGCGCGATGGCAGTTATTGAGCTTGAGTTGCCTGCGGCAGGGCTGGGGCAGCTTGAGGCGATTCTGTAGAATCCTCTGATGCCTGGGAAATATACTCTTCAGCCTGTTTGATAAATTTATTTCTTGGATAGATTGATCGTCCTCTGTTTAGTATTTCAAATGCTTTATCTTCTTCGCCAACAATAAGATAGGCTTGTGCCAAGTCGATATGTAGCTGCGGTACCGGGGTGTATTCAATAAATGGTTCTGCCCACTCGATAAATTTTGGTGCAAAAGAAGGATTTCCCTTATTGATCTCATTCGTAAATATAGCACGCATAAAATATAGCTCTGCCTGGTCCTTAAAGAATGGATTGTTCATGGCCGATTTCAGGATAATGGGCTGAGTACCTTCGTTTTTAAAGAACTGAATAATGGCATCGTTGGCTCTTATGCTATGAATCATAAATACGGTCACCAAAGTAAACACTGAAACTGTTGTCGCCTTTGTTAGTTTGATTGCCGCATTACTGAGATTCACAGATATTACGGACTGGTTATGTGAGAGAGTAAGAAAAACCAGCGTCATCATCATAAACCAGTGGATGTTGCTGATATAGAAAGGCAGTTCAACCTGAGTGTGCAGGCCAATGGGTAGCAATAGTGCCAGATAGGTTACACCTTTGCGCCAGCCGCACTTCAGGGCGCTCGTAATAACGGCCCCAAGGCTTATCAAAATGCCCGCTATAACAAGTAATCCACCTTCAACTATCCAGAACATCAGCTCATTGTGAGGATGGCTTAACCGATCTGCAGGGAAGTCTGCATCTGGATTGTTTGTAAGATAGTTGACCTTTTCTTTGTGCCATTCTTTTTGAAAGCTGCCTATTCCATAGCCCTGTATAGGTTGATCTATAAATAGGTCGACTGCGACAGCGTAAATATTTTTTCGTACGTCTCTGAGATTCTCTTCAGCTGTTTTCTGTAATTTAACACCGGTACTTGCCAGACCTGATTTTCCGAGCATGCTGCCAGTGGCTATCAGTGCAAAAAAAACCACTAAAAAAAACTTGTTGGACATCAGCTGTCGCCAGCGACAAACAAAAATAATTACCAGTCCGGCAAGTCCAGACAGAACTCCGACCCTTGAGCCAGAATAAGCAATAATAAAACTACTCAGGAGTACGGCACTAAAAATAAGAAGCTGTTGTAGAGTACCTCGTTGTGTGACTCCGCGTCGGCTAAGCAGATACAGTGTGATCAATAATACAGTTGCCTGATAGCTAGCCTGCAGGTTAATTTGCTGAAAAGTACTGTAAGGAGTGCCTGTGCTGTAGGTAATTACTTCTGGAGCAAACCCAGGCCAGAAAATTTGTGAAACACCGTAAAGTGCGTGCAGGACACCGCCAAGCATCAGAATAAAAAGAAGGCTTTCTTTAGATGAGGTGCTGAATTTGAATTGGAACAGGGCAAAAAGGAAGAACAGACCGCCAAGAATATATAGCTCCCTGAGTAAAAATTGATAAGGGAGGAAAATATCGACCAGAAAACCGCAGGCAATCACACTGGCTGGCATAGCCAGCAAAGTGAACCAGTTCCGTGGATATCTGAACTGAGCAGTTTTAAATAACATGAACACAGCAACTGTTGTGAATAAAGTTGCAGCAATCCAGACAGTAGTGTTATGTGAAACAGATAAGCCTTCGCCCCCCCAGATTAGGCTGGAAAAAGAAAGGTGCGATAAGAAAGATGATTCCAAACAGGATCAGGCCGGTCTTTTGTTGCTTCAAGGTGTCTTGCATCTGTATTCCATTAGCGTTTAACTCTCTGTCATAGAAGCCTTTTTACACCCAACAACTAGAGATTCATAGATTCGACGATGGATTATTGCAGATCTCTATGTAAATGAGAATTAATATCAGGAATTGTTTTTATGGCGATCTTGGTTGGTGAAGAGAGTCGTTTTGAAGTTAACGGACATCTCATAGCGGCTAAATCCTGGGGCGATAGTGCTGGTACACCGGTTATCGGTCTGCATGGCTGGCTGGATAATGCCGCAACCTTCAACCGGCTGGCACCAATGCTCGATGGGGTTCGTCTTATCGCGCTGGATCTTATGGGGCATGGTTATTCAGATCACCGTCCGGCATCGATGCCTTACTATATCTGGGATAACGTGGCTGATGTACTGGGTGTGGCGGATCAGCTTGGCTTACAGGAGTTTGCTCTGCTGGGGCACTCTATGGGAGCGAGTATTGCAACGCTGCTGGCAGGTGCTTTCCCCGAGCGTGTGTCTAAACTGATGCTGATTGAAGGGATTGCACCTCTGGTTACAGAAGCGGATCAGGCGCCTCAGCAACTGGCGCAGGCGATACTGAAGCGCCGACGCATGCAGGGGCGCGCGCAAAAACCTTACCCTTCATTTGAGGCTGCTGTAGAGGCGCGTATGAACGGCCGTTGGCCGGTCGATAAGGACGCTGCTGAGTGGCTGGTGGAACGGAGCCTGGTACAGCGGGAGGGTGGTTATTTCTGGAGCAGTGACCCGAGTCTGGTGCTGCCATCGGTGATGCGTATCACAGAAGAGCAGGCGGAAGGGTTTATTACGCGAGTCGATGCGCCAGTGCTGTTAGTGCTTGGTGATCAGGGTATCCCTCAGAGTGATCGACGCATCAGCCTGTTCCGTACAATTGATAAGCATGTCCTGAAAGGAGGCCATCATTTGCATCTGGAGCAACAGGCCGCAGGAGAAATTGCTATGCTTATCAATAATCACATTAATGAGTAACGTACTGTAAGATAAGGATTGTTATGCCGACTTCATCGCTGAAACCGCATTTTCTCATCGCTGCTATGCTGTTCATGCTCAGCAGTCCGGTGTCTGCTCAGAGAGATGTTGCCGGCGCCTCTGATCCCCAGCAGCTTAATCGTTTTCCGCTCAGCTGGATTGTCAGTTACAGCCAGAACGAAGTACCTGAATATGCCCTGGCAACAGGCCCGATGAAAAAGCTTGAAGGGGTGATTGCCCCGGAGCAATTTGACCGGCTTAGTGGTCAGTTGAACCGTATTACCTATCGTATTCCAGATAATCACTCTCCTGCGGATGCATTCAGCTTTTACCAGCAGCAACTCGAGGCTTTGAAAGCCGATATTCTTTTCCAGTGCAGCAGTCGAGGCTGCGGTAGCAGTAATCAGTGGGCTAATAACTATTTTGGCGTTAAAGAGCTCTATGGTATCGACCGGACTCAGTTTTATCTGTCTGCCTCACTGGGGAGCCAGAAGATCGCGTTGTATACAGTCAAGCGGGGTAACCGACGTATATATCTGCATATTGATCTGATAGAACCGTTGGCCCAGAGTGCTGCATCAATCAATGATGATCTGGAGCAGAAAGGTTTCAGCTGGCTGGATAATACGGATGATATTCAGTCGCTCCTGGAATTGCTGAGCGAGGATGGGGCAATTCAGTTGTTGATCGTTGGCTATGAGCAAGGGGCATCCGGCTCCGATTTTGCGCAATTGCAGTCAAGTTCCAGACAGAGAGCGGATGAGTTCAGAAACCGGCTGATCGATGCTGGCCTGTCCGGAGAAAGGCTTGAAGCGGTTGGTGTTGGTCCTGTTATGCCGGTTGCCAGCCCTCCATCTCAGGAGGGTATCTGGATTCAGCGTCGTTAAGCCAGCTCAGCTTGCTCAGAGAAGGGGGTAAGGATGAAAACAACGGTATCTCTGGTATTGGGTAGTGGTGGTGCTCGTGGCTATAGCCATATTGGCGTCATCGAAGAGCTTGAGCGGCGAGGCTATGAAATTATCTGTATTGCTGGCAGCTCTATGGGGGCGTTGGTAGGTGGATTACACGCTGCAGGTCGGCTGGCCGAATACCGTGACTGGGTAACAAGTCTTTCCTGGATGGATGTTTTCAAACTCAT
The DNA here is from genome assembly GCA_025800245.1 of Amphritea sp. Classification (GTDB taxonomy): domain Bacteria; phylum Pseudomonadota; class Gammaproteobacteria; order Pseudomonadales; family Balneatricaceae; genus Amphritea. The sequence goes on along the minus strand of JAOXSA010000231.1, from coordinate 18,383 downwards.
GGATCTTACCCTCAAAGGGGAGGGGACGATTCGTGGTGAGCGTTTGCTGGCCAAGCTACAGGAGATTGTCGGTAATCCGCTTATTGAAGATTTGCCAGTCAGCTATACCGCTGTTGCTACGGATCTGACTCATCAGAAAGAGGTCTGGTTTCAGCGCGGCTCTCTACTTGATGCGATCAGGGCGTCTATCGCCGTCCCGGGTTTTTTCACTCCGGTTGTTGAAGAGGATCGGGTGCTGGTTGATGGTGGTGTTCTTAACCCTATCCCGATAATCCCCACCGTCGCAGCTCACGCTGATCTGATTATTGCAGTCGATCTGAATACTGATATCAGCCAGCCATTGATCGAACTACCAGAAACCCGCTACCTGAATCGTTCCGGGTTCAGTGATGAATGGCATCTGGACGGCACTCAGAATGGCAAGCAAGAAGAGCCAAAAGAAGCAGAGCCTGAAAAAGCGGCGGGTAAACTGGATCTGGTCCTCAGTTCCGTTGAGGTGATGCAGGAATCACTGAGTAAATACAAAGTGGCAGGGTATCCGCCAGACCTGTTGATCGGTATGCCCAAGGATGCCTGTCGGTTCTACGACTTTCACCGCGCCAGCGAGCTGATTGAATTGGGCCGCAACATTACCCGGGAGCGAATGGAGCAGCTGGAGAAGTGTCTGGCGGTGCCGGGTAATGGAAAGAGTTGCCTGAGTTGAATCTTCAGATATAAAAAAAGGAGCCTGAGGCTCCTTTTTTTATATGGTAACTAATCAGTTGATCAGCGACAGAAACTCTGTACGGGTCGCCTGGCTCTTACGGAAGGAGCCCAGCATCATGGATGTCTTCATGCTGCTGTTCTGCTTCTCAACACCGCGCATCATCATGCACATATGCTTGGCTTCGATCACTACGCCCACACCATCGGCGCCGGTGGCATGTTGAATCGCATCAGCGACCTGCTTGGTCATGTTTTCCTGAATCTGCAGGCGGCGGGCAAACATATCAACGATTCGGGCGATCTTGGACAGGCCGATTACCTGACCGTTCGGGATATAACCGACATGGCACTTACCAATAAACGGCAGCATGTGGTGTTCACACATTGAGTACAGCTCGATGTCCTTGACGATAACCATTTCGCTGTTATCTGTCGGGAACATAGCGCCATTGATTACTTCATCAAGGTCTTGCTGGTAGCCACGGGTAAGGAACTGCATCGCTTTGGCAGCGCGCTTCGGAGTATCGACCAGACCTTCGCGGTTTAAATCTTCGCCAAGTTGCTCGATGATGCTGGCAAATTCTTTTTCCATTACAGTGAAAAATCCTGTTAGGTTAACCCGAATCCGGCAGTAAATGGGCTGCTAGCGGGTATTTCTGAAAAGGTGCCTAACTTACGTGATAAGCACCTTAAGGTAAAGCTCTGAGAGCGACTATTTTGTGCGTTTAAGCAGCACATAAAGGGCGCCGGTTCCGCCGTCTTTTGGTTGCGCTGAGGTAAATGCAATTACCTGCGGCATCTGCCTGAGCCAGTCGTTTACATAGGACTTCATTAAAGGCTGCTGGCCTTCGCCACTATAGGCTTTGCCATGCACGACCATGACGCAGCGCAGGCCTTTGTTTGAGCAGTCCCTGATAAAGCCGCTGAGCTCGGTACGGGCATCATCCAGGGTGAAACCGTGCAGATCCAGGCCGGCATCCCATGGCACATGGCCCTGCTTCAGGCGCTTCATCAGCTTTAACTGGACGCCTGGGGTGGCAAAGATCAGCTCGTCTTCAGTTTCAACCAGCTTAACAATTTCTGAGGACAGGCCGTCCACCAGAGTCTCTGTGTCCTGAGTAGCCATCTGGCGCTTATAGCGCATATTTTCGTCATCGCTGGCACGCAGGCGCTTTGGCGTCTTGTTCAGATCGACTTTGTCGTGTTGATGCCGGGTAACCCCCTGCATCATACTGCTGAAGTCGAGATCATCATTGTCGGGCATAGGCTTATCAGACATAGGCTTATCAGATATAGATTTATCAGACATAGCGTTCAATGGCATTATTCATTAACATACACGGCCCTGAAACCAGAACCCTGATGCGGGCGCATTATCTATCCAGATATGACTATCAATCAAGCACAGATCGCCACCGAGTTGCATACTATCCGTGATTATATCCGTTACAGTATGAGCTGTTTTTATGAATACGACCTCTACTTTGGTCACGGTACCGATAATCCCTGGGATGAAGCGGTACAGCTGGTGCTGGGTGCACTTCATCTGCCGTGGAACAGTGATGGTCAGATTCTTGATGCTCGCCTGACCACTGCCGAGAAAACAAAAGTGCTGGATTTTCTCAGTCAGCGGGTCGAGCAGCGGAGACCGTTACCCTACATTATAGGCGAGGCGTGGTATGCCGGAATGCCTTTTAATGTGGATGAACGGGTACTGATTCCGCGCTCTCCGATTCAGGAGCTGATTGAGCAGCACTTTGCCCCATGGTTCCGGGAAGGTCCGGTTGAGCGTGTGCTTGATCTGTGTACTGGCAGTGGCTGTATCGGTATTGTCTGCGCCTATGCTTTCGAAGAAGCAGAAGTGGATCTGGTGGATATTTCCGCTGATGCGCTGGAGGTTGCCCGGACGAATATTACCCGCCATGAACTGGATGAGCGGGTCGAGGCGATTGAGAGTGATCTGTTTACCAGCCTCAAGGGGCGTCGCTATGATCTGATCGTTAGTAATCCACCGTATGTAGATGCCGGTGATCTGGCCAGTATGCCGGATGAGTATCAGCACGAGCCTGATCTGGCCCTGGGTTCCGGTGATGACGGTCTGGATATTACCCGGCAGATTCTGCGTCAGGCATCGGAATATCTTGCTGATGACGGTCTGCTGGTGGTTGAAGTGGGTAATAGTGAAGTGCATCTGCAGCAGGCATTTCCAGAGGTTCCTTTCACCTGGGTTGAGCTGGAGCAGGGTGGTAACGGTGTCTTCTTGCTGACTGCTGACGAAGTGAAACAGTATTGCAGCCAGCTTTAACTGACTGCTGTATAATCGGTTTTTAAATTTTTACGGGACATAATCGGGAACAGACGATGTCAGGAAATACTTACGGTAAGCTTTTCACAGTGACCACATTCGGCGAAAGCCACGGGCCTGCGCTGGGCTGCATTATTGATGGTTGCCCTCCGGGAATTGAGCTGAGTGAAGCAGACCTGCAGAAAGATCTGGATCGTCGTAAGCCGGGTACCTCCCGTCATACCACCCAGCGCCGTGAAGCTGATGAGGTGAAAATCCTCTCGGGTGTGTTCGAAGGTAAAACCACAGGTACTGCGATTGGTCTGCTGATTGAGAATACTGATCAGCGTTCAAAAGATTACTCCAATATTGCTGATACTTTCCGTCCGGCCCATGCGGACTACGTATATACCCACAAGTATGGTTTCCGCGATTACCGCGGTGGTGGTCGTTCCTCTGCCCGCGAAACAGCAATGCGTGTTGCCGCCGGTGCTGTGGCTAAGAAATTCCTGGAGCAGAAAGGCGTGTCTGTTCGCGGTTATCTGTCTCAACTGGGTCCGATTAAGATCGAAGCATTCGACTGGGATCAGATAGAGCAGAACCCGTTCTTTTGTCCGGACCTGAATAAAGTGTCTGAGATGGAAACCTATATGGATGCCCTGCGTAAAGAGGGTAATTCTATCGGTGCTAAGATCAGCGTGTGCGCATCCGGTGTACCAGTAGGTCTGGGTGAGCCGATTTTCGACCGACTGGATGCTGATCTGGCCCACGCGCTGATGAGCATCAACGCGGTAAAAGGGGTTGAGATCGGTGACGGTTTTGCCTGTATTGAACAGAAAGGCACCGAGCACCGTGACGAAATGACCCCGGAAGGTTTCCTGTCCAACCACTCGGGTGGCATTCTGGGTGGTATCTCAACCGGTCAGGATATTACTGCGCACATCGCCCTGAAGCCGACTTCCAGTCTGCGTCTGCCAGGCCGAAGCATCAATGCCAGCGGCGAAGAGATCGAAGTGGTGACGCAGGGGCGTCATGATCCATGTGTGGGTATCCGTGCAACGCCTATTGCAGAGGCGATGATGGCCATTGTGCTGATGGATCACCTGCTGCGTCACCGTGCACAAAATGCCGATGTTGAGTGTGCAACACCGGTACTGAAAGGGTAAAATCCCGGACAGCATGTAACTGGCCCTCTTGCAGTAATGTAAGGGGGCTTCTGTTTTTCTGTGGCTGCTGATTAAGAGCAGTTGTTTTTAACATCAGGTGAAGCAAGTTGCTTCACCGCCAGTTGTGGTGTACACGCTATGACAGTCTATAAAGAGACCCTTTACGATGGCTACGGCCAGGCATTCGATGTGGAAGAGGTGCTGTTTGAGCAGCAGACCGATTCCTGGCATCTGATCATTTTCCGCAACCCGAAATTCGGTACGGTGATGGCGCTGGACGGTATTATTCAGACAACGGAAAAGGATGAGTTTGTTTATCACGAGATGCTGACTCATGTGCCGCTACTGGCTCACGGTAATGCGAAGAAGGTGCTGATCATCGGTGGTGGTGATGGCGGTATGCTGCGTGAAGTACTGAAGCATGACAGCGTCGAAAGTGCGACCCAGGTCGAGATTGATCAGGCAGTGATTGATATGTGCGTTGAGCACCTGCCAAACCATTCTCAGGGGGCTTACGATAATCCTCGCGCTAACATCGTGATCGGCGATGGTATCGATTATGTCTGCCAGACCGATGAAAAGTATGATGTGATTATCTCTGACTGTACCGATCCGGTGGGTCCGGGTGAAGTGCTGTTCAGCAGCAAGTTCTATGAAGGCTGCAAGCGTTGCCTGAACGAGGGCGGTATCTTTGTTGCGCAGAACGGCGTGGTATACATGCAGCCGGAAGAGGTGGTTACCACCCGTCAGCGTCTGAGTCCGTACTTTAACGATCAGTCGTTCTACACCGCAGCGGTGCCAACATACATCGGCGGTGCGATGACCTTTGCCTGGGGCTGTGATGATGATTCTGTACGCCAGCAGAGCGTTGAAGTCATTGCTGAGCGTTACAAGGCCAGCGGTATCAAGACCCGTTATTATAATCCGGCGATTCACGTCGGTAGCTTTGCGCTGCCGCAATATGTGCTGGAAGCGTTGGGTGATGCCTGAACTGCTATCGCATAGTATTGCTAAGTGCTTGTGATTAAGAATAAAAAAGGGAGGCTTAGGTCTCCCTTTTTTGTCATTATCTGCTTATGAATCTGAACGTTTACGCCCGGCTCTCCGGTTTTTACTTTTTTTACTTCGCGCTGCTGGGTGTGTTGGTGCCGTACTGGAGTCTGTATCTGCAGTCTTTTGGTTTTGGCGCAGAAACGATCGGCGGGCTGATGGCTATCCTGATGGCATCACGCATTATTGCGCCGAATATCTGGGGCTGGTTTGCCGATCGCACGGGTAAGCGATTAGAAATTGTCAGGTTTGGTTCGTTGATGACCTGCCTGATGTTTGTGCTGATCTTCTGGCAGGACTCGGCGCTGGGGATAGGTCTGGTAATGGTGGGCTTCAGTTTCTTCTGGAATGCGGTATTGCCGCAGTTTGAAGTGCTGACCCTGAATCATCTGGGTGACAGTGCTGATCGCTATAGCCGTATCCGGTTATGGGGCTCTATTGGCTTTATTCTGGCGGTGGTGCTGGTGGGCTGGGTGCTGGACCTGGTCTCGATCAGATGGGTTCCCTGGATGATGCTGGGGATCATGGTATTGATATGGCTGGCTGCACTGATGGCAAAGGGGCAGCCTGAGGTGGCGCATCCGCCAGCGCAGCATGGTTTTTTGCAGCAGTTGTTAAGGCCTCAGGTTCTGGCTTTCTTTGCTATCTGTTTTCTGGTGCAGCTTAGTCATGGTCCATATTACACCTTCTATTCTGTACTGATGGAAAGCCTCGGTTACAGTCGGGCAGAGATCGGCATGTTATGGGCAGTTGGGGTGATAGCGGAGGTGATTATTTTCATCTACATGCATCACCTGATTAAGCGTTTTGGTCTGCGCAGGATGATGATAGGCAGTCTGCTTATCTGTTCGCTGCGCTGGGTGCTGATCGGAATGCTGCCGGATAATCAGCCGTTGATGCTATTTGCTCAGACCCTGCACGCAGTCACTTTTGGCGCCTTGCACGCGGTTGGTATCGCGCTGGTGAATCGCTACTTTTGTGCGGCCAGTCATGGTCAGGGGCAGGCGCTGTTCAGCAGTTTCGGCTTCGGGCTTGGAGGTGCGTTGGGCGCACTGGTCAGCGGTTTGCTCTGGGATAGCGCCGGTGCGACTGCAACATTTTTACTGGCTGCGGGAGTCGCAATTGTTGCATTGATCTGCGCAACTATCTGGATCAAACCGGAAAATTGTGCGGTTCCGAAACCATAAAGTTGTTTTGCACTGCAGTTGTTATACTATAGGTTGAATCTGCCAGAAGCTTGATACAGGTCTGTTTTTTCTTGCTTCATGGTGTTTATGATCCGACAGGTTAATCTGCCCACTCTGATGAGGGGCTGGCCAATAGCGAGGTGCGTATGAACTTCAAGATTGATGTTGAGATGACACCTGAAGAGTTACGGAAGGTGCTGGGATTACCTGATGTGGAATCTTTCCAGAAGGAGATGATGGATAAGATTCAGGAGCGGATGGATGCCGGCGTTGAAGGGTACGATCCACTGACACTGTTTCAGCCCTACATGGCCAGTGGTCTCGGGTCGATGGATGCGTTACAGAAAATGTTGCTGGGTATGATGACAACCTATACCGGCGGCGGTAAAAGCTCAGACAAATAATAACAACTCTGATTAAGAGCTCTGATTAAGAGCTATGATCAAATAGAGAGATAACATTGTGCGAATTCTAAGAAAGTATACCAATCGCCGACTGTACGATACCTCACGCAGCTGTTACATCACGCTGGAGGATGTTAAACAGCTGGTGCTGAATCAGGAGAACTTTCAGGTTCAGGACTCAAAAACCGGTGCCGATCTGACCCGCAATATTCTGCTGCAGATTATCAGCGAGCAGGAAGCGATGGGGCACGGTACCCTGCTGACTAATCAGGTGCTGCAACAACTGATCCGTTTCTACGGTGACAGTATGCAGGGTATGATGAGTCAGTATCTGGAACAGAGTATTGCCAGCTTTATCGAGCATCAGGAGCGTATTCGCGAGCAGATGCAGACGATGATGGGCGCGGCTAATCCTCTGAATATGATGAATAAGATCGCCGATCAGAATATGGCGATGTGGAATATGTTCACTCCGCCAGGAGAGGGACAGCCGAAACCGCCAGAAGACAGCGGTGAAGAGAAAAAATAGTCGTTCAGTTGTATGAAAAAAGGCGAGTACCCCTGGGTAGCTCGCCTTTTTTGTCTCTGCTTTTTATCAGTGACTGTTACAGCAGGTTGTACACGAATACCAGTAGTAGCAGAGCAGGTGATACGAACTTCATCACCGGCAGCAACAGAGCTGCTGTGCCTGATTTCAGCTTCAGTTCATCAATAACTGTCATGGGTTTAATGCACCAGGCGGTGTACAGCACCATCAGTAGTCCGCCCAGCGGCAGCATAATGTTGGCGGTTAAGTAGTCCAGAATGTCGAAGAAGGTTTTGCCTTCAAAGACTGGTAGAAATGCCAGAGGGTGCAGCTCTGCCCACTGATTAAATGAAAATACTGTCAGCAGGCCAGTGACCCACACGGCTGCACCTGCGATAGCCGTCGCTTTAACACGATTCAGGGCAGGTTTTTCCTCTAGCCATTCAATGCTGGGCTCCAGCATGGAGATCGCTGAGGTGACTGCAGCAACCAGTAGCAGGAAGAAGAACAGTGTCGCAAACAGCAGGCCTGCTGGCATCTGGCCAAATGCCAGTGGCAGAGACTGGAAAATCAGGCCGGGACCGGCGCTGGCTTCCAGGCCGTTGCTGAATACCAGCGGGAAGATAGCGAGCCCTGCCAGTAAAGCAACCAGGGTATCGATGATGGCAATTGTGATTGCGGTGCGAGGGATGGATACATTTTCAGGCAGGTATGAGCCGTAGGCCATCATCGCGCAGGAACCGAGACTCAGCGTGAAGAATGCATGGCCCAGTGCACTGAGTACGGCTTCAGTAGTCAATCTGGAGAAATCAGGTTTGAACAGAAACTCTACTGCTGTCATAAACTCGGCGGTCGACATCGCATAACCCACCATGACCAGCAGTAACAGAAACAGCAGAGGCATCAGAATATTCACCGCCTTTTCCAGGCCGGAGCGGATGCCGCCAGCAAGGATGGTCAGTACGATCAGGATAAACAGCGTATGCCAGAAAAGCAGGTTGCCCGGTGATTGCAGCATGCCGCCGAACAGCGCGCCAATCTGATCCGGGGTTGAATCAATAAATGCGCCATTGAAAGCGTGCCCGACATAGACCATCGACCAGCCGCCGATGACGGAGTAAAAAGACAGAATCAGGAATGCACAGGTCATGCCCATGATGCCCAGCCATTTCCAGTTATGGCTGCGGCCATCCTGCTTTGCGAGATGAACCATGGTTGCCAATGGGCTGCGTCGGCCGCGACGCCCGAGATAGATCTCGGCGATAAGAATCGGCACGCCGATCAGAGCGATACAGAGCAGGTAGACCAGTACAAACGCGCCACCGCCGTTTTCGCCAGTGATATAGGGGAATTTCCAGATGTTGCCCAGGCCCACCGCAGAGCCTGTTGCTGCCAGAATAAAGGTCAGTCGCGAGGACCAGAGTGGATTGCCTTCACGGCCGCCAGTAGCCGCGTGTGTTTCAGTGGTCATAAATCAGAGTGCCTCAAGCAGTTCCATTGTAAGCCCGAGGTGATACAGAGGTGCGCGTCGTGGTGACCGCCGGGGACGAAATCAACTGAACAGTCACCGGGGTTCGGGTACAGAACACGGTAACCTGAAAGCTGCTGGGTAAGCGGCTGTTGTGGCAGGGAGTAATCCGCCATTCGCCCGCCTGATCTTTTGGATACCTGCGGGAGGCGGCAATTTACTGTGTTCTCTGTATCAACGCAAGATCCCAGCGTTTAATTCTGTTTAAAGGTTTTTTATTGCGCTCAGTCGTGGATGTGAGGATTGTTGTTCTCTATTTGGCTCTGAGTATGGTGGGCTTTTGTGTGGAGGGGCTGGTTGTTGGAATCAGGTTTTAAGCGGTCGCTGAAAAATCGTTGTGGCGGCCGAAAAAAAGCCCGCTAAAGCGCAATACTGTTCACTTAAGGATTGTATAAAAGTGGTTTGATTGGACTTGTAGCGAGGCACGCCCTCGTGCCGAAAAATCGTTTAAATCGGCACGGGGACGTGCCTCACTACCTGAAAGAAGCGAAAAAAAATCCGATACTGAAGACAGTATTGGATTTTCTATCAAGCTCGGACTTAGCTCAAAATGCTTAAGTGAACAGCATTGCGCTAAAGCGGGCTTTCTGATCATTTAAGGAACGGCTTTCCGTCAGTATAGCGTTTATTTCTCGCTCATATCCGGCATATTTCGGCCGTAGAAAATTTCGTTCATCTCTTTATAAAGACGTTTAGTGATCTCTTCAACCTGGCGACCTGTCAGGTCATCGGTAGTCGTGCCGAACAGGTAGGTATTCAGATCGAAATCGTTGAGCAGCATCTTGGTATGGAAGATGTTTTCCTGATAGACGTTCACATCGACCATCTGATACTGATCGTGAATATCCTGGCTGATAAAGTTCTGAATAGAGTTGATGTCGTGATCGATATAGTGTTTTACGCCATTCACGTCACGGGTAAAGCCGCGTACCCGGTAATCGATAGTGACAATATCAGATTCCAGTTTGTGAATCAGATAGTTCAGCGCTTTCAGCGGAGAGATAATGCCGCAGGTCGACACTTCAATATCAGCACGGAAGGTACAGATGCCATCATCCGGATGAGCTTCCGGATAGGTGTGTACGCAGATATGACTTTTATCCAGGTGTGCGACGACCGAGTCAGGCAGTGGCCCCGGCTTTTCCGTGGTGTCCACGTTCTCAGAGTCTTTTATCGGCTCTTCAGCAACCAGAATGGTCACGCTGGCGCCCTGAGGTTCATAGTCCTGACGTGCAACATTCAGAACGGTAGCGCCGATAATGTCGCAGGCTTCGGACAGGATTTCAGTCAGACGGTCAGCGTTATACTGCTCATCGATATACTCGATATATTCCGCTTTCTGTTCCGGGGTCTGCGCATAGCAGACATCGTAGATACAGAAACTCAGGCTTTTGGTCAGGTTGTTGAAGCCCTGCAGTCTGATTTTGTTGTTGGATGGCAACGTTGTAACTCCAGCGAGAGGCCGGGTTTGATGGCCTCATAACTAACGAAAATTCAGTGGGCGGATTTTAGTTGAGAATCGGTCTGAGCAAAAGCGAAATTTACATCATTTCTTTGGGGTTTTTGCTGCGCTCTTATCATGCAGTTTCAGCCAGTCGGCAATCATGGGAGCTACTTTTTGCTGGGATTGCCCGGACACAAACACGCCGATATGGCCAGAGGGTACTTCGTATTCCTGATAGTCCTGACTGGCAGTTAATCCATTGAGTGCTCTGGAGGCGGAGGGAGGTACCAGATGGTCAGAGCTACCGAAGACATTCAGCAATGGTTGCGTGATCTGTTTGAGGTCGACACTGCGCTCGCCAATGATCGCATCGCCGTTGATAAAACCGTTGCCCTTGAAGAATGTGGTGATGAACTCACGGAAGGCTTCGCCGGCCTGATCGGGGCTGTCGTAGATCCATTTTTCCATGCGCAGGAAGTTCATGGCGGAGGCCTGGTCTTTCAGTTGGCGGGGGATGTTCAGATTTTTCTGTAATCCGAGTCTCATCGGCATCAGCGCGTTGTAGGCATCGTTAAGCATGGCGCCGGGAATATTTCCGTAGGTGTCAACGGCGAGATCGACATCAATCTGCTGCGCCAGATGACTGAGCATATTATCCGGGGTTTGAAAATCGACCGGTGTCACCGTGGTTACCAGATTACGGATTTTCTCCGGGTAGAGGGCGGTGTAGCAGAGGCTGAAGCTACCGCCCTGGCAGATGCCCAGCAGGTTGGTCTCGGGTTTGCCTGAGTGGCTGATGACCTGATCGACGCAGTTATTGAGATAACCGTTGATGTAGTCATCCAGATCCAGATAGCGGTCAGCGGCATCCGGGTAGCCCCAGTCGATAAGGTAGACATCGATGCCCAGTTCCAGCAAGCGCCGCACGAAGGAGCGTTCTTGATCCAGATCGACCATATAAGGTCTGTTGACTAAGGCATAGCAGATCAGTACCGGGGTGGTGCAGCGTTTCCGCCCCGGCGTTTTGATGGCCTGGTAGTGCAGCAGTTGGAGCTTGTCTTCGCTATAGATGATCTCGTGAGGCGTCTGGCCGACATTGATCTCATCGATCTGCTGCAGGGTGTGATAGCTGTCCAACAGTTGTTGATTAAACTCGCTCAGTTCCCGGGCAATCTGCTCGGGATTCAGGTTAAATCTGCTCATGATGTTGCCTTCTTGTTATTCTTTTGTGGCGATGGTTTGGCGCTGGAGTTGTTAGTCAATTGTTCAGTAAGCAGGAGAACTTGTTTCTGTAACTCATTGACTTGTTGGGTTTGTGACTTGAGTTGTTTGCGCATTTTGTGCTGCAGTCTGAGGCTTGCATCCAGTTCTGCACGGGTAACAAAGCCAAATTCCTGCAGCTTGCGGTCGCGGGCTTCAAAGGCCAGTTTCCGGGCGCGCATCAGGCTGTTGCTGATACGGCCGTGACAGGATTGATACTGGGGAGTGAACACCTGCTTGGCGTAGGCTTTTTCATAGCAATCGACCCAGAGATTATGCAGTGTCTTTACACTGTCGATCTCGATGCCCGGCTGCTGTAACACCTGCTTCAGTTGTTCACTGGCCTGATCGAAAATCAGGTCGTACTGTTGCAGGTAATCTTTGAGCGCATCCTGGTAGTCCAGTATGGACTGAGACACCGAGCGGATCTGGCTGTTGCTGAAAGGCATGCTGCCGAGATCCGGTGTCGCAGCCAGTTGTTCCAGATACTTCCGCAGCGGGCCTTCAGTCAGTTGCTGTTGCTGGCCTAAAGGTAATTTCTTAATCAGGCTGGCAAAGGGTTCTGGCAGATTCCATTGCTGAGTCAGCAGTTCATTGCACTGCTGTTGCAGATAATCACGGAAATCACTAATCAGTTTATCGGTGTTGTCCTGACTCGGCGGGTTATCAGACTGAGACTGTTTCAGAAGCGATTCGGCAAATTCGGTAAAGCGGCTGGATTGGCTGTTGACCATCTGCATCAGGGCTTCCTGATGTTCGCCGAGATTGTCGCCCAGGTGTTTGAACAGATCCTGATGGTCGCTGTTGAAAAACTGCACCCAGCTGGTGGACTCGGCTGCAGGCTGCCCCTGAAGTAGCTTTTGCCAGCGTTCGGTTTGCTCCTGAAACCATTGTTGCGGGTCGTTGCTGAAACTGTCAGTCATACAGGGCGCTGTCCTTTTTTCGGGCGATTTTATTGTTGTTTTGCGTCAGTGATATGGCTTTATAGTAATGAAAGTTAAGGCTGTTTATAAAGCCTTTTCCCGGTCCAATAGTTGAATGAAATAGCGGGCGGCATTACTCAGGGTTCGTTCTTTGTGAGTGATATAGCCCAGTTGTCGGGTGACTGGCGGTGCGTCAACGTTAAGGGTTTTAAAATCATCCCGGATCAGCGTTTCCGGTAACAGGCTCCAGCCCAGGCCGATCTGAGCCATCATGCGGATAGTATCCAGAGAGGTGGTCGACATCGATACCTGTGGCTGCAGGCCCTGTTCAGAAAACTGCTGTTCGGCAATCTGACGGGTAAAGGTTTTACTGCCGGGCAGGATGGCGTTGTACTCGGTCAGTTGTTGCAGACTGACAGCCTTATAGCTGGCCAGAGGATGATCCGGTGCTACTACATAGCGAAGCTGATCTTCCCAGATCGTCTCCGAAACAATGTTGGAATCTGGCTGTGGGGCCAGGGTGATCAGTGCCAGCTCCAGCCGGCCTCGGATCACGCTGTCATAGGCCAGCTCTGACTCATCGAAACGAATGTCGAGTACGACTTCCGGGCAGTCGTTAGCAAACTGGCGCAGTACCGGGGGGAGGCGGTGGATGCTGATGTGGTGGCTGGCGGCAATAGACAGGGTGCCGCTGATTTCGCCGCTGAGGTTGCTTATTGATCGCCGCGCATCCTCCAGTTCCAGTAGCATGCGATGGGCCCGGGGGAGCAGGGCATTGCCCGCTTCTGTCAGAGTGATGGTGCGGCCGATCCGATCAAACAGCTTAGTACTAAGCTGATCCTCCAGTAGCGCTATGCGCTTGCTGATTGCGGATTGGGTAAGAAAGAGCGCATCGGCCGCTTTCGAAAATGATGCTTGTTCAGCGACAGCAATAAATGCTTGCAGTGTATTGGTATCCATAAGCTGCTCCGTGCAACGGGCCGTTGAGTAAAAGTGCCTGATCGGAATAGTGAAATATCTTAGTATTCCTGATTGGAATGTAAAGTATAAAAAATATGAATTTGTGTTGTAGTTAGCCCTGCATTAGGATTGCAGCATAAGAAATTGACAGGCCTTTTTGTGTGACAGATTTGCGCAGAGAAAGTGGCCTGAACAATCGAGAATAAATGAGACAGAGTCGAGGTTAATGTCCCATGGCTGGAAAAACGTTATACGACAAATTGTTCGAATCGCATCTGGTGCGTACGAATGATGATGGTAGCTCTTTGATCTATATCGATCGTCAGGTACTGCATGAAGTAACATCACCGCAGGCGTTCGAAGGGCTGCGTATGGCTGGCCGTCAGCCATGGCGAATTGATGCCAACATCGCAACTCCGGATCACAACGTGCCGACCACGGAGCGTTCTGGTGGTGTTGATGAGATTGTTGATCCGGTATCTAAAATTCAGGTAAAAACCCTGGATGAGAACTGCGATGAGTTCGGTATTCTGGAATTCAAGATGAACGATCAGCGTCAGGGTATCGTTCACGTGATGGCGCCGGAACAGGGCGCAATTCTGCCGGGTGTTACTGCTGTGTGTGGTGATTCTCACACCGCAACGCTGGGTGCACTGGGTGCACTGGCTCACGGTGTTGGTACTTCTGAGGTTGAGCACGTACTGGCGACCCAGTGTCTGATCACCAAGAAAATGAAGAATATGCTGGTGAAGGTCGATGGTGAGCTGGGCATCGGCGTGACCCCTAAAGATGTTGTGCTGCACGTCATCGGTGTGATCGGTACCGCGGGCGGTACGGGTTATGCGATTGAGTTTGGTGGTGATGTCTTCCGTGCGATGTCTATGGAAGGTCGGATGACCGTGTGTAACATGGCGATTGAAGCTGGTGCACGTGTCGGTCTGGTGGCTGTGGATCAGACCACCATCGATTACGTTGAAGGCCGTCCATTTGCACCAAAAGGTGAACAGTGGGATCAGGCAGTCGCTGCCTGGGCTGATCTGATCTCCGATGCTGATGCTGAATTTGACTCTGTGGTAGAGATCAGTGCGGCGGATATTGAGCCGCAGGTTACCTGGGGTACGTCTCCTGAGATGGTTGTAGGTGTTTCCGGCCAGGTGCCGAATCCTGCCAATGAAACTGATCAGGTAACAATTGACGGTATCAACCGCGCATTGCAGTACATGGGGCTGGAAGCGGATCAGAATATTACCGATATCAAGCTGGACCGTGTTTTCATCGGTTCCTGCACCAACTCCCGTATTGAAGATCTGCGTGATGCGGCGAAAGTCGTTGAGGGTCGTAAAGTAGCTGGAAACATTATTCAGGCGCTGGTGGTTCCAGGTTCCGGTCTGGTGAAAGAGCAGGCGGAAAAAGAAGGTCTGGATAAGATCTTTACCGAGGCCGGCCTTGAGTGGCGTGAGCCGGGTTGTTCCATGTGCCTGGCGATGAACCCGGACAAGCTGGGTAACGGCGAACACTGTGCCTCTACTTCTAACCGTAACTTCGAAGGCCGCCAGGGCTTCGGTGGTCGTACCCACCTGGTAAGCCCGGCGATGGCCGCTGCAGCTGCGGTGACAGGCCACTTCGTTGATGTGCGTGAGTTGATTAAGTAAAGGTATCGGGAGAGCGAAAATGAAGAAGTTTATGACCCACACTGGTATCGCTGCACCGATGGATCGTGCCAACGTCGATACCGATATGATCATTCCAAAGCAGTTCCTGAAATCGATCAAGCGTTCCGGTTTCGGTAAGAACCTGTTTGACGAGCTGCGTTACCTGGATGAAGGTCAGCCGGATCAGGATTGCACTGGCCGTCCGCTGAATGAAGAATTTGTGCTGAACCAGAGCCGCTATCAGGGTACCAGCGTTCTGCTGGCTCGCGAGAACTTTGGTTGTGGTTCCAGCCGTGAGCATGCGCCATGGGCGCTGGACGATTTCGGTATCCGTTGCGTGATCGCACCAAGCTTTGCTGAGATCTTCTACAATAACTGCTTTAAGAACGGTCTGTTGCCGATCGTACTGAGCGATGAGCAGGTGGATCAGCTGTTTAAAGAGGTTGCTGCAACCGAAGGTTACGAGCTGACTATCGATCTGGAAAACCAGGTTGTTAAAACACCTGCCGGTGAGACAATGGCATTCGAAATCGATGATTTCCGTAAGCATTGCCTGCTGAATGGTCTGGACGATATCGGTCTGACTCTGCAACACGCTGATGATATTAAAGCTTATGAGGCGAAACGCCGCGAATCAGCGCCATGGTTGTTTGGCGCGATTCAATAAGCCGGTTCGCAATACTATTTATTCAGGGGGTGGCGTAACGCCAGTCCCTTTTTCAAGGTTTAAGTTACAAGGTTTAAAACATGTCTAAAAATGTACTGATTCTGCCAGGTGATGGCATTGGTCCTGAAATTGTTGCTGAAGCTCGCCGTGTGCTGGAGTTGGTGAATGAGCAGGACAACCTGGGACTGGAGTTGTCTGAAGCACTGGTAGGTGGTTGCGCGATTGATGCTGACGGCGTACCACTGCCAGAAGCAACGTTGGAAGCGGCAAAAGCGGCTGATGCGATTCTGCTGGGTGCGGTCGGTGGCCCTAAATGGGATACCAACCCTGACTTCCAGATCCGTCCTGAAAAAGGTCTGCTGGGTATCCGTTCAAACCTGGAACTGTTCGGAAACCTGCGTCCGGCGATTCTGTACCCGCAACTGGCGGATGCATCCTCTCTGAAGCCGGAGATCGTTGCCGGTCTGGATATTCTGATCGTACGTGAGCTGACTGGCGGTATCTACTTTGGCCAGCCACGCGGCGTACGTGAGAAAGAAGGCGGTATCCGTGAAGGTTACAACACTTACGTGTATGACGAGAATGAGATCCGTCGTATCGGTCGCGTTGCATTCGAGGCTGCGATGGCCCGTGATAAGCGTCTGTGTTCTGTCGATAAAGCCAACGTGCTGGAAGTAACCGTGCTGTGGCGTGAAATTATGGATGATCTGGCGAAAGAGTATCCTGAAGTTGAACTGAGCCACATGTACGTGGATAACGCTGCGATGCAGCTGGTGCGTGCGCCGAAGCAGTTTGACGTGATGGTAACCGGCAATATGTTCGGTGATATTCTGTCTGATGCGGCAGCGATGCTGACCGGTTCTATCGGTATGCTGCCATCTGCGTCTCTGGATGAGAGCGGTAAGGGTATGTACGAGCCGTGTCACGGTTCTGCACCGGATATCGCTGGTCAGGGTATCGCTAACCCGCTGGCAACCATTCTGTCTGCGGCAATGATGCTGCGTTACTCTCTGAATGCCGGTGAAACTGCTGATCGCATTGAGGCAGCTGTTAGCACTGTGCTGGATCAGAACCTGCGTACTGCAGATATCTGGTCAGAAGGTATGCAGAAAGTCTCCACTTCTGAGATGGGCGACGCGGTGGTTGCCGCACTGCAGAAGTAAATTGCTCCGGGCTGTTGTAAATCAACGGTCAGACCATAGTTTGTGCAGCCGAAATGTTGCATAATTGATGAACCCTGATGCGGTCAGGGTTTACGAAAGCTGGTATCGATGGCGGTACCGGCTTTGTTGTTTATATATATTACTTTGGTGAATTTAATGAAACGTGTAGGTTTTGTTGGCTGGCGCGGAATGGTGGGTTCCGTGCTTATGCAACGCATGATGGAAGAGCGTGATTTCGATCATATCGAAGAGCCGGTCTTCTTCACCACATCCCAGGTGGGTCAGGCAGGTCCGGATATCGGTAAAGATATTCCTGCGCTGAAAGATGCGACATCCATTGATGAGTTAAAACAGATGGATGCCATTATTTCCTGTCAGGGCGGTGACTACACGAAACAGGTGTATGCTGATCTGCGCAATGCCGGCTGGGAAGGTTACTGGATCGATGCGGCGTCTTCCCTGCGTATGGATGACAGCGCGATCATCGTACTGGATCCTGTGAACATGAATGTCATCAAAGACGGCCTGAGCAAAGGTGTTAAAACCTATGTTGGCGGTAACTGCACCGTATCTCTGATGCTGATGGGTCTGGGTGGCCTGTTCAATGCCGGTCAGATCGAGTGGATGACCTCCATGACTTATCAGGCAGCATCCGGTGGCGGTGCCCGTCACATGCGCGAGCTGATCTCGCAGATGGGTATTATTAAAGAGTCGGTAGCAGCTGATCTGGCGAATCCGGCATCTGCCATTCTGGATATTGACCGCCAGGTAGCGGAAACCATCCGTAGCGATGCGATGCCAACCGATAACTTCGGTGTGCCACTGGCTGGCTCTCTGATCCCATGGATCGATACCAAGCTGGATAACGGTCAGAGTCGTGAAGAGTGGAAAGCTTTCGCTGAGACCAACAAAATTCTGGGTCTGGATGACAGCCCGATCCCTATCGATGGTACCTGCGTACGTATCGGCGCAATGCGCTGCCATAGCCAGGCGTTCACTATTAAGTTGAAGCAGAATGTACCGATGGATGAGATCGAGTCCATGATCGCTGAAGCAAACGACTGGGTTAAGGTGATTCCGAACGATCGTGATATCACTGCTCAGGAACTGACACCGGCGAAGATCACCGGCACTCTGGATATTCCTGTGGGTCGTCTGCGTAAGATGAACCTGGGTGATGAGTTCCTGAATGCATTCAGTGTTGGTGACCAGTTGCTGTGGGGTGCTGCTGAGCCGCTGCGCCGTATGCTACGTATCCTGCTGGAAGACTGATCAGTCACTTGCAATTAAAAAAAACCGGCTGCTGCCGGTTTTTTTGTGCTTTTTGAAAGGTGATGCAGATCAAATAAGTAGCTGATTTGGGTGTTGGGTACAGGGTGTTTGTCAGCACTATCACCAACTTAGGTAGTGTGCTGAGGCTGTCTGAATGCGCAGGGCAGGGCGTCAGAGTTGCCTTGCGATGTG
>JAOXSA010000223.1 GCA_025800245.1 Amphritea sp. | reverse complement strand
CCGACACCAACCCACCAGACCAGCGTATAGCTGCCGTACTGGTCATACATCGTGCCACCCAGCCATACCCCCAGGAAACCACCTAACTGATGGGAGAAGAACACCAGCCCATACAGGGTTCCCATATAACGCAATCCGTAGATCTGACCGATCAGACCTGCGGTCAGAGGCACTGTGGCCAGCCACAACGCGCCCATCAGGATAGAGAACAGAACCACTGATTCAGGGGTGATCGGGTTAAGGATAAAGGCGCCGGCAACCAGAGTCCGCAGCAGATAGATGCCGGCAAGCAGGTATTTACGGGAGTATCGGTTACCCAGCCAACCCGCCAGGATCGTGCCTCCGATGTTGGAAACCCCGATCAGGGCAATCGCCACTGCCCCCAGCGTTGAGGTCGAAGAGACCCCCAGCGCCTGTATGATGCTGCCCGGTGCCACCGCACTACACATCTCTGTAATGAACGCAGGAAAGTGCGCAGTAATGAATGCCAGTTGGTAGCCGCAGGAGAAGAACCCAACAAAAATGAATACGAATGTTGGATCCTGAACCGCTTTAATAACCACCCTGCCAAGGCCTTCATCCTTACTTTCTGCTTTAACCGGCGGTGGTACCCGCATGAAAAAAAGTGCCAACAAGGATGTCAGAATCAGTCCAGCAAACACAACAAAGACTGACTGCCAGGGCATGTCCTGCAGCAAAAACTGGGCTAATGGCGGTCCGACAATCTGACCTGCAGAGCCTGCAGCCGTCGCAATACCCAGTGCCAGTGACCGGTGTTTATCGGACGCAGCACGGCCTACCACAGCAAGTATCACCCCAAAGCCGGTGCCCGCAATGCCAAAGCCAACCAGGGTTTCAAGGAACTGATGCTGGCCCGGGGTTATCGCATAAGAGGAGAGCACCAGACCCGCGGCGTAAGTGACTGCACCGGCAATGATTGCTTTTCTGTCGCCGTACTTTTCAGCCAGAGCACTGAACAATGGTTGTCCGATGCCCCAGAAAAGGTTCTGAATCGCAATAGCGAAAGAGAAGTCAGCTCTCAGCCAGTTAAACTCTTCAGCAATCGGGATCTGAAAAATGCCAAAAGATGATCGGATGGCGAAACTGATGAGAATGATAACGCACCCTGCGATCAGTACAGGGGTTAACAGCTTGTCGGTTTTATTCATTATTCAAACACTTGAAGAGCAGCAGTACTCTTTTCATTGATGCTCCCCTGAGACGTATGTCTGTGCACCGGAGCTTGTCAGAATCATTGTTCTGACTGTTACTGGTAAAAGGGTTTATTCGGCTTATTCTGAGGCTGGTACAGATCTCTCATTGATACAGCACTCATCCTTCAGAAAACCGATCAGACCGTTCAGCTCATCATATTGAGGTGTACAGTATAGTATGCGTCCCTCACGGCGTTGCTTCACCAGGCCAACGCTGACCAGGCGGGTCAGATGGTGGGACAATGTTGATCCCGGCACATCAAGCGCTGCCTGGATCTCTCCCACCGGGACACCACTATGGCCACCCCGGACCAGATAACGGAACACTTCCAGTCGGGTCGTATGCCCCAGTTCTGCGAGCTGTTTAGCGGCGCTTTCAGTATCCATGGAAGACCTCATTCAAAAAACATATTTCGATAATAATAGAATTATCTTGACAGACAAGTTAAATCTCGCAAATAATATTTCCATAAATATGGAAATATAAAAGACCGAACGTTACCAAATGCTGTTTAAGACAGACTCAGGGGATGAGTTCCGAAAATTATTTCCATATATATAGAAATCTTTATATAAGAGAATACGACGATGCAATCAGACCTCCTAAGCCCAGACCTGCAAGCCATGCTATGGGAAAGCACCATGATGTTTTTGCAACTGTTTACCGAACTGACTGTACTGTTTCTGCTGATCAGCTATATCGTTGCCATCATCAACCAGAAACTGCCTGCTGAGAAAATTCAACGGTTGCTCGGTGGACGTAAAGGTCGTGGTTATCTTATGGCTGCAGGTCTCGGGGCTGTAACACCCTTCTGCAGTTGTTCCACGATACCGATGCTTATTGGTTTGCTGAAAGCCCGTGCAGGCTTTGGCCCGACCATGACCTTCCTGTTCACTTCACCGCTGCTGAACCCGATAGTGATCGCGCTGTTTATTCCGGTACTGGGGCTGGAGATTACACTCTGGTACGGTGCCCTGGCACTGATCACTTCGATAGCGGCCGGATACCTGCTGCAGACTCTCGGCTTTGACCGTTACATCAAGCAGGAATTGTTACAACAGAAAGCCAAAAGCTGCTGTGCAAAAAGCCAGTGCGGGTCAGAAGAGCCTGTTGCAGAACCCAGCCTGTATCGGAAAGCCTGGCAGGAAACACTGCCGATGTTCCGAACTATGTTCCCTTACATGCTGGTTGCGATGCTGATAGGCGCGTTCGTTCACGGCTTTGTACCGGCTGATTTCTTTGCTGAAGTTGCCGGCGCTGACAACCCTGCAGCTGTGCCGACCGCTGCACTGATTGGTATTCCACTCTATATCCGGGTAACCGCCCTACTGCCCCTGATCGGTAGCTTCGCCGCAAAAGGCGTAAGTATGGGCGCTATTATCGCACTGGTCATCGGTAGCGGTGGTGCCAGCCTGCCAGAAGTGATCCTGCTTAAGCGACTGTTCTACTGGCCGCTGCTGGCAGCATTCCTGGTGGTCATTTTTTCGATGGCGGTACTGGGTGGGTTTGCGTTTAATATTTTTCTTTAAGGATGCAATCAATAAGTGATCGCCGCTGGAAGCACCTCCTACAGGCTCCTCCCACAACTACCCTGTAGCGAGGGCCTTCCTGGCCCGATAATGCAATCGCTGCGGGGGGCGCCTCCTACAGAGAACAATCTCTGGGAGGCATAATCTAGCGGCGGATTGTCTGCCAGATAGCCACCCGAATAACATCAGGAAGGTTACTTCTGTCCGAATCGCACCGGTACCGTGAATGTCAGTGTACTACCGCCGAACTCAGAAGGTATCGGCGGAAAAGGCGATGCCCGGTCAGGCAACAGACGCAGCTCTTTATCCAGAATACGGTAGCCGGTTTTTCTGATCAGTCTTGCCGCCTGCAACCGTCCATGCCGGTCAATCGTAATCTCCAATTCTCCGACTCCCTGCATGCGCCTCTGCTGGGCCATAGGAGGATAACGTTTATACTTTTCAATCCAGCGCCTGAGTTGTAATGCATACGAGCTTCCATTCCCTGTGGAAGACTGCCAGGCATTCACTGAACTCTGACTATCAGCGCCCTGACTATCATTCTGGATCTGCCCGTCTGAATCACTGGCTTCAGCCAGTGCCGCCTCACGGCTATCAGCATCAATAACACCTGTCTCAGACACCGTCGTGTCTGTTATGGGATCTGGTTCCCGTCCTGGCTTCGGTTCTGGCTTCGGTTCTGGCTTTGCTTCCGGCTTTGCTTCCGGCTCTGGTTCCGGCTCTGGTTCCGGCTTTGGTTCTGACTTTGATTCAGGCTTTAGCTCAGGCTCCGGCTCCGGCTCCGGCTTAGAGTCAGACTGCTTTTTTGCGCCCGCTGAAGCGCTACTCTGAGCACTCACTGTTACTTGCATATCAGTGCTGAAAGCACCATTGCCTGCGATCCCTCCAGCACCTTCATTCTCAACATCAGGCCAGAACAACAGCATGATCAGCAGATGAATAATGACTGCCAGCAGAATGGTCATCCCCCATCCGGAATAACGGATCATCTGGCTTTCACTTCCAGCTTAATATCGACAGCCAGGCTTGCAGATAGCTGCCTTGCCAGTCGCAGTAATTCAGACAGTTCCCCCTGAGCATCTGCCCGGATAATAATTTTCTGCGTCTTTTCATCAGCAAAACCCTGATCTGAGAGCAGCGCAGCGATGATCATCTCTGTACCAATATAATGCTGATATTGCAGCTGCCCCTGAGCACTGTAATAGAGGGTAATCGCCTGTTGGGTATTTTCTGTAGTATCACTTTCAGGCGGGTTAACCCGGAATGGTTCCGGCTCTGTCACCCGCCCCATCATCATCAGAAAAATCAGCAACAAGAGCACCACATTGATCAGTGGTAGCATCAGCTCACGTACAGGTTTCTGTTGAGGCTCATTGAGTTGCATCTGTTTGTCCACCTGATGGCACCAGCGATACAGAAACAACACCTTGCTGCTTTAATCGCTCCAGCAGATCCACACCCTGCTGCAAAGTTACCTCTCCCGGCAAAAAGATGCTGACAGGTAATCGCTTTACTACAGCCTGCTGAATAAGGTGGTCTGTAGAATGATCACCAGCGTTCAGGCCCATCAGACTCCGGCCATCAGCAAGTAAGCGTAAGCGGATGGTCTGCTGATCTGATACCGTGGAACCACGACTGATCAGGTCGAGCGTGCGGTACTGGCTGAACGTTGAAACCAGCATAAAGAACACGATCAGAATGAAGATCACATCGATCAGTGAGGTTAAGCCTACTGACGGCCTGCGTCTCTGGTGTTGCAGGTTCACCGGTCAGGATTCCGCTATCGCCTGAACAGGACGCTCATCATTCGCAGACTGCCCTGTGGCTTCAGCACTCCAGAAAGGTGTTGCCAGTGCTTCATTGGCCACACATTCCAGACGAAAGCGAAACTGATCCACCACTGCATCCAGCACTGTATGCAGCGCCAATGCCAGCAAAGCAACCAACATCCCTGCAGCGGTGGTGATCAGGGCAACCCAGATACCACCAGCCAGATCAGCGGGGTTTACTGACTGGCCGGCAATCTGCATTGCCTGAAAGGCATCAATCATGCCCAACACGGTTCCGAACAGACCCAGAAGCGGCGCAGCTGTGACAATCCATTCCAATAACCGAAACCCTGTTTGCGCCCGCCGCAGATAGCCTTTAGCCCGAATAGTTGCCCGCTCTTCAACCTGTGAGGCAATAACCTGGCCCACCTGTAAAGAACGGATATATTCGGTCAGCGCCAGGGCCGCTCCCCATTTCGAAGAGAAGGGTCTCAGGCTGAACAGCTGAATCATCGCGTTGAGGCCTGCCGCAATCGTCAGTACAGACAGACCTATCAGCGCTACCAGTGTCCAGCCACCACGCTCAAGGATCAGTACCCAGAGATCCTGCAACTGCGGCAGATAAAGTTCCATCAGCCAGCTCCCTGATGCCCGATCAATTCATCATCAGCATCATCCTGCTCGATTACCCGATCAAAACGGGTCTGCCAGGCATCCAGCCACTCTCCGTGACGGCTATCATTATCCCACTCCCCGATACGGCGGATCTGGCGCAGCGTATTTTTCACCGCAGTACGGCCCACCCGGGTTTCCGGTGTGGCAAATGAATCGACATCTGCAAACTCATTAAACGCCTGCATTACACCGTTGCGGGCATCAAGATACTCAGAGCGCCCATACGCCTGCAGAATACTCAGGAAAGCATCATAACGTTCAGCATGGAATGGAATGTCTTCACCGGCCGGCCCCATTACCGGGCTGGCTGGATGCAGGCTGGCACAGGGAATATATCCCTCTGGTACCGGTACATTGGCAGAATGGGTTCGACCCGCTTTCAGTAATTTTGGCAGCACATGAGTATGCGGACCATCCGGAGAAACCCCGCCGGTATCCGGACCGCCGATCTTCTGATACACCTCAACCCTGCCCAGTTTCGACAGTACTACCCGATGCGGATGACTTTTCAGAATCGCCATCATCGCCGGATTACCCGGTGCCTGCAGTGACTTACCTTCGTTTTCTCGCAGAATAGCGATCAGTTCCGGATTATCTGAGCGGATACAGAAATCGATCTGGGTCTGAGCCAGGCCCATATCAAACAGGATCCCTTCACGGTGCTCAGATCTTATCGCCTGGCTGTCTTTACCCAGTTCAGTCAGCACTGATCGCTGATTCATCAGCGCCTGTTCCTCAGGCAGACAGAATACGACTCCCTGGCTCCAGCGATGTGCCCGGGGGCTCAGGGTCTCATAGGCAACAGTCTCGATCTGATTCAGACTGTTCGGGTAGATACGGATCCCACCCTTCTCTGTGGCACGTACCAGAGTCTCAGAATCATTCACCGTCAGTACATCATCAGGGCGTTGATGAAACTCCCCTATTGCTCCGAACGAACCGATACTCCAGCCTGCGTCAATATCCTCAAGCTGAGTTCTGAGCAGTTTTAACAATTCAGTTGCCATCTATATTTCTCCTGATGCGTCACAACCGACACACTTATTCAGCCAGGTCAGTTGGCACAATCAGAGTGCGGCCCGACGTGGATACAGCCATTGTTTCAACACCGTAAACTTTGCGGATCTGCTGCGGAGTCATCACCTGATCCACCGCTCCATCGGCAATCAGATCACCGTGTTCCAGAATAATGATGCGATCACACCAGTGACTCGCTAATGAGAGATCGTGCAGAGAGGTCAGCACCGTCCGTCCTGCTGCAACGAGTTCGCGGAAGGTTTTCATCAGGCTGATCTGATGCGCCGGATCCAAACCGTTGATCGGCTCATCGGCAATGATCATATCCGGCTCCTGAGCCAGAACCCGGGCGATTAATACCCGCGCCTGCTCACCACCGGAAAGCTGCTCAAAAGAGCGTCGGGAAAACTCCAGCACATCCATAGTCTGCATCGCCCGCTCCACAATACGATGATCCCCGACTGAGGCCCGGCCAAAGCCAGACTGATAGGGCATGCGCCCCAGCATGACAACCTCTTCACAATCCAGCGCCCAGTGCACGGTGCGCTCCTGCGGTAAAAAAGCCAACTGACGCGCCAGCGCCTGCGGCGCATACTGAGCCAGATCTGTACCGTCGAGCTGGATACTACCGCTGTAGGATTGCAGGCCCGAGAGAGCTCGCATCAGTGTCGATTTACCGGCGCCATTCGGACCGATCAACCCGATCAGCTCAGGCTTATCAAAACTCAGCGAGATATCACGAAGCACACTTTTACCACTGCGCTGCGCATGTAAACGGGATACCGTCAGCCTCATACCTGTGCCCTCTTCTTAACGCTGTGCAGTAACCAGAGGAAAAACGGAGCACCGATCAGAGCCGTGACAACACCCAGCTTAAGATCCTTTTCCGGCAGTAACACCCGGATAGAAATATCAGCTAACAGCAGAAAAGCGGCGCCGCCCAGAGCACTGGCAGCCAGCAGACGGCTGGGTTTATTTCCAACACAGGGACGCAGCAGATGGGGGACGATGAGCCCTACAAAACCAATCGCACCGCTGACCGCCGTCGCGGCACCCACACTGATCGCGGTGCCCAGTATGGCCAGCGTATTGGTGCGCTGCAGATTCACCCCCAGAGACTGGGCAGCATCATGCCCCAGACTCAGGGCATCCAGTGCCCGGGCGGTGGCAAACAGCAGTAGCATGCCCGTCAGAATAAAGGGCAACGCCATACCGACATGCACCCAACTGCGATCCGCCAGTGAACCCAGCATCCAGAATACGATTTCCAGTGCAGCAAATGGATTGGAAGACATGTTCAGGGCCAGCGACGTTAAGGCTCCGGCCAGGGAGGTCAGGGCCACACCGGATAGAATGATGGTCAGTATATCGGCGCTTCTGCCTGCTAAACCACGTAACAGCAATACGGCAATCAAAGCACCAGCCAATGCACTGATCGGTAGAGCATAAGCAAAAATTGCGGTCAGACCGCTGTAGATAGCAATAACGGCACCCAATGATGCGCTGGCAGATATACCCAGCAGGCCAGGTTCGGCCAGAGGGTTACGGAGTAATCCCTGCAGCACAGCACCGGATAGACCCAGGGTAGCCCCGATCAGTAACGCCAGCACCGCTCTGGGTACACGAATTTCATAGAGAATCAGACGGTCGGCTTCACCATAACCATGAGCACCCGGCAGCAGAACACTAGCCGGATTGATCCATACCTGCCCGATCGCTATAGAGATAACAAACAACACAGCCACCAGCAGCGCCAGACCACTCAGGAGTATCGGATAGGGTAATCTAGTCATCATCTTTTTCCTTACTGGCAACGGCGGCCTGCAGTTGCTGAATAGCACTGACCGTGTACGGCGTACCACAGATCCAGTATCGGGAGTCCACACTGATTCTTCGCTGAGGTCCGAACCACTGTTCAAGCGCTGGATGCTGCAGTATCTCAACGGCTCTCCCCTGACGATCAGACCAGCGCTGCCATGACATCAGCAGATCAGGATTGGCATATATCAGACTTTCCAGCGGTAATTTTGAGCTGCCCTGCAGTTGTAACTGGCTACCAAGATGAGTAAAACCTGCGGCCGTTACTATCTCACTTTCGAGAGAGGAACCGCCGCCGGTATAGCTATTAGCCCCGTATGACCCCAGCACAGGTATTATTGCCTCAGCTGTTCGACCAGCCTCCTGAAGCTGCTGGTCAAACATATCGGTTAATCGGGAAGAGTGGGCGTCCCTGCCCAACAGTTCTCCCATTTTTTTAAGGTTGCTTCGGACATCAGCAAAGCTGTAAGCCGGCTGAAATTCAGCAACCTTAACCCCAAGCCTTTTAAGCAGATTGACTGTGGCGCGGGTGGTGTATGTACCTGCGATAACCAGATCGGGGTTTAATCTGATTACCTGCTCTGCCAACCCCTGATTAATAATCAGGGGGCGGGCTTCCTCCACCATGACCGACGCCGATTCATCCACCGCGAGATGGGATACAGAGATCAGTTGACCCGGTTCAGCAACCAGCATCGCCAACTGATCTGTACAGAGGTTCATCGACACCACCCGCTGGGGTGATGCGCCCAATGCCGCTTGTGCCGTCAGCAAAAACAGGACAAGCAGCAGACGGGATACACCTCTGAAATCAACCACGGAAGCCTTTGCCTTCCTCATCCAGGCTTTCCGGATCGCGATTGAGCCACTTTTTAGCGATCGCCCGCCAGGTCGCCAGGCGCTCAAACACCGGCTCCTCTGAGAGACGATCATCGTCTTCAAGGAAAGGATTAGGGAAAAACACCGAGATCATCGGTTCACCTGCCCCATTCCACATTTCAAAGCCCCAGCTCAGCGGTTTGCCATCCCGGCCAAAACCTCTGAATAACTGCGCTCTGGAAGGCTTACGCCGTTTGCGCAGATCATCCGGTGTCGGAAATTTTTCGGTACCGCGGTTATCACCAATACACAGGTGAAAATGCCCGCCATTGCCAAACATGATGGTCATGTAACCATCCCGCACACTGATCGATTCCGGGGCCGCCGGGCATTTCCATTCATAGGCCGCCCCCTCAATGAGAGGTCCGAAGCGAATCCCCTGCCAGTGCTCCGTAAAAATATCCCGAAGCAATGCATCCAGCACATCCTGCTCAGTTGAAACAGCCCAGATTTCCCGTTTACGGACGCCATCCTCACTGAGAGTGACTTCGGTTGGTTCAGAACTACCCGTCCATATCTGCGTCATACTCACCTCACCGGTTGAACACTGCCAGCGCTATACTGGCAGTGGTCCAGCTCTTCAGAAGGTTGCCTTCACGCCTACGAAACTGGTGATACCCTGGGTGTTGTAACCAAACACCTCTTCGTACTCTTCGTTGAACAGGTTCTCTACCCGTCCGTAGACCTGAAACTGATCATTGATCTGATAATCAGCCCCCACATTCACAACCGTATAGCTATCCAGCGAAACCCGGGGGTAAGGAAAGGTTCTGAAATCAGAGTCCTGCATCTCACCATTAAAAATAGTATCGACGAAGAAATTCCCTTTGCGGTTATCAAAGCTATAAGCCACATTGACCGCACCGGAGTGCATCGGACGGCGTACCTGTTCCTGACCATCAGGATCAAATGCTTCGAGATACGTATAGCTGCCTTTAACGTACAGGTCGTCAGTCAGATTCAGCTGCACAGAAAGCTCAGCACCTTCACGATCACTGGTGCCATCCTGGTTGATTGCGGTATTGGATTGCGTTTTTATCTCGTTTTCCAGACGCTCGTTAAAGTAGGTCAGATCGACAATCAGCAGATCATCCATAAACGCCTGCTCGACACCGATATCCCAGCCATTATTCTCTTCGGGTTTGAGATTCGGGTTGCCAGTGAAAGTAGCCGGAATAAAACCAAACTGTTCCAAGAAAGTCGGGTTCGTTACCCCTTTACCGAATGAACCATGCAGGCGGGTACCGCTGTCCGGCCACAGATAAGCAGCACTGGCGCTGTAGGTGGTTGCATCTTTGAAGTCATCGTTATCATCATGACGTACCGCGGTGCTGACAAACAGTCGCTCGGAGAACTCCCCCTTATACTCTGCGGCATACCCGAGCAGGTCCCGTTCACGGGTTCCGCGCTGCGATGGGTTCAGGGTAGGAAAAGCGTTCTGATAGGTTTCACGCTCCGCTTCAACTGCACCAGTCAGACTGTGCTTAGCATCGTCAGAGGTATCGAAAAAGTAAGTGCCCTGATGACTCAGATGATAACGGTGATCATTGTTACCATAAGCACCGAAACTGCCTGAACTACGAGACTTCAGTTCGGAAAACTCTGCCTGCGTTTTCTGTACAAACTGACCGTCCAGCAACGCCCAGTTCAGGCCTGCACCGGCATACACCTCTTCAGTTTTAACATAGCTGCCAACACTGTCCACGACCACACCGGAGGACTGATTATCGGTATCAGAATCACGATCGACATAACGCAGATTCAGATCCAGAGACACGTCATCTGACAGATCCCAGTTCAGCTTGCCGTTGAGCGTGGTATTTTTATCACCATCTTCCTCATCACCCTGAGAGGAGATGTTAAAGCCATCAGTTTTGCGATAGGAACCGGACAGCGCAAAGTCGAAGGTCTCGCCACCACCCTGCACACCCAGTCGACCCAGCTCAGTGCCATCAGAGCCCAGTTCAGACTGTGCGGTAAAACGGTAGTCATTTCGCAGACCACCTTTAGTGATAATGTGGATCACACCGGAGGTTGCATTGGAACCATACAACGCACTTTGCGGCCCACGCAGCACTTCAATCCGTTCGATGTCTGCAGCCTGCAGACCACCAAAATCATATTCGCCACGGGAGGTAGAAGCGACTTCGACACCGTCGATCAGCACCAGTACATGGTTACCTTCAGATCCACGCACCCGGATCTGTGTCAGACCACCAAAGGAACCGCTACGGGATACCGCCAGACCAGGCACACGACGCAGAGCATCAGCAACATAGCGGATCTGACTTGTTTCCAGTTCTTCACCGGAGATAACGGTATGGGCACGGCCCACCTTTTCAGATTCAACAGGTACCCGGCCTGCAGATACCAGTACTTCATCTAATTCGAGATTCTGCGCTTCAACAGGCAACGCGACTGCGACACTCAATCCAATGAGGCCGAAAAACTGTTTCTTACTGTAGTTCATCCAGGATACACCTTCACTGCTCGCCCGGAATGTTTTGAAACACTCCCGAACGTACATAACAACGAACCGATCCGGCAAATAACGAACACGCAGACGCGCGCGCACAGGTATGGGGATAACCGTACGAAGTGTCACCAGTCCCGATCGGACATATTGGGTGTCACCTCAACGGTGTGCCGCTCTTTTACGCGCCCCGCGTTAAAGAATGGGTGACTGGATAATGGCAGGTCTCCTGGCTCACGAGTCAACACCGATTACTCGCCTTCCCAATGAATACTCAGGGTATTCATCAGTGGCTTATTGAGCATCGATTCTTCGCTCACAGTTGCGGGGGCAGCCACGGACTCAGCAGAAAAACTTGCTTCACCGCGTTCCCTTTTAATTCGTAAATTAATACGAAACCACTATTCGGAGGCGAATATAAGACAGGATGTTATGGCAGGTCAATATGTGTTCGATAGTTTCTTTGCGCAGCACAAGCCGGTGTCGCACTGAGTCAATTCTGGTCAGAAAACCGACAGATACTCACAAAATCATGAAAAGAACCGATGCCAGTTACATATATCTCAGGGAACCGGAGTAACTGGCATCTTAGTCAATGGCGTGTATTTCAGTCGATCCTGTGCCGCTCGATAAAGTCATTATCGAAAGTGAAACCAAGGCCAGGACCTTGTGGCATCAGAATATAGCCATCCTCAATCTGCATCGATTCGTTGTAGAGCGGCGTAAACCAGTCTACATGCTCGACAGAGATACAGTTCGGGGCAGAACCGGCAATACTCAGACTCTGCTCGGTGAATATATGGGTTGAAACCGGTACATTGTAAGCCGATGCCAGTGCCGCACTTTTACGGAACTCAGTCAGCCCCCCGATGCGCTGCAGGTCAGGCATCAGAATATCCACCGCCCGGGCATCCAGCATATCCTTCATACCAAAGCGGGTGTATTCAGTTTCACCGCTGGCGACGGGGATATTAATCGCCTCCAGAATACGGGCATGGCCTGCCAGATCCTGTGCCGGAACCGGCTCTTCCAGCCAGCCGATGTTAAATTCTTCCAGTTGTCGGGCCAGAGCAATGGCCTGACGCGGTGTCATCGACTGATTTGCATCGGTGAGGATTTCGACATCTTCACCGACGGCTTCACGCAACGCTTTAGCACGGGCAACATCTTCCCGGGGGTTCTCTTTACCCAGTCGCAGTTTCATTGAACGGAAGCCCTGATCAATAAACTGATGAGCCTCCCCGATCAGTTCATCAATAGACTGTGATAACCACAAGCCACTGCTGGCATAGACTCTGACTTTATCCCGGCAGGCACCGAATAACTGATACAACGGCATCCCCGCCTGCTTACCGATAAGATCCCATAGAGCAGTATCCAGCGCGGAAATAGCGCCGATGGTCACACCTTTCTGTCCCAGCGGATTACAGTCAATCCACATCTGCTCCCAGATCTTTTCAACATAAACAGGGTTCTGGCCGATCAGGAATGGTTCAAGACTGTTTATCATCGCCTCGAAGACGGGTAGCCGGGCTTTGTTCAGGGCAAACACATAGTTCTCTCCCACCAGACCGGTATCCGTTTCGATCCGTACCAGTACACAGCCGACCGACTCGGTACGGTGAATCGCAGTAATCAGTGGTTTCTGTAACGGTACTTCCACCTTCAGCGTGGTTACTTTGGTTATCTTCACAAGTACTCCTGTCCTGATTCAGACAGATCTATCACATTCTCAATCTTTCTGGACGTCAATCGCAGTAGTGGTAGCCACTGCCGGGTCATATTGAGTTATCTCTGCAGACCTGCTGTTTTTATCGTTTCACTCCATCCTAGAACAGCTGTAAAGACAACTGAAATTTAAATAGTTTAAGTTTAATTAAAATAATTTTTATACCCCCGGGTCTTTACCCCTGATGCTGATCGATTCCCCTGAAAAATCAGGCAGTTCAGCACTCCATAAATTTCATTTAAATTCTTTGCAACAACTATAAATTTAACAAACAGTTTTTCTCGCCCCAGTATCGGACTCAGAAGATTTCGATCTCAGCCCTCGATCCGCTGATCCGTACTGATATGCAGGATCTGCTGCTGGAGCTTCAGAAAGAGCTCCATAAAACCATCATCTTTATCAGCCACGATCTGGATGAGGCGTTGAAGCTGGCTGACCATCTGGTGATCCTGAAAGACGGTGAA